>CAKQXI010000015.1 GCA_934281565.1 uncultured Prevotella sp.
AAGATTGAAGGCTGGCTGGGATGAAGAGTACTTGTCAAAACTTTTGGAGGGCAGCGCAATTTAATGCGTCTGCCCTGTGCTATTTCTTGATGTAAGACAGATAGGATGAAAAGGATTGTATAATAATAAACTGTCTTTTTTATAGAAGTTCATGGAAACGAAAATATCCCCAAAGTGGCATAATTGTGGGAGAAATCTTAGTCCACGAAATAACTAACTCGCAATGGAGTCGAGGAAAAGCAACAAACGATTGGTAACATTTACTTCGCTAACACCTGAATCGAAGTCTAACGATACGAGGTTGAGTTGTGGGAAACGTTCATGCAGTCGCTTCTCTATACCTTTGGATACTACGTGGTTGGCAATGCAACCAAAAGGCTGTAAAGAGATAACATTGTCGATTCCATCACGTAGATAGCCAATGATGTCAGCAGGCAAGAGCCATCCCTCGCCAAATTGTGCCGCTAACGAAACAATTCCCTTTACTTCTTTTGCATCATCATAGATATTGGTGAATTTACGGAAATAACGGAAACGGCTCGCTACTTTGTTGATTTGTCGGATACGCCTGCCAATAAGTGCTTGGTATGCTCCTTTGATGACAAGGTCTGGCACATTGGAGCAACTAAGGCGCAGATGCTTTTGGACTTCCACATTGACAAATTCTTGCAAGAAGAATGGTGCCAAGAGAGGTGGAACAACCTCAATGCCCTTTGATATGATATATTTCTCCAAGAACTGATGGGAGAATGGGTTGAACTTTAAGAATATCTCACCTACGATGCCCACTTTTGGAACATCTTTATCCAAGGTCATGTCATTGAATTCTTCGGCGGCTTGTTCCAAAAGGTGGATGAGTCCCTTTGCTGAATTCCTGGCGATAGGCTTGTCAATCAAACTCATGTACTTGTCTCGTAACTCTTTGGCTATTCCGCTTTTACGTTCACGTACGATACAAGCATTGTACATCTCGTTGATGGCATCGCCATATAGGATGGCAGTTACGATGATTTGTGAATATTTTATCCAAGGAATGTTGAAACCCTCTTGTTCATTGACATCTTCCGATGTAGCAGTGACACCCAAGGTAAGCAGTGGCACATTCTTAAAGCCATTGGCAACCATAGCTCGCTTGATAAGTCCTGCGTAATTGGTAGCACGGCATTGTCCACCAGTCTGGCTCATCACCACTGCGGTGTTGTCCAAGTCATATTTCCCAGATTTCAGAGCCTTGATGATGTCGCCCACAATCAATGTCGCAGGATAGCAAACCTCGTTGTTGGCGAACTTCAATCCGAGTTCCGCACTTGTCTCGTCGCTCATAGGCAACACTTCCACATCATAGCCTATCAGTTTTAGGATAGGTGGGATGATAGGGGTGAGATATTCCGTCATGAATGGGGCGAGTATCTTACGATGGACATCCTCCTGCTTGAATACCTTGGTTTGGGTAAGTGAAGAATTTACTTGTCTTTCTTTTTCATTCTTCACTCTTCGTTCTTCACTCTTCACTTTCGAGTTGAGGCTCTCGACCAGTGAACGAACACGTAGTTTCAGACTACCTATGTTGCTTACATCGTCTATCTTCAGCAAAGTGAATGGTTTGCCGTGTCGTTTCATGAGGTCACGTATCTCGTCTTGTATGAAGGAGTCGGGACCACAGCCGAAGCTGGTCATCTGTACGAAGTGCACATTGTCGCCTTGTTCGGCAGCCCATTGACCGCTCTTGATGATACGGTTCATGTATGCCCATTGCTTGACGAGGTAGGTCTCGCCAGCATCGGTAACATGGTCACCCCGTACAATGTCGTCGCTGATGACATTCACGCCAAGGTTGGCTATCATTTCCGATAGCTTGTGCTGGATGAGTGGGTCGGTATGGTAAGGTCGACCAGCAAGAAGAATGGTCAGTTTCTTGTTCGTGTGCAGTATTTCCCATGCCTTGTCCCTTATCGATGTCGTATATTCCTTTTGTGCCTCAATAGCCTTTGCCAAAGCAGCCTTTGCCACTTTCTTGCTGACTCCGAGTGTTTGGAGGTAATCTATAATCTGCAACTTGAGGAGCTTGGAATTGGCAAAGTTGATGACTGGTGCATCAAGTGGTTTCTTGAGTTTGATGACTGACTTGATGACATCACTATATCCTGAGACGATAGGGCAGTTGAATGAGTTGGTAGTACGCTCTGGGTCATCGTTATGCTCATATACAACGTATGGCATGAGGATACGGGCAACTTCCTCGTTGTTGTTCAGCTCATTGATATGAGAGTGGGCAAGTTTAGCTGGGAAACAAATGTTGTCGCTCATGACTGTGTTGAGGGCACTCTCATACTTAGTGAATGTTGATTCGGAGGATAATACGATGTCAAAGCCTGCCGTACGCAACAGCGTATTCCAGAAAGGATATTCCTCATACATATTGAGAATACGAGGAATGCCTATTTTCTGATGGTTGTTGGTTAAGGATGTGAGAGGGCGGTCGAAAAGCATCTTGTACTTGAACGTATAGATGTTCTCGCCTTTCACATCATTCTTTCCTTTGTTGTTGAAAACACGCTCGCACTTGTTGCCAGAGTAGTATTTGTTGCCTCCAGCAAAGGTATAGCGAGAAACGTAACAGTTGTTTTCGCAACCGTGGCATTGCAACTGTTTGGTCTCGTAATGGGCAAGACTGAGAAGTTCGTCAATGGTGCGAGATGATTTGTTGGCATCTGCTTGGTAATCGGCTATGGCGTGCAAGGCACATCCGTATGCTCCCATGAGTTCGGGCATATTGGAACGAGCCACCTCTGTATGGGTCAGCAACTCAAAAGCCCTTACCACGGCATCGTTTCTCATTGTACCGCCTTGTACGACTATTTTTCCACCAAGGTTGTCGTTGCCATGTAGTTTCAGAACCTTGTAAAGACAGTTCTTGATGACGGAGTAAGAGATGCCGGCTGAAATATCGGCAATCGATGCACCTTCACGCAACACTTGTTTTACTTTGGAGTTCATGAACACAGTGCATCGAGTTCCTAAATCGCAAGGAGCTTTCGACTGGCAAGCGAGTTTGGCGAAATCGCTTACGTTATAGTTCATGTTATTGGCAAAGGTCTGGATGAAAGTGCCACAACCAGAGCTGCAAGCCTCGTTGAGTTCCATGCGGACAACGGCGCCGTTTTCTACGAAAATGGCTTTCATGTCTTGTCCACCGATGTCAAGGATGAAACTTACATCAGGCATCAATGAGGCTGCGGCACGCTCATGGGCCATGGTCTCAATGATACCGCTATTTAAGTTGAATGCGCTCTTTATCAATTCTTCCCCATAGCCAGTGCTGCAACTGCCAACGATTTCCAGTTCTGCACCACAATGGGCTGCTTCTTCTTTCAATGCACGCAATCCATCGGCAACAGCTCCGATTGGGTTGCCGAGATTCAAGCGGTAATTGGTGAAGACTATGTCCGTTGTATTGGAGGTGTCATTCAGACGAACGGCAACAATCTTTGTTGTGGTTGAGCCTGAGTCTATTCCGATGACGATACGCTGCTTCCCAGCGCAAAGAGGCTTCGTCTCGGTAGCGAATTGTTCCTTGCTCCTTAACCATTCCTGATGCTCTTGCTCATTTTTGAACAATGGTTGCAAAGCACTGTGCCATTCTATGTCTGGCTCCGTGTTCAGGTAACTCCTAAGCTCGTTCAACTTTACAACTTTGTCATTCTTCTTTGCCCTGTAAGCACAGCCGAGGGCAGGGATGATGTTGCTGTCTTTGGAAACGATGAAGTCGGAAGAAGAAAGGTGCATATAGTCCTCGAATGCTTTGCGAAGCGCAGGGAGAAAGGTCAATGGACCACCGCAAAGCAAGATGGGAGCCTCGAAGTCAATGCCATGTGAGAGTGTCACTACTGTTTGTACGGCAATGGAATGGAAGATGCTGGCGGCAATGTCTTCTTCAGGAAGATTGCGTGACATGAGATTTTGGATGTCAGTCTTTGCGAATACGCCACATCGGGCAGCCATGGGATAGACGTGCTGGGCGTTCATGGCTAAGTCGCTCATACGCTGGTTGTCTACACCCATGAGCACACTCATTTGGTCGATGAAAGCACCTGTTCCACCAGCACAGTTACCGTTCATTCTCAGCTCCATGCTGCCGTTTCCGCTTTTTTGATCATGTTGGTTTCCACGGAAGAACACGACCTTGGCATCTTCTCCACCAATGTCAATGAGAGCCTTTGCCTCAGGATGGGCATTGCGTGCATAGATGGTCGCAGCAACCACTTCTTGCACGAATTCAGCTTTCAGTTGCTCTGCTGTTGCCATGCCGACACTTCCCGTTACGCAAATGCTAACGTCGGCATTGCCAATCAGCTCACTTAGTTCATTGAAATATCTTGTTACGAGTTCGCAGACATGAGCATTGTGACGCTCGTATTTAGAATATACAATATGGTTACCGTCATCGATGACGGCTATTTTTGCGGTTGTAGAACCAACATCAAGTCCAACTTTATAAGTAGCTTTCTCCATTTCTGCTTTCTTCGATAATATGCTGTTTCGGAGTGCAAAAATACGAAAAACTTTTGTAATAAAGAAATTTTTGTGAAAAAGCTTGTGCGTATAGATAAAAATATTACACCACCATCGTATTACTTGATGCACAGCCATACTCTACTAATATGGAAGTAGCTTATTAATCTGAATGATGGCACTTTATGGAGATACTTTTATGGGGTCTGACACAGTGCTTTATTAGGGCGGAACACAGTGCTTCGTTAGGGTGTTACACAGTGCTTTATGATACCCTTATAAAGTACTGTGTAACACCCTATGAAAGTGCTTTGTCAGACCGAAAGAAAGCATTTCATGATACCACCATAATATATACTATAAGAGTCATAAGATACACTTCTTTGGGTACTAATGATTATAAAATCATGCTATTCTTTTGTTGAATTCAAATATTTTCATTACTTTTGCACCGTCATTCCATAGATTGCTGGCAATGAGTTGTCGGCGTTAATCTATGTTTGGCTCTATTTATAAGATGTGGTGTTTACTAACATTTGCTTCTGTTCAATTGGAAATTCGGAACTTTCAACTAGTGTTCAGAGGGAGATTGTATAGTGGATGCCTACTATACGTGTATATATATCACGGCACAAGTGCGCCCTTTCATAAGGAGGGGTGTACTTTGTGTTACATACATATATATATCCTCGTTGGCGTAGGTGTGTCCTTTTACTTTATCCTTAACACTAAGGTTTCCGAATACCTCAATTGAGAAGGATGTAAAAGTTGTGAGGACTCCTACGCCAATATCTTTTGAATAGATGAAGCCTATTTTAATTAACATCTGCTTTAGGGAGTCGGCAGGCATAATAGCTAAAGCAATGATATACATTAAAAGGCAAAGTGTAAGTTTATTGTTGGCACTGGCATCTTTATCAGTAGTGTCTTCATCCTTAGTATCATGTTCTGAAAGTGAGGGATTATCAAGAGTCACGCTTTCCGACAAGAAGATTTCATTTACTGCAACAGAAGTAAATGGATGGATGCCAAATTCAAGTAGTAGCAATGATGAAAGCACTCGTACAATGAGCACCGTTGGTTCTTATCGTCCATTAATCGTAAAGAGCGACTTAGGGAAACCATTGTATCTTCACCCAGTGGAGCAAGTAGGTACTTATTTCTATAATGACAAAGACGAATTGGTTACTCGTGCTGGTATCCCCTTATCAGAAATTAATAATCAGAGTAGCGTATCCACCAGAGGAACCAAAGTAACGGAGATTGGTGATGAAATCTTTGTTAGTGCCATTTCTAAGAAAAACAATAATGAAGCAGCATTCTTTTCTTTTGAAAAGGCAACAAAGAGTGGTAATACTTGGCATATTTCCAAAGACAAGTATTGGCCTACTGATGCCACCTTATCATTTTATGCTTATGCCCCGACTAATGCCAGTATGCTGTCCACAAGCGACAGCAAGCTGTCGGGATATAGGACAGTTCACTATGTAGCAGGGACAGGAGATGATATTAAGTTACAACCTGACTTCATTGTAGCAAAGAGTGAGGACAATCAACGTTCTGCTACTGATGCAGCAAGTGCCGTAGATTTACAGTTCTCTCATGCCTTGACAGCCATCACCTTTGCCATTGGTTCTGATATGTTGCCAGGAACTATCAAGAGTATTACCATCAAAGGTGTAAAGAACAGTGGTGATTTGGATATTTCAAAGATGGATGCTTCCGACCCACTTACTGCATGGACTTATGACGATACTACTGCCGATTATACTTTCACACTTAACACCAAGGTTAATAGTGACGGTGAAACAGGCACGGCTCTTACAAAGGATGAGAATACACTATTGATGCTACCACAATCATTTGCAAGTGATAGCAAGGCAGAAGTGGAAGTCGTTTTTAATAATGGTCAGTCAAAAGACCATGTTCTTACTGCATCATTGGCTGGCACATCATGGTTGCCGGGTGTTACCATTATCTATAAGTTATCAACTTCCGAACTAAATACCCTTAGCATGGGAACAGTCGCTTTATCAGAAACCGCAAAGACTTGGAACACGAAGTGCTCTGCCTTGATGACAAACTATGATGGCAAGTCTGCTGGGCTTTACATCATTGACAATGCCAACAAGGTAAGAAAAGCCAATGTAAAGGTCACTTGCTCTGGAAACACTTGGAGTTTTTCAGACGGTACTTCCTCTGCAACCCTGAAAAGTCTTTTTTCTCCAAGTTATCATTACTTCCTTTATTATCCTTACCAAGAGAGTAGTGATGCTGTTCTCAGTGGACTTCCTACTATTGGCACAACATTGGATGCCAACAAGATAGCTTCCGCCGATGCTTTCTTTGAAAGTTTGCAATCTGCTTGGACACCTTCTTCTAACCAAGGAACTCAAGCTAACTTGAATGCCAATGACTTGCAGATAAGCAAAGGCTATGTCAGTGATGATGCCAGCAGCATTAACTTCGATATGGACCATACGATGGTATTGGCAGACCTTAGTTTGGGTACGACAAAGTCTGTAACGGCTTATCATCTTTCTACTGACAAGAGTTATACATGGACAGGAGCACCTATTGATGTTACCGCCAGTAATGTAGTTGACGGACGAACCTTGTGTGAGATTTCATCCACCCATTATACTATGGTTGTAAAACCGAATGACTTGACTTTTAAGGGTACAGGCAATCGTGGTTGGGACTTATCATTGTCATTGAATAATACGACAAATATAGCGGATGGCACAGCATACCCGGAAAATCCTTACGCTTATGAACTGACAGTTGGTGACATTTATTATTCCGATGGTTCTCTTACCCATCTGAACGAAAATCTTACATCTGGCAAGACTCCCATTGGTATTGTGGGATATATAGGCAGTAACTATTGGACAGAGAAAGATACCAAGGCAAAAGGCATTGGTGGTCATGCCTTGGTCATGGGATTGAAAACTATTGGTTCCACATCACCGTCTAATGGTGGTTCTATCATTATATGGTCTTCATCCTATGACGATAGCCGTCCTCATGTCAATACACCTGCTCTTATTAGTGGCTCATACGATAAGACCTATGGTTCTGGATATACTGAAACCACTGCCTTATTAGCTAAGAGTGAAGCGGCAAAGGCGGCAAAAGGGTACACTACCCTACCTGCTAAATCTGATAAATGCACAGGTTGGTTCTTGCCAACTGCAGGACAGTATTATGCTGTTATGACTGGTCTTGGAGGTGGACTTTATCCAAGCAATTGGGTTATGAATGGTTTCTTTAGCAGTAGTTGCATGGATACTGTATCCGACAATATCAACAGTGCCTTGAGAAAGACAGGGAATTATACGGAATTTAGCTTAGGAGGCAGTCAGATTTCGGAATGGACTTCTTCCAATTACGATGCAAGTAACGCTATAAACATTGACCCTGGCTATAATAACCATAGTACTTATAAGTCTTTCCGTTTCCAGCCAAATGGAAAAACAACACAAGAGCAATGGGTTCGTCCATTCCTTGCCTTTTAATATAGAGCTTATGGTTGAGAACCATTGCTGTTTTTCATATCCCTAAAAGCACTCCATGCGATAGGAACAGATAGGACAAAGGCACATACATCAGCCCATGCTTGGCACATTTCAACACCAAGTAAGCCAAAGAAATAGGGGAGGATGAAGATAAGAGGAATGAAGAACAAACCGCTTCGTGCTGCAGCTACGAGGTTGGCTCTAATAGGCTTACGGATAGTCTGCATCAACATATTGGTCATCACGATGGTGCAAACGAGTGGATAGCTGATTACTTGCCATTCCAATGCCACGGCTCCCACCTTGATAACCTCTGGGTCACTGCGGAACAGTTCGATGATTGGCTCTGAGTAGATGAAGCCTATCAGCGCACAGACCGACAAGAATGTCGTTCCGCACTTGATACAGAAATAAAAAGCCTCTTTCACCCTGCCATATAACTGTGCACCATAGCAAAAGCCACATAGTGGTTGGAAACCCTGTCCGATACCTATCACAACGGCATAGATAAAGAACGATATTCTCGTGACGATGGACATACCAGCTATGGCGGCATCACCGTATGCGCCAGCAGCTACATTTAATAATATGGTTGATACACTGCCCAATCCTTGTCGGGATAACGAGGGTGTTCCACCAAAGATGATTTCCTTGGCAAAGCTCTTGGACGGTGTAAAGTCGCATAACCGTATGTGGATGTTCTGTCCCTTGCGGCTCATTATAAAAAGCATACAGCAACCGAATGTTTGGCTAATCAATGTAGCGATGGCAGCACCAGTAATGCCAAGAGAGAAATACAAGATGAGCAGCGGGGCAAGGACAAGGTTGAGCAATACGCCCGACAAGATGCCTTTCATCGCATACGCTGCATTTCCTTGGAAACGCATTTGGTTGTTCAGTGTTAGGGAAGTGGTCATGAACGGAGCACCTAACATCACGATGCCAAGATAACGCTCTGTATATGGCAGGATGGTAGGTGTGGAACCTAAGAACACGGCAAGAGGAGTGATGAATATCTGTCCAAGAATAGCTATGACGATGCCAGCCAGAAAACTCAATACAAAACCAGTTGCTGCCATCTTCCTTGCCAAGTCGTGTTCCTTGGCACCGAGCTTACGAGAGATATAGTTTCCCGAACCATGCCCGAAGAAGAAGCCAACGGCTTGGATGATTGCCATCACTGAGAATGAGATACCCACGGCAGCGGTACATTGTGTGTTGATGGTTCCTACAAAGTAAGTGTCGGCGAGGTTATACATACTCGTCGACAACATACTGATGATGGTTGGCACTGCCATGGTGAAAATAACCCTGTGTATAGGGGCGTGAGTCAAGAAAGTGTAGTTATCCCTCGTTTTTTCCATTTATTTATATTTTACGATGATGATGATGTTGCTGTTGGTGCGATTGTTGCGATAGCCATTGGCTCCGTAATAGTTGTAAGCCTTGAGCATATAGATGCGATTGTGCAATGACTCACGTGAGGTAAGCACAATGATGAGGTCGTTGTCATCCCTACGCTTGCTGAAGTCATCGTTGTTGTTGGCTTCTTGCTCAAAGGCATCAATGAATGGTTGGATGTTCGTGTAATTGAGTTCCAGCACCTTGACAACCTTGGCGATGGCGTGTGTCTTGGGGTTGCGTTCCACTGCCGAAGTGAACTTACTCGTTGTGTTGGACGAGTATCGATTTACTAAGTTGTCTATCTTGTTTTGACCCATTGCTGAAAGAGTAATACCTATCAGCATGACCAAGGATATAATTAATCTCTGTTTCATATACCTATTCATTATTCATTTAAGAGTTGTTCGATTCTGACTTTCTCCAGAGGGTCGTCAATGTTGTTGAGAACATCTTGCTCCGCTTGTTTGACGGTGGAATGCCTCTCTACATGACTTTCAATGTGACGCGCATTGCTAAGGACGTGCTCTATGTCGGGCTTGATGCGAGACAAGTCATCTATTCGCTCTCCGTTTACGATGATATAGCTCCCTGCGTATGTTCGTGCAAGTACTTGGTCTTCATGGAAGTCGATGGCAGCCATGATGCCCACAAAGAGGATGATGGAAGCGGCAATTCCAGATAGTGCATAAATCAGTTTGCGCCGTAAAGGATGTAAGATGGTTTTCTGTATCTTGGAAGTATGTTCCTCTGGTTTGTACAACATCGCTCCGAAGCCAACGAACATAGGACGGTATTCCTCCAGCTCCCTTGGCACTTGTCCATTACCAAAGAAGTCATAGAGTCGTTGTTCCTCATCGAGTGTGGTGTCACCATCGAAGAACTTGTCAATGAGTAGTTTGATGTCGTTGTATCTTGTCTTCATTTCTTCACGTTGTTGATTTAATATAAAATGTTCTTACTCCTTGTCGTGCCCTGCATAGTGACTGTCGGATGGCAACTTCCGAATCACCAATGAGCTTAGATATTTCCGCCGTACTCAGACCCTCCATGTGACGGAGACGTAGGACAAGCTGTTGCTTGGGTGGAAGATGCTCAATAGATTGCATCATGCGGTCTATCATTTCTTGTTGTGGATTATCAGCATTGTGATAGTTCAGTGCTGTAATCCTGTCGCTTGCCGAATTGATTTCCACGGTAGTATGATGCCGCCGAATGCGGTCGATGCAGAAGTTGCGAGTTAAGACACGAGCCAATGCAGCCATAGGACTATGCAACTCATCGAGCATATTCCAGAGCTTCATGAGAACATCTTGTGCCACATCCTCGGCATCCTCCAGTCTGGACAAGTAGCGTTGTGCTACGGCCATAAGGATAGGTTGCAAAGTCTCGGCTTCTCGCTTGAATTCTTCTGCTGTCATTCTGCGCTTTCTTTTAGAACTTGTTCAGTTCGTTGACATCCTTAATAAAGTCGAAGAATTCTGAGTTTTGTTCATTTGGATGTACTTACTGAGTGGCATACCATTGATGTAGATACTGTCGTTGTCGGCAGTCATCTTGTTGCAGTAAGCAATTCCTGGTAATAATGCCAGAAGCATCATCGAAATAATCATTTTTGTTTTCATCTTTCTATCCATTTAAAAGTTTAACATTACGTTCAATCCTTTTGGAGAATTGTCTTTATCCCTATTACGCATGGACAGACGAAATGTGACACAAAAGTACGAATATTTTTGAGAAAAATGTATTTTCTCATTAAACATTTTATAGATTTTTATATATAGGTATCGTCGTGAAAACGTTAAAACAATGAAATTGCTTGGAGTTATAGGGAATATTCCGTATCTTTGCAAAGATAAATCAATTACATAAAGATATATGGGAAACAATGAAGTAAGAGATCGGGAGAAAATGAGGCGAGAAATCGTTGGAAAATTCTTCTTTGATTTGGCTAAGACAACATTTGCCGTTTTAGTACTTGGTAATGTAGCACCTATATTAGGACTTTCTAAGTTTAGCATATTGAATGCTTATGCTCTCATATTAGGGTGTATGCTGACGTGTGTGTTGGCTATGATAGGTGATAGAATATTAAAAAACGATTTAAAATGAAATTGTGATGGAAGCAATGATTTTTACATTTGGCTGGTTGCTGGTTTGTGCCTTGACCTTTTTGGCTTGGACTTATACTAAGAGAGGAAAGAAATGGCTTAAGGAACTTTAGGCATTTCAGATATAAATAGAGAAATGAATAGCAAGATAGAAATACGACAAGTAAAGACTAAGAAAGACTTAGATCTGTTCATAGACTTCTATTACGACCTTTATCGTAATAGTGAGTATGCCGTACCTTTTATGCGCTTTGATGAAGTTGGTACGCTTCGTAAGGACAAGAATCCTTCATTTGAGTTTTGTGATGCTGAGTATTTTCTCGCTTATAGAGATAGCAAGATTGTTGGGCGTGTTGCCGCTATCATCAATCATCGTGCCAACGAGCAATGGCAGAAAAAGCAAGTGCGCTTTGGTTGGTTTGACTTTGTGGACGACATGAGCGTATCACAAGCTCTCTTGCAGGCAGTTGAGGAATATGGAAGACAGCATGGTATGACTGAAATCGTTGGTCCATTGGGCTTTACAGACATGGACCGTGAGGGAATGATGATCGAGGGATTTAACCGTCTTGCCACAGCATACGTTATCTATAATTATCCTTATTATCCACAGCATATAGAGGCTATCGGAGGATATGAGAAAGATAATGATTGGATGGAATATCGCATCAAGGTTCCAGAGATTACCCCAGAGAAGTTTGCCAAGACTGCTCAAATGATAGAGCGTAGGTATAATCTCCATGTTCATAAGTTTACATCCAAGGAGTTATTGAGGCAAGGGATGGGGCGTAAAGTCTTTGAGATATTGAATGAGACCTATAAGGACCTCTATGATTTCCAGAAACTTTCTGAGCGACAAATAGACCAGTTGGTCAACGACTATATCAAGAAAGCGGACCTCAACCTTGTGACGGCTATCGTGGATAAGAACTATGCCGATAGTAGTGCTTGTGACAATGTTGATGCCAATGAGATAAAGACTTTGGGAGGTAAGATGGTGGGATTTGGCATCTCTTTCCCATCCTTTGCAAAGGCTTTGCAGAAGACCAAGAATGGAAAGCTCTTTCCTTTTGGATGGTGGCACTTGCTGAAAATACTAAAGTGGCATAAGACAGATACGGTAGACTTATTGCTAATAGGTGTTTTACCAGAATATCGAACCAAGGGTGCCAATGCCTTGATATTTTCCGACTTGATAGAACAATATAGACAATATGGTTTCAAATGGGCGGAAGCAATGCCCCAGATGGAAGCCAATACGAAGATGAGAAACCAATGGCAATACTTGGAGTCTGAGATACATCGCCGTAGAAGATGCTTTAAGAAAGACTTATGATAAGCAAAAAGAACGAGTTATCTTCAAGAAGTCATAGCTATATAAGGCTGGCTTCTTGAAGATAACTTGCTTTATATATCCTTGATAACCTTTGGGAAAATAATCTTTTCCATTAGTAAGAAACCAATGATGGTCGTGAGAATTCCCAACATAACATCAATGATATAGTGATGTCCTGAATAAACGGCAGTCCACCAAATACCCAGACTGATAAATGAGAACAGCAAGATGGTGTACCATCGCTTATGGCTTATCACTGCATAGATAGTGGTGAGGAACATATAAGCTGCATGAAGGCTTGGAACAGCAGCAAATACATTGGCATTCTTGCCATATAGTCCATGGAACACTTGCAAACCTGTCATTTCATCAAAACGCCCAAGACCAGCTACATTGCCTGGAGTATGGAGTAAGGCTTCAAAGCCATAGTTCATGGCATACCAAGGTGGGGCTGCAGGATGAATGTAATAACCGACGAAGCCTATGAGGTTGACTACTAAGAATGACCAAGAGAACCGTATGAACCACTTCTTTTGCTTGGTAACATATAGGTATATGGCAAAAGCTACTGGTACTGGTACCCAACAGAGATAGAAGATACCTGCCATGAAATCGGCAAAGCTACAATTGTGTACTTTGAAGAACTCGCCAGGTATCATGGTCTGTGTATGGTCGGCGATAGCTTGCAGTTCTGTCACAGATGAGGCTGCAATGCCAAAGAGTGATTTCTCAGCCTCATAAAGTCCACGTACATCAATAGGATTTACCTTGAAGTTAGGGTAGAGGCGCATCAAGTCATATACAACTCCAAAGAGAAACCAAGGCAAAAAGTATATGGCGATAGGTCTGGTCTTTTTCCATGCAAAGAGCATGGCGAACAATATAATCAGATAAATGCTAAACATTACTTTCAGTCTGTAAATATTACTTGTTCATTACTTTATAGCAGTGCGCAATACGCCAGAATGCAGTGATGTTGGCAAGTACGGCAATAAGTATCATGCCACCAGCCAACCACCAGATGTCACCTGTGATGCCTGTAAGCATAGCGGTAATGGCAGTGACGACAACACGCTCAGGTCGTTGCATAATTCCAACTTTGCACTCTATGTTTAGTCCTTCGGCACGAGCACGGACATAACTGACCATGACAGAGCCAATCATGGCAACGAATGTCACTACTCCCATCCAGAACCATTCACCATCATCAAGTCGAATGAAAGCCAGGCAGATGCCAAAAAGACTTACAAGCTCACTATAACGGTCGAGTGTGCTATCCCAAAGTGCACCAAAAAGACTGCTCTTTCCACTCATACGAGCCAACCGCCCATCCATCATGTCAAAGAGACCAGAGGCAAGGATGATAAAGCCCCCCCAACCTATTTCTGTCATACAAGAACGGATAGTGTTATCTAACCCTAATTTCCATGCGGCATCAATGAAGAAAACTGCTGCGACAATATTGCCGATGAAGCCTACGGTCGTTACAATGTTTGGCGTGATACCCACCTTGATCATTCCCTTGATGATAGGGTTGATAATCACGTAGATTACTTTTTGTAAGAAATCTCTATAATTCATATTTTATTATATTGTTTATTCTGTAAATTACACCTTAAATGATATGCATTATTTGAATACAAATCTACGTTGCCCAGGATAATTGATAAATATGGCTACAAGGAAAGCCACGATACTTTTGGGTATTATATAGTGTATGTTGATATGTTCGTGGCTGTTGATAAGTTCGGTGAAAGCAATGGTGCCTCCTGAATTGAGAATCCAACTGATTCCCCATACGATGAAATATCTCCAAGCTACACTTTTCTTCTTGCGATGGGAATAGCTGAATACATATCGATAGTTCAGGCAACAGTTGGTAATGCCCCCGCCCATTACGCCGAGTGCATTTGCCAGACCGTAATAGATGCCGACAATATCGGATAAGAAGAAAGCCAGACCGAAGTCGATGACCGAAGCTATCGAGGCGGTCATCTCAGCTTTCCCAAAAGTCCATAATTCATGTTTGATTTTTCCCATTTCCCTGTCTTTTCGATGTATTATGCACCAATCAAAAGCACACCAATTTTAATGATGGTCATGGTGATAGCTGCATATATTCCACCGAGGATATCGTCTGCCATTACGTAGAACGCACCTTTCTTGCGGTCTAATTTCTTGATGCCCAAAGGCTTCACCATATCAAAGAAGCGGAACAATACCAATGCCACCAACGCCCACCATGGTGAGTCTTTGGTAAAAGGTTGCAATAGTGACAATGGTATCCATACACCCACCATCTCATCAATGACTACACGACTGGGGTCTTCTCCCCAGTAAGGTTGTAACTGGGCTGTCGCCCATGTACCTACAATCGTGAAGAAAACAACAAGAAAGAGAGTCACGTTCTGCAGGCTTTCCCCATTGATTCCCCATAGTCCTGCCATCGCCAACCATATTAGTGTTGCGAATATAGAGCCAGCGGTACCAGGACCCCAACGCCAAAAACCACTACCAAGCCCTGTTCCAATGATGGTAGGCAATAGGGGAGGACGTTCATCGGTGAGATTGCCTTTATTGTTCATATTCAGATAAATTCCTTATACTTTATTGTTTGTTTTGATTTCTGTGTGCAAAAGTACGCAAAAAAACTAAATAATCCAAAAAGTTTTCTGTGTTTTTCAGATAATATTTATATCTTTGCACGCGATTATGAAGAATTTAGGTATTAATATTTAAAGAGATTCGATGAAGGATATAAAAAAGCTGAAGAGAATATTCGTGACTTTTCTCATGCTTGTGTTATGCTCGTTGCAGATGCTTGCCCAACAAAATATAACGGGGCGTGTCATAGATGACGATGGTTTTGCTGTTTCTTATGCCAGTGTACAGTATAAGGGACATAAAATCGCTGTGTCGAGCGATAGTGAGGGTAAGTTTACCATAGAGAAGCATCCTGGATGGATGCTGACAGTGAGTGCATTGAGCTATAAGACACAAACGGTGAAAGTGGATGCCAATACTTCTTTCTTGGAGATAAAGATGAAAGACGATAGTCATAAGTTGAGCGAGGTAGTGGTGAAGACCAAGCGTGGCAAGTATAAACGCAAGGATAACCCTGCCGTGGAATTGATGCGCCGTGTCATAGCTGCTAAGAAAAAGACTGACTTGACTAATTATCCTTATTATAGATATGACAGGTATCAAAAGATAACATTGGCTCTCAACGATTTGAAGCCAGAACAACTGGAAAGTAAGTTCTTCAAGAAACGCCAGTATCTTTTGGACCAAGTGGAGACTTCTCCTTATAATGATAAGCTCACCTTGCCTGTAAGCATTGATGAGACAGTGTCCCAACATATCTACCGTAAGAATCCTAAGAGCGAGAAAGATATTATCAAGGGACAACAGAGCAATGGTATTGGACAAGTTATCCAGACTGGTGAAATCCTTAATACGACACTCAAGGAGGTCTTTACCGATGTGGACATCTATGATGACTATGTGAGGCTTTTGCAATATCCTTTTCCATCACCTCTTGGAAGAACGGCAATATCGTTCTACCATTATTATATAGAGGACACAGTATATGTAGACCGTGATCTCTGCTATCATTTACAGTTTATCCCAGCCAATACACAGGACTTTGGCTTCCGTGGTGAGTTGTATGTGCTGGCTGATAGCACGCTTCATGTGAAAAAGTGTAATCTTTATATGCCTCACAACAGTGATGTCAACTGGGTGACGGATATGAAGATAGAACAGGAATATACAAAGTTGGATAATGGCGAGTGGGTGCTTACCAAGGATGATATGATAGCGGAGCTTCATGTCAACAAAGTCTTGCAAGATTTGCTCGTTGTGCGAAATACACGACTTACGGACTATGCTTTCGATGACTTGCCGCGTAATCTATTCAAAGGTAAGGCGAAAGTGCGACATGACATTGATGCCATGAACCGTGACGAGGCTTATTGGAACAAGTATCGACAAGTAGACTTGACGAAAAGTGAGTCGTCCATGGATAGTTTCATTCATCGCATGGAGAATTCCAAGGGCTTCAAATGGATAATCTTTGGTATCAAGGCTTTGTTGGAGAATTATGTGGAAGTGGGTGCAAAGGAAGGCGAGCGTAGCAAGTTCGACCTGGGACCAGTCAATACCTATATATCCAAGAACTATGTAGATGGCATTCGTTTGCGTTTGGCTGGTCGTACAATGGCGGCACTTAATCCTCATTTCTTCTGGAATGGCTATGGGGCATACGGTACAAAGAGCCATGAATGGTATACGGGTCATGTGTTCACTTATTCGTTGAATAAGAAAAAGAACAGTCCTTTTGAGTTCCCAATGCGCAACATCACTTTCGAGGTAGCTCGTGATGTTATGTCACCTGCGGATGATAACCTCCTTCATAACAAGGATAATATCTTCATGACTTTCCGTGCAACGACACAAGATGAGATGTTCCTCTATCATCGTCAAAAGTTGGGCTTTGTCTATGAGACGGATTGGGGACTCCGCTTCAATACAAGTCTTCGTCTCCAGAGCAATAGGACCGTGGGCAATCTGCACTATTATAAATTGGATGGCTCTGAGGTGAAGAAGATACGTATGACTGATTTTAGTATAGGGCTTAATTATAACCCAGGTGTGACCTATGTCAATACCAAACAACAACGCTTGCCTATCAATCTTGATAGTCCAGAGATAGGGCTTTCACATACGATGGGTTTCAATGGCTTTATGGGCGGTCAGTTCAAGAGCAACATCACCAAGCTCAGCATTTATAAGCGTCAATGGTTAGGTAGCTGGGGTTACCTCGATTTCCATGCTGTCGGGCAGATGCAATGGAACAAGGTACCGTTCCCAATGCTTATCCAGCCACCTGTCAACCTCTCTTATATCGAGCAAGAGGGAACCGTCAGTTTGATGAAAGACTGGGAGTTCTTGAACGACCAACAGGTATTCTGGTCATTGGCATGGGATATGAACGGTAAGCTACTAAACCGTATTCCACTCATCAAGAAGCTCAAGTGGCGTGAATGGTTTGGTGTCAAGGGTGTATGGGGGCATTTGACAGATAAGAATAATCCATATTTGGCAAAGAACCAGAATGTTCCTGACCTATATAAGTTCCCAAAGAACTCTCATGTGATGAACAACACGCCTTACTGGGAGTGTGTGGCAGGCTTACATAATATCTTCAAGTTCTTTTCCGTGGAGTATGTGCGCCGTCTCACTTATCTCAATAACGAGGGCATAGACAAGTGGGGCATTCGATTCGGATTTATGATGTCGTTCTGATGGGATAGGCAAGGAACCAACATAATAATACTATAAACTATGAGAATACTGTTAGCTGATAAACAAGACATCACTCGTGCTGGATTGACCTATATTGTTCAGCAGATAGAAGGAGTTGAATGTAAGTACACTGAAGACAAGGCGGAATTGATGCTCGCTTTGAGAAAAGACGATGATGCGGTGGTGATACTCGATTACACCCTCTTTGACATCAATGATGCCGATGAGTTACTCATCCTCAACCAGCGTTTCCCCCATGTACGTTGGTTGCTTTTCAGTGAGGATTTAAGTCCTGATTTTGTGCGTGTCTTGATAGCCAGCAGTATGCAGTTCAGTATATTGATGAAAGAATGTCCTTTGCCAGAAATCCGAGAGGCAATCAATTATGCCATTCATGGCAATCGTTTTATTTGCCAGCGCATGACCGAGGTTCTTCTTGCTCCTTCTCATGACAGGGAGGAGAAGATAAACCTTACTAAGACCGAGACGGAAATCCTGAAAGACATCGCTTTAGGGATGACGACAAAGGAGATAGCCGAGAAGCGTTTTTCCAGTTTCCATACCGTCAATACCCACCGCAAGAACATCTTCCGAAAGTTAGGTGTCAATAATGTGCATGAGGCAACCAAGTATGCCCTTCGTGCAGGACTTGTAGACTCTGCGGAATATTATATCTAAGCCCTTTTAATACATCTAATATGATGATAACGATACCGAAAAAAATGCATTGGAAAAGGAAAACCTATGTCTTGATAGGTATTTCCCTTTTGTTGATAAAACCTTTCCTATTGAGTGCCTCCGTCAAGAATGTGGAGTTTAACGTATTGGTCAATCGGGATGGACTCAGTAATAGCCAGGTTAATGCAATCTTACAAGATGACAAAGGATTTATATGGTTGGGAACGCAAGCGGGTCTCAACCGTTTTGATGGTTTCCGTATCAAGACTTTTTTATATAATAATGTAGATAAACATTCCTTGTTGAACAATTCCATTGATGACATTCAACAAGATTACCAAGGCAATCTATGGGTTCATACACCCGTAGGATATTGTATTTATAACTATGAGAAAGAACAATTCAATCGCAATATAGATGCTTGGCTAAAGCCCATGGGCATTACGGGCAAGGTCAGCAAAGTCTTTATAGATTCCCAGAAGAATATGTGGCTAGTCGTTTCTGGCAAGGGATGTTATTTCCTTGATACAAGAACGATGAAGACCCATATGTTTGCTTTCTCTTTGAGAAAAGGTGCGATGCCTTATAAGGAAGTAAGTAACATAAGAGAAGTGAATGGTACCGTTGTCTTGTCTTTTGTCAATGGAACTTTGGCACGCTTAGATGGTTTGCATCGGCGTGTCGTGTGGGTCAATGATTATTTGCCAAACCAATTCCATTTGAAAGATGATGGGGCGTTTATCTCTATAGATAGCCACAACAATTATTGGGTGACAACCAACGGTCGTACGTTTATCTATGCGGTGGCACAAAGGAAGTGGTATGTAAGCATGGTTGATTTCCTCAAGTCACAAGGTATCATGATGCCAATCAATAAGGAGTTCTTGATACGTGACATGGTCAATGGAAAGGATGGGAGCCTGTGGATTGCCACCGACCATGATGGTTTGGTGATATTGGATTATACAAGTAAGTCGTGTCACCAATATTTGAAAGGGCAAGAACAAAAAGGCGCACTTCCGGACAATGCCTTGCAACGACTCTATGTAGACAAGAACGGTGCGGTATGGATTGGCACCTATAAGAATGGCGTTGCATTCTATTCTCCATCGTTTACAAGGTTCTCTACGATAGAACTTGGTGATGTATGTACCATCACACAGGATAAGCAAGGCAATATCTGGTGTGGCACTAACGATGCTGGTATTGTTTGTTATAATCCCAAGACAAGGCAGATAGTGCGTTATGGCAAGGAAAAGACTGGTTTGAGGTCGGATGTCGTGGTGAGCAGTGTTACGTTGAAAGACGGTACGATGTATTTTGGTACATTCAATGGAGGCATGGCAAGGTATAAGGATGGACATTGGAAATCATACGATGCCAATAGTGGAGGATTGGCAAGCAATAGCATTTGGAGTCTTTCTTCCTATCAGGATGTCAACTCCGAGAAATTGCTTGTTGCAACATTGGGTGGAGGCTTCCAGGTCATGGATACACAAACGGAGAGGTTTACCACTTATGACACTTCCAATTCGCAATTACCGTCCAATTACCTCAACTCTGTTAGCTTGATGAAAAATCATCAAGTGTTGATAGGTCATTCCCAGAACTTTTCGGTGATGGACTTGCGCACTCATCGGTTCACCAATTATAATAGCACCAAGGATGGGCGTACCTTTGTAAGTCCTTCGGTCAATGATGCCATCATGGATAGTCGTGGTATATTTTGGTTGGCAACTCCTGCAGGCATCACCATGTATGATCCTCATAGTGGGCAAATGGAATGGATTAATGAGTTGAATGGAACCCAAGGTGCTGTTGGATGCTCTATTATAGAGGGTAAAGACCAGACGATATGGCTAATCTCGGAGTTTATTGTCACTCATGTGAAACTTACCAAGGACGAAGAAGGTAAGTGGGACTTAAGCATGATAAGTTATAATAACTTGGACGGTTTGCAAGACAAGCAATTTAATTATCGTTCAGCGTTCTTGGCTATCAACGGGGATATAATCTTGGGTGGTCAGAATGGCATCAATATCATTCATCCACAGGTCGACCGTCGTATCCAAAGGAAAGCCAAGGCACTTTTTAGTGGTTTGGTTCTTTTCGACCATCCTTTGAAAGCAGGTGAGGAATATGAGGGAAAGGTTGTGCTTAATCGAGCACTCGACTTTTGTCGTGAGCTTGATTTGAGTTATAAGGACAATGCCTTTACGATACAATTGGCATCCAGCGATGTCGTAGTCCCAGCTCGTTGTCGTTTCCTCTATCGTATGGAGGGAGTGACGGATAAGTGGTTGATGACGGCAAATGGTCGTCCTGAGGTAACGTTTGCCAATCTTTCATCGGGCTGTTATACGTTGCAAGTGAAAGTGGTGAATGGCGATGGAACGGTCAATGACGAGATAAGCGAACTAAAGATACGTGTTCGTCCTCCTTTCTATTTGTCCAATTGGGCTATCCTTATCTATTTTCTTCTTATTTGTGGCATCCTTTATGTATGTCGCAAACGAATGTTGGAGAAAGAGCGTGAGAAGTTTGAGCATGAGAGGATGGAGGAGAACATTCGCAAGACAAAGGAGCTGAACGAATTGAAACTTAACTTCTTCACTAATGTGAGCCATGAGCTTCGTACTCCCTTGACGCTCATCATCTCCCCTTTGACGAGTATGTTGAAAGAAGAAAGTGATGAGAGAAAGAAGCGTAAGTTGGAGTTGATACATCGTAATGCCACTCGCTTGTTGGCATTGGTCAACCAGATACTCGATTTTCGTAAATTTGACCAAGGCAAGGAGAAGTTGGTGCTGTCTCGTATGGACATCGTTTCTTTTGTCAATAGTGTTTGTGGCTCGTTCCATGCCTTGGGCAATGACAAGGTTGCTTTGTCGTTTCACTCAACGTTGCCCAAGCTCTTGATGTCGTTTGATGCCGACAAGGTAGGCAAGATAGTCAATAACCTTTTGAGCAATGCCTATAAGTTTACGCCAGATGGAGGAAAGATAACCGTGACCCTTGATGTTGTCTTACGACAAGAGGTAGAGGGAAGAAAGCATGATATGCTGCGTATCAAAGTAGCAGATACAGGAAAGGGCATCAGTGATGAGGAAAAGCAACATATATTTGAACGCTTCTACCAAGTGAATGGTACGGAGATGCAACCATTCGGAGGTAGTGGCATAGGATTAAATCTTGTCAAGAAGTTTACTAAGTTGCATGGTGGAGAGGTAACCGTGGAAGATAATCCAGAGGGAGGAACTATCTTCATCGTAGATTTACCAATAGACCAAGTGATGCCTATCCCGATGGAGAAGCAACCTGTATCCCGCCAACCATCCTCTACCAAGAAGTGTACATTGCTCTTGGTTGATGATAGTGACGATTTTCGAGAGTTCATGCGTGATGTCTTGGTCGATTATCAAGTGGTGGAGGCTATCAATGGGCAAGATGCTTGGCAAAAGATTATCGAGCATCGTCCTGATGTGATACTCAGCGATGTCATGATGCCCGTGATGGACGGCAATGAACTATGCAAATTGGTCAAGGGCAATCCAGATACGGCATCCATTCCTTTTGTCATGCTTACGGCTCGATTGGCGCAAGAGCATAAGATGAAAGGACTGGAGAGTGGTGCGGACGACTATATCACCAAGCCTTTTGATGTCGATATGCTCAATCTTCATATCAAGAATTTATTGAGATTGTCCAATCCATCTACTTTCCCTGATGCACAAGAGACGGTAGAGAAAGAATATACCATGAGCGAGGGAGATAAGAAGTTTATCGCCTCGGTGGATGCTTATATACAAGACAACATGAGCAATCCTGATACCTCGGTAGAGAATATGAGTGCCCATCTTTATATCTCTCGTGTCCAGCTTTATAAGCGCATGGTGTCTTTGACAGGTACCACGCCATCGGAGTATCTACGTGCCAAGCGTATCAAGCGTGCCGAAGAATTGTTGCGTACAGGTGATTTCACCATTAGTGAGATAGCCTATCGTGTAGGCTTCAACAATCCACGCTATTTCTCTAAGTATTTCCAAGAGACTTATGGCATGACACCATCCCAATACAAGAAGAAAATATTCAAATAAGTACATTTTTTGACGATAGATTAACATTTGATACCCATATTGAAAACAAAAGAGTACAATGGATATACAGAATAATGCCTATCTTTGCGGCATAAATTTCTGTTAAACATGAAACTAACTAAAACATTTATCATTTCAGCAATGCTGTTGATGGGTGCAATGGAAGCATCTTCGGCAGGATTTAAGCAAAACGGTAACTATCTTACCGTACAGTTAGGGCAAAGCCAGAACGGACCAACCCAAGTTCGCCTCCAAGTTGTAGGGGATAAGATAATCCGTGTCCAGGCAACCGCCGAAACGTCCTTTCGTGACAAGCAAAGCCTGATAATCGTTCCTCAGGCAAGTTATTCCAATTACAAGGTAGAAGAACAATCACCTTACCTCGTTGTTACTACGGCATCCATGCGTGCAGTGCTCAATGAGAACACAGGGCATATTGCTTTCTACGACCATGCAGGCAATCTTCTTCTTAATGAGGTAGCCCAGGGTGGAAAGACATTCAAGCCTTTCACCGTACCAGACCGTGAGATAGGAGTGGACATAGCCAAAGTGCCAGAAGCCAAGAAACATGGTTGGTCATGGCGTGCCCTGTTCGATAGCCCAGCCAATGAGGCGTTCTATGGTCTTGGTCAGCACCAGAGCGAGGAACTCAACATGAAAGGCAAGAACGAGGACCTCTTCCAGTATAATACCAAGGTAAGTGTGCCCTTTGTGGTTTCCAACAAGAACTATGGCATCCTCTGGGATACTTATTCATATTGCCGTTGGGGCAATCCCGAAGATTATCTCCAGTTGAACCGTGCTTTCAAGCTCTATGACAAAGACGGCAAGGCTGGTCAGCTCACGGGTACATACGTTGCCAAGGATGGGCATAAGATAGTACGTGGTGAAGACAGCATCTACTTTGAGTATGCGATGCCTGAGACATCGGAGATATGTAACCAGACCGACAAGGGCGGTATCCAGAACCTCCCCAAGGGCTTTGCCTTGAATGGCTCAAAAGTAGTATATGAGGGCTATGTTGAGGCTCCTGCCAATAGCTTCTATCAGTTCATCCTCTACTACGCTGGATACATGAAGATATATATAGACGGCAAGTTGGTTGTCCCAGAGCGTTGGCGCACGGCATGGAACCCTAATTCCTATAAGTTTACCGCTCCCATCTCCAAGGGCGTGAAGACACCTATCCGCATTGAGTGGAAGCCAGATGGCGATGTTTCTTATTGTGGACTTCGTGTCGCCTCACCTCGTTCGGAGGCAGAGAAGAACCAGCTAAGCATCTGGAGTGAGATGTCTCCCGACATGGACTACTATTTCATCGCAGGCAAGAACATGGACGAGGTAATCAGTGGCTATCGTACATTGACGGGCAAGGCTCCTGTCTATCCTAAGTGGGTCCTTGGTTTCTGGCAAAGTCGTGAGCGTTATCAAAGCAGTGAGGACATCGAAAGCAACTTGAAGAAGTTCCGTGACCTCCACATCCCTGTCGATAACATCGTACAGGACTGGAACTATTGGCCTCTCGATTCATGGGGAAGCCATGAGTTTGAGTCCTCACGTTATCCCAATCCACAAGCCATGTTGGATAGTGTCCATGCCATGAATGGCCGTTTCATGATTTCTGTATGGCCTAAGTTCTATGACACGGTCAAGAACTACAAGGAGCTTGATGCCAAGGGATGGATGTATCATCAAGCCATCAAGGACGACATCCACGATTGGTTAGGTTTCCGAGGCTCATTCTATGACGCTTATGATGCTGGTGCTCGCAAGATGTTCTGGCGCCAGATGGACGAGAACCTTTATACGAAGTATAAGTATGGCGTAGATGCCTGGTGGATGGATGCCTCGGAGCCTAATGTCCGTGATTGTACCCCGATGTGGTATCGCAAGGCTCTCTCTGGTCCTACGGCACTTGGCACTTCCACGGAGTATTTCAATGCTTATAGCATCGTGAATGCGGATGCCATCTATCATGGTCAGCGTTCCGTCAATCCTAATCAGCGTGTATTCCTCTTGACACGTTCGGGCTTCGCTGGTGAGCAACGTTATAGCACCGCTACATGGTCGGGCGACATAGCGACACGATGGGAGGATATGCGTGCCCAGATGACGGCTGGCTTGAACTACTCCATGGCTGGTCTTCCTTTCTGGGGCATGGACCAAGGCGGTTTTTGTGTAGAGAACCGTTATGTTGCAGCCCAACAAGAGTTTGACAAGACAGGCGTAGAGAACAGCGACTTGAAAGAGTGGCGTGAGTTGCAAGCTCGTTGGAATGAGTTTGGTTGCTTCGTTCCTCTCTATCGTACCCATGGTCAATGGCCTTTGCGTGAGGTTTGGAACATTGCTCCAGCCGACCACAAGGCTTACAAGGCTATCGTGTTCTACGACAAGCTCCGCTATCGTTTGATGCCTTACCTTTATAGCATGGCTGGTATGGTTCACTTAAAGGACTACACCATGATGCGTGGTTTGGTGATGGACTTTAATGGTGACGACAATGTTCTCGACATCAAGGACCAGTGGATGTTTGGTCCAGCCTTGATGGCTTGCCCTGTGGGTGAGTATCAGAAATATACCCGCAATGTATATCTCCCTAAGCAAAAGGGCTGGTATGATTTCTATACAGGCAAGCATTATGCTGGTGGTGAGACCATCATGGCAGATGCTCCATACGAGAAGATACCTGTGTTTGTTCCAGAAGGTGCAATTCTTCCTGTTGGTCCTGAGATGGAATGGAGCGACCAGAAGAAGCCTGAGCTTATCGACCTTTATGTCTATGCAGGCAAGGACGGTGAGTTCACTCTTTACGAGGACGAGGGCACTAACTACAATTACGAAAAGGGCAAGTATGCTACCATCGACATCAAGTACGATGATGCCCAGAAGACGCTTACCATAGGCAATCGCAAGGGTAGTTTCGACGGTATGCTCCAGAGTCGTCGCTTCAATGTTGTCCTTGTGAATGAACACAGCAACCAAGGCATCAGCCTTGCCAATGCTCCTAAGGGCAAGATGGTGAAGTATGCAGGCAAGCAGGTTGTTGTCAAACTCAAGTAATCATGAAGAAATCACTCATATTTATGCTGGCGTTGTTTTGCGGGCTATCAACAAGTGCCCGTGAGCGCCAGCTCTTTGACAAAGGTTGGCTTTTCACATTGGCAGATAGTGCTGGTATGCAGGAGAAGAACTATGCCGACTTGGCATGGCGACCTCTCGACTTACCTCACGATTGGGCTATCGAGGGCGATTTCTTGCCCACGAACCCAGCAGGTGCCAGTGGTGGAGCCTTGCCTGGTGGGATAGGATGGTATCGTAAGCACTTCACCGTCAATCCCAAGGAGAAATACGACCGTTATGTCATTGGCTTCGATGGCGTTTATATGAACGCCACCGTTTATCTCAATGGGCATAAGCTCGGCAATCGTCCGTATGGATATAGTAGCTTTGAATACGACCTTACACCTTATATAGACAAGGAGGGAGACAATGTCATCGCCGTCAAGGTAGACAATAGCGACCAGCCCAATAGCCGCTGGTATAGCGGATGTGGCATCTATCGCCATGTATGGCTTACTAAAACCTCTAATATATACATCAACCAATGGGGACAATATGTCTCCACCACTCCCGACGGCAAGGTCAAGGTTCGTATCGATTGGCAAGGTCAAGCCCATCCTACATTCCGTAACACGGTATATGATGCCATGGGCAAGGTCGTTGCCTCCAACATGAGCGACAAGGCGGAGCAAACGCTCCAAGTGCCAAATCCTATGCTATGGAGCATCGCCACCCCTTATCTCTACACGGTGAAGACAGAGCTGATGGTGGGCAAGAAGACAATGGATGCCGTGACGACGACCACAGGCTTTCGCAATGCAAGGTTTGATGCCCAGAAAGGCTTCTTCCTCAATGGCGAGAGCTTGAAGATTAACGGCGTATGCGAGCATCACGACTTAGGATGCCTTGGCGCAGCACTCAACGAGGATGCCTTGCACCGCAAGCTGGTCATCTTGCGAGACATGGGTGTGAATGCCATCAGGTGCAGCCATAACCCACCAGCTCCAGAGTTGTTGGATATGTGCGACTCCATGGGCTTCCTTGTGATGGACGAGAGCTTTGATATGTGGCGTCGCAAGAAGTCACAAAACGACTATGCACGCTTCTTTGACGAATGGCATCGTCGTGACCTCTCCGACTTAGTGAGGCGCGACCGCAATCATCCAAGCATCATCATGTGGAGCATCGGCAATGAGGTGCTCGAGCAATGGTCTTCCGTCGATGCCGACACATTAAGTCTGGAGCAAGCCAACTTGATACTCAATGCTGGTCACGATGCCTCTACGTTAGCCAAGGATGGCGAGTTGAGTGTGAACTCCTTGCTTACCCAGCATCTGGCGGAGATAGTAAAGGAGCATGACCCAGAGAGCGGACGCCCCATCACGGCTGGTTGCAACGAGCCAGACCCCAACAACCACCTGTTTAAGAGTGGAGCCATCGACGTGATAGGGTTCAACTATCATCACCAATGGGTCAAGGACGTGCCGAAGAACTTCCCTGGCAAGCCATTCATCTTCTCGGAGAGCGTATCAGCGTTGCAAACTCGTGGCTTCTACAAGATGCCAAGCGATAGCGTCGTCACGGCACCAAGGGAGTGGTGGCTTCCTTATACCGACCCCTCTTATATGTGCTCGGCTTACGACAATATGCACGCCTCTTGGAGCAGCACCCATGAGGAGACATGGGATGTGGTGAAGCACAACGATTTCGTGGGAGGGCAGTTCATCTGGACAGGCTTCGATTATATCGGTGAGCCTACTCCGTATGCCTATCCTGCCCGAAGCAGCTACTTTGGCATTGTCGACTTGGCAGGTTTCCCCAAGGACAGCTATTATATGTACCAGAGCGAGTGGACCCAGAAAGATGTTCTCCATCTATTCCCTCATTGGAACTGGATTACAGGGCAAACGATAGATATGTGGTGCTATTACAACCATGCCGATGAAGTGGAGCTATTTGTCAATGGCAAGAGCCAGGGCGTCCGTAAGAAGAACATCCATGGAGCAGCCAATGAGGGCATGGAGCATGACAAGTCTACCGAGTATCATGTGATGTGGCGTGTCACCTATGAGCCTGGCGAAGTAAAGGTCATAGCCCGCAAGGACGGCAAGCAAGTGGGCGAGCAGGTCATCAAGACCGCTGGTGCCCCACACCATATTGTCTTGCGCAATACCTATCAAGGTAACATGACGCATAGTGGCAAGCCCACGACCTTTGTCGAGGTGGATGTAGTGGACAAGGACGGCAATCTCTGTCCGAATGCCGACAACCAGATATATTTCTCCTTGTCAAGCAAGGATGCCGAGATTATCGGTGTAGACAATGGTTGCCAGACATCCATGGAGCGTTTCAAGGCGAGCAATCGCAAGGCGTTCTTTGGCAAGTGCCTCGTAGTCTTGAAAGGCAAGGGAACCTTGACGGCTAAAGCCGTTGACCTACAAGAAGCGACATTGAGTTTTTAGTCATATATTTTCACCCCAGTTCATAAGACAGCAAGTACTTATGGATTGGGGAATTGTATTAAATTAGGGAAATCCCTTGTTAATTCCAATTCTTTTTATTACTTTTGCATCGTCATTTCATGGATTGCTGGCAATGAGTTGCTGGCGTTAATCCGTGATTGGCTCTATTTACAAAGAGTGGTGTTTACTACATTTGCTTCTGACAGGTTGAAACTTAGGAACTTTCAAACAGCGTTCAGAGGGAGATGACAGTGGATACCTACTATAACGTGTATATATACACGGCACAAGTGTGCCCTTTCGTAAGGAGGGGTATGCTTTGTGCTATATACTTATATACCCTCGTTGGCGTAGGTGTACCCCTAGACTTCTGTCCTTGACGCTATAGGTTTCCTAAGACCTCAACCTGCAAGGATGTAATGAAGTTTAAGGACTCCTACGCCAATATCTTTTGAATGGATAAAGCCTATTTTAATAATCATCTGCTTTTGGGAGTTCGGCAGAACATAATAGCTTAAAGCGATGGTATACATTAAAAGACGAATTGCAAGTTTTCTTTTAGCATTGACACATTTATCAGTAGTGTCATTATCCCTAATGTCTTGTTCAGAAAGTGATGGTATGTCAAGTGTTACGCTCTCTGACAAGAAAATTTCATTCACGGCAACAGAAATAAATGGATGGACACCAAATTCTGGCAGCAGTAGTAATGAAGAAACCACTCGTACCATTGGTTCTTATCATCCATTAATCGTAAAGAGCGACTTGGGTAAACCATTGTATCTTCACCCAGTGGAGCAAGTGGGTACTTATTTCTATAATGACAAGGACGAGTTGGTTACTCGCTCTGGCGTTCCTCTATCTGAAATCAGCAACCAGAATAGTGTGTCTACCAGAGGAACCAAAGTAACGGAGATTGGTGATGAAATCTTTGTTAGTGCAGTATCTAAGAAAGATAATACAGAAGCAGAGTTCTTTCCTTTTGAGAAAGCAAAAAGAAGTGGCAATACTTGGCATACTTCCAACGATAAGTATTGGGCTACCGATGCTACTTTATCTTTCTATGCTTATGCCCCAACTAACGCCAGTATGCTGTC
>CAKQXI010000016.1 GCA_934281565.1 uncultured Prevotella sp.
GACTATACCCACATCAGTACCGTTCAAGTCATTAGCATCTGCCACGGTATCGGGGTTCTTCTCCGCAATCGTTATCTCAGGCAAATTACTGGCAAAGACCTTTGCCTCTGGATAAGCCTTGCGAACTATCTCGTTCAAGTCTTCACCTTTCTTTGCCTCCAATACATGACCACCGACAGTCTTTGTCATTTCAACAAACTGCCGCAAAGTATCCTCGTATCGGATGCCCTCTATCTTCATATCGGGCATATCGTATTGAACGTGCGTATTCTTACGCAACTTGTTCAGGAAATCTTCTTTCTTCATTTTATTTTTCCTTCTTTCCAAAGTTCATGGAACGACTTCTTGGCAAACGTAGGCTTGGCGTGCCCCACGCCCCAAGCATTCAAGTTACTAAAGTGAGTCAAACTATCTGGTATCAGGTTTGCCAATGGCGCGAACCTCAACGCAGTAGTATAAAGCGATGGATGGTCGAACAACACTTGCATACCTGTAGACATAGCTTTCTTGATAGGATCAGCCTTTCCTAAGCCATCAAGGCTCTGTCGCCATACATAAATCTGAGAACCGGGACTAACCTTGGATGGACAAACATTGTCGCACGACAAGCATAGGCTGCAAGCTGACACATTATCACTATACTCCTGTGGATTTCTCAGCATACCAAGATTGACTCCGATAGGACCTGGAATAAAGTAAGTATAGCTATAACCACCAGAACGGCGATATACAGGACAAGTATTTATGCAAGCACCGCAACGCATACACTTCAACGTTTCCCAATGGTCCTTGTTGCCAAGGATGTCACTCCGTCCATTGTCCACCAATACCACGTGCATCTCCGCACCGGGACGAGCCTGACGAAAATGGGAAGTATAGGTAGTGGTAGGCTGACCAGTACCACAACGACAAAGCAAGCGTTGGAACACAGCCAAGGACTGGTAATCGGGCACCAGCTTTTCTATACCCATGGCAACGATATGGAGCTTTGGCATGGAAGTAGTCATGTCGGCATTGCCCTCGTTGGTACATACCACGCAGTCACCCGTGGCAGCCACTCCGAAGTTACATCCAGTCATACCAGCATCTGCCTCCATGAACTGGTCACGCAGATGATGCCGAGCACAACGAGTGAGATAAGTAGGATCATAGTTTCCTTTCTCCAAAGAGATACCTTTCTCCTCAAACATCTTACCTACTTCCTCACGCTTCAAGTGAATGGCAGGCATGACGATATGGCTTGGCTTCTGATGGAGCAACTGGATGATACGCTCTCCCAAATCAGTCTCCACGACATCAATGCCATGCTGCTCCAAGTAAGGGTTCATCTCACATTCCTCGGTCAGCATGGACTTCGACTTCACCATCTTCTTAACATTGTGGTCTTTCAATATGCCCAAGACTATCTCATTGAATTCTTGTGCATCCTTAGCCCAATGGACAATCACACCACGTTTCTCCAAATTCTTGGAGAACATATCAAGGTAATCAGCCAGATGAGAAATAGTATGTTTCTTTATCTCAGAAGCGTGCTCGCGCAGGCTTTCCCATTCAGGTAGTTGCTGTGCCATGGCATCACGCTTCTGCCTCACCGACCAGAAAGTGGCATCGTGCCAAGTGGTCTTCTCTACATTCTTCGTGAATATAGCGGCTCTTTTAGAATGTTCTGTACTCATAATCCCGCAGCTAAAATTTGAACAACATGAATAAACTTAATAGGCAGATGCTCTTTCTTGGCAATGCCCGCCATGTGCATCAAGCATGAGGAGTCTGGACCTGTCACATATTCCGCCCCCGTAGCAATATGACGTTTGATCTTGTCCTCGCCCATACGAGTGGAGACAGCAGGTTCCTCTATGGAGAACATACCACCAAAGCCACAACACTCATCCTTGCGCTCTGGCTCATGGATAGTGATGCCATCCACCAACTGCAACAAGTCGATAATCTTGTTAAATGGCTGTACATGGCACTCGGACGGAGACGACAAGCCAAGCTCACGCACACCATGGCAACTGTTATGCACACTCACGGCATGAGGGAACTTGCCTGGCACATGGTCTACCTTCAGCACATCATGCAAGAACTCCACGACATCTTTAATCTTCTTGGAGGAAACACATTCATGCTTTCCCTCCAAGATCTTAGGATAATATACTCTGACATAAGCCGCACACGAAGCAGAAGGAGCCACAATGTAATCATAGTCCTTGAAAAGAGCATCGAAGCTCTCAACCAGTTTCTCCGACTTCTTCTCAAAGCCTGCATTAGCCATAGGTTGACCGCAACAAGTCTGTTTCTCAGGATATTCCACATCCAGCCCATAATGCTTGAGCAACTTGTATGTAGCGACACCAGCTTCAGGATACATGGCATCGACATAACATGGGACAAATAATCCGACTTTCATAGTTCTTATTATAATCTTGTAAGCTATATCGTATAAGGCGTCTTTAAAAACAAACGCTTGCGCAAATATAAGAATTATTTCGTAGAAAAAAGAACTGCCTCAAAAGAAATCTCATGTTTTGAAGTTATTTAACGCATATCTAAATTATATTGTCAGATTTTTGCCGTACCTTTGCACACCTTATTATATATATTATAATCATCAGAAAGAAATGATAGTTTGTATCGCAGAGAAACCCAGCGTTGCCAAAGACATCGCTCGCATCATTGGTGCCAATTCCTCACGTGATGGATACATGGAGGGAAATGGATACCAAGTAACATGGACATTCGGACACCTTTGTGAGCTGAAAGAACCAGACGACTATACCCCCATGTGGAAGCGATGGAGTCTCTCCGCACTGCCTATGATACCACAAAGATTTGGCATCAAGCTGATTAACGACGAGGGCATCCGCAAGCAGTTCTCTACCATTGAGAGACTGATGCAAGCTGCCGACAGCATCATCAACTGTGGTGATGCTGGACAAGAAGGAGAGCTTATCCAACGATGGGTCATGCAAAAAGCTCAGGCTAAATGTCCTGTCAAGCGATTGTGGATTTCATCCATGACAGACGAAGCTATCAGACAAGGATTTCAGGAGCTAAAGGACCAGTCGGAATACCAGTCGCTCTATCTCGCTGGATTGTCACGTGCCATTGGTGACTGGCTGCTCGGCATGAACGCAACCCGACTTTATACACTGAAATACGGTCAGAACAGACAAGTGCTGAGCATCGGACGAGTACAAACCCCGACTCTTGCCTTAATTGTAAACAGGCAGAAAGAAATAGACAACTTCGTATCAGAGCCTTACTGGGTACTCGCCACCATCTATCGTGATACACAGTTCACTGCCACCACTGGCAAGTTTACCAGCAAGGAAGAAGGAGAGCAGGCATTCAGCACGATTGCCGACAAGCCATTTACCGTCACTGATGTCAGCAAGAAGAAAGGAACGGAAGCTCCTCCCCACCTCTATGACCTTACTTCCCTGCAGGTAGACTGCAACAAGAAGTTCAGTTATTCCGCTGACATGACCCTCAAGTTGATACAGAGTCTTTACGAGAAGAAATATACTACATATCCTCGTGTTGATACCCAATATCTGTCGGACGACATCTATCCCAAGTGTACGGGCATACTCAACGGCATAAGCCAAGCCAAGATATTCAGCCAACAGAAATATCTGCCATTGATACAACAATTAGCCTCTTTCAACAAGAATTTACCAAAGAGCAAGAAAGTGTTCGACAGCAGCAAGGTCACCGACCACCATGCCATCATCCCTACTGGTGTTCCTCCTACAGGACTTACTGACATGGAGGCTAATGTCTTCGACTTGATAGCCAAACGCTTCATCAGCGTATTCTATCCCGACTGTAAGTTCTCAACCACTACCGTCATGGGAATGGTAGAGAACACGGACAAAGAAAAAGTGGAGAAAATAGAGTTCAAGGTCAGTGGAAAAGAAATCCTTGAACCCGGTTGGCGTGCCGTCTATGCAAAGGATAACAAAAATACGGATGACGAGGAAACAAAGAAAGAGGTAGAAGAACGTACCTTGCCTTCATTCAAGAAAGGCGAGACTGGTCCTCATACACCTACATTGACAGAAAAGTGGACCACTCCACCTAAGTACTATACGGAAGCTACCTTGCTCCGTGCCATGGAAACAGCTGGTAAGTTCGTGGAAGACGAGGAACTACGTGCCGCCCTCAAGGAGAACGGCATCGGCCGCCCATCTTCTCGTGCAGGCATCATCGAGACCTTGTTCAAGCGGCATTATATCAAACGACAGCGCAAGAACCTACTCGCTACTCCTACTGGCATAGAACTGATTGATACCATTCATGAAGAACTTTTGAAAAGCTGTGAGCTGACTGGTATCTGGGAAAAGAAGTTGCGTGACATTGAGCACAAGACTTATGACCCCGGGCAATTCATCAACGAACTGAAAGAGCAAATCAACAATATTGTCATTGATGTATTGTCTGACAACAGTTGTCGCAGAGTCACGGTCTTATCGGAGGAAGACCTCAAGAAGAAAGATACAAAGAAGAAAGCCACGACAAAGAAGCCTAAGAAAACTACCAAGACTGAGACGGTTGGAGTAGATGACAGTCTCATAGGCAAGCCTTGTCCTCTTTGTGGCAAAGGAACAATCATCAAAGGAAAGACTGCCTACGGATGCAGCAACTGGAAAGCTGGCTGCAAATACCGGCAGCCTTTCTAAGGTCGGGCACGAGCATCCATCACCTCGTTATATCCCCATACTGCGACAACGGTGGCTATACCTGCCAGCACCATCTGTACTACATGGGTCGATGTATGGGCTAAGTATCCTCCTATATGGGACACGACATGGGCGATGCTCAACAATCCCTCTATCTTGAAAGAGAAGAACCAATCCTGTATGCTGCTCCAACCATTCTCCATGACAAAGGCAGCAATGCCCAAGAGCAAGCACACGACCAACCATATATGCTCCAAGCGAACACGCTTCTCGGCAGGGAGAGAAGCCATCACTTTCTCAGAGAAGCCATTATCCACTATCTCCACTTGGCTATCAGCGAAGAAAGCCTGAAGCAACTTCTCGTCTTCGGCATCCAGTTGGTATTCATTTTTCATATTATTATCGGTCATAACCATTTTGTTTTAAATAACTTGCAAGTTTCATTTTTCCTCGTGAGAGGTTGGACTTGATGGTTCCTTGCGCCATTCCAGTAACCTCCGCTATGTTATCAATAGAGAGTCCATCCATCAGCTGCAGCGTGATGCACGTACGTTCATTCTCATTGAGCACCCTAAGAGCATTCATGATGTCTATCCTCAATGTTCCATTTCCTATTGCCACATTCTTGTGAACCACAACAGATGTATCTATATCTTGTGTCACCTTATGGCTTCTCGTATAATCATACCACACATTATAGGCGATGCGATAGAGCCAAGTGGAGAAATTAGCTTTTCCCTGAAAGCTCTTGATGTGCGTATAAGTCTTGATAAAGGTATCTTGTGCCAAGTCGTCACTAAGCTGACTATCTCCCATCGTTTGATGCAAGAAGAACGCACGGATGGGTGACTGATATTTCCTGACCAACAAGTCGAAGGACTTGCGGTCATGAAACACAGCCACCTTTGTGACGAGAGAGATATCGTTTAGTTGTTCCACCTTTATATAATATTATTCAGCTTGACCACTACGTTTCTTGAGATACTCCTTGATAGTAGGCAAAGAGCCTATGACAGCCTGCCCCAAGCCATAGATAAATACCAATGCTCCAATTCCTGCCAAGAAATCAGCGTCCCATATCAAGAACATCGCACAAAGTCCAGCCCCAAGGAAACCGTTTCTCAAACCACGCTTTACCAGATACTCATTGCTCTGCCTATCAATGCTCTTGGCACTCTCAGGTATTGGCTGTCCTTTCTCCATAGCCATCTCCGCCAACCTTACCCTATCATCATGGCGATGTATAAAGAAACGGATAATCAGTAGGATGATGATAAATGGGGCAAACACAATCAACAAACCAAAGAGCAGACAAAGGAAGACTATCGCGACCAAAGCACCCTTGCCAAACACATTGCCAAAGTAGTCGAATGGATCAGAATAATTCTCCATGCTATACTTAGAATGCTGTGGCTTGTCTGCATCATCATCATAAGCGTCATCAGTTGCCACAGTATCTACGCTTGTGGTATCGGAATAAGCCTCTATCCCGGGTTGATAACGATGCTTGGGTGCAGATGCAGCCGAAGCGAATGTCGTTGTTCCTACTGCTAAAGTTAGCATTATTGCCAATATTATCTTTTTCATATTGCTATTTTTTTAATTATTTTCTGCACTTTAGACGGATATTGTATCAAATTAGTTGCAAAGGAACAAAATATTTTTTATTTTTGCAAAAGTTTTCCTGTATAAAACAAAGGAAAGACAACACTTCACAAATAAAAGAACTATTAGATACAATGACTTTACCAACCGACTTTACCACATATACCCAGAACTTGATGGGGAAAGAACTCTTTGATAAGTTTCTTCAAGGACTAAGGGAAGAAGCCCCGACAAGCATCAGGATCAATCCATTCAAGAGCCCTGTCCAAGCAAGGTTCAATCCCACCGTTAGCGAAGGAGCACAAGAAGTTCCTTGGTGTCCATCCACTGGAAGATACATCAAGGATAGACCCAACTTCACATTTGACCCATTGCTTCATGCTGGCTTATATTATGTGCAAGAGGCTTCGTCCATGATGGTGGATTTAGTTGTAAGACAGTTGATACACCAACCAGTATGTATGCTTGACTTATGTGCTGCTCCCGGTGGTAAATCCACTGCGCTTCGTGCAGCCCTGCCAGCAGGAAGTTTACTGTTCAGCAACGAACCCATGAAGTTACGTGCCCAAATCCTATCAGAGAACATCCAGAAGTTTGGTCACCCAGATGTCATTGTCACCAACAACTATCCTGCCGACTATCAAAAGGCAAAGATGTTGTTTGATGTCATCCTTGCCGATGTACCATGCTCCGGGGAAGGAATGTTCCGAAAGGATGCAGGTGCTATCCAAGAATGGAGTGTACAGAATGTGGATAAGTGTTGGCATCTGCAACGAGAGATTATCTCTGACATCTGGAGCTGTCTGAAGCCTGGTGGCATCCTCATCTATTCTACCTGTACCTTCAATGCCCATGAGGACGAGGAAAACGTGGCATGGATTGAAGAAGAATTAGGGGCTAAGTTTATCAAGCTGGACATCAACAAGAACTGGAACATAACAGGTAGTCTCATAGACCAACATACAGTCTATCGCTTCATACCTGGCAAGACTTCTGGTGAAGGACTATTTATGGCTGTATTGCAGAAAGACGGAGAGTTATCCACCGAACCTTGGGACGAGAATATGAGAACCAAGAAGAATAAAAAGGGAAAGGCAGACAAGCAGAACAACAAACAACCTGTCATGAACATTCCTTCTCATTGGCTGAAAGATGATGTCTCATTGACGGCAGCAACAATCAATGACTCTCTTTATGCTATCCCAGACAGATGGAGGCCACTCTTTGACATTGCCAACAAAGAACTGAAAGTTATACACGCAGGAATAAAGGTCGGCTCACAAAAGGGGAAAGACATCATCCCTGAACAAGGGTTGGCACTTTCCACCTTATTATATAAAGAGCACTTTCCACAAGTGGAAGTTAGTTACATGGAGGCTATCTCTTTCTTACGCAAGGAAGCCATCACGTTACCATCGGAGACACCACGTGGCTTTGTTTTGCTAACTTACAAAGGTATTCCACTTGGATGGGAAAAGAATATCGGCAACAGAGCCAATAACTTATATCCACAAGAGTGGAAGATAAAGAGTAGTCATATCCCTGAAGGAGACAATTGCATCTTGACATGGTAATCAGTATCATTGCGTGTTTAGCCAAGAATAGGGCTATCGGATACCAGAACCGCTTGCTCTATCATATCCCCGAAGACTTGCATCGTTTTCGCGACTTAACAATGGGACATACTATCATCATGGGGCGTAAGACTTTTGAGTCCCTTCCACATGGTGCTCTCCCCCATCGCCGTAACATTGTGCTCTCACTATCACAGAAAGAGATAACAGGATGCGAAGTCTTCGCATCATTGGAAGATGCCATCAGGCAATGCAACGAAGATGAGGAAGTGTTTGTCATTGGAGGAGAAAGTATTTATCAACAAAGCATTGACAAGGCATCAAGATTATACCTTACGGTCGTTAATGACACGCCCAATCATGCCGATGCTTTCTTTCCAACCATTGATTATAGGGAATGGAACATCTTAGGCATGGAACATCATACAAGCAACAGTCTCCGTTACACGTTTAAGAATTTAAGTAGACACATCCAAAAGGTAGGAGTATCCGATATTTCAGGGTGGTAAGAATTATCCAGAAATACAGAAACAACAATTTTTACTCCCAAAATAATAGATATTGCCCCAACAATATAAGAAAATTGGTGTATCTTTGCATCATCAAATAAAAGCGTTGGGAAACGCAAATCATCATCTTTTACTTATACAATATATATTAGAGAAAACGAGAGCCAACTTGCAGATGCAAATTGGCTCTCATTATTTATTTGGACAATATTGATTTCCCAAATATGAACTTACTGTTCTTCATCATCCATTTCCTCATCGGTTAAATCCGCCAAAGGCAACTGCCGATTGATCGCAGCATTGAAAGAGATGATGGTCTCACTGCGTGACAAGCCCAATGGCTGCAACTTATCATGGATAATCTGAAGCAAGTGATGGTTATTGGAAGCATAAATCTTAATGAACATATCCATGCCTCCGGTGGTATAATGACACTCCACTACCTCTGGTATCTTTCTCAATTCCTCGACGACTCTATCAAAATTCTCAGGATCTTTAAGATACAATCCTACATAGGCACAAGTCTCATAACCTATCTTTTCTGGGTCAATGATAAACTGCGAACCCTTGATGATACCTAGATTGGTAAGTTTTGCAACACGCTGATGAATGGCTGCACCACTCACATTGCAAGCACGTGCCACTTCTAAGAAAGGAATACGGGCATCTTGAGAAATCAATTTCAGAATTTGCCTATCCAATGAATCTAATATTTGTTTTGACATGATAATATTAATTTGCTTGCAAAGTTAGCACTTTTATTTAATAAAAGCAACTTTTTGCACAAAATAAATAATAAATTAATATTATTTTCCTTTTTCTATTGCAGAATAGTTGATACGCAAAGTCTTTGCCTGACGTAACGCTTGCTTTACATCAGTGATAATCCCCATCTTCGTAGATTGGTCTGCCTTGATAGAAACGGTCATGATCTTCTGGTCTTCTGGAGACATACGCTGCTTCTCCGCCAATACATAGTCCATAACCTCTGGAGCCGTAGCAAACTTATCATTGAGCTGGATACGAGGCTCTTTACCATACTTCGCTTGCATTTCCTTGGTAGGCATACCTATATAAATATAGCTGACAGCCGATTTCTTTGTCAGTCGTGTAAGTTCCTTACCTTGTGGCACTCGACATTCCACTTTCAATGTTACCTTACGCATATGGGTAACTATCATGAAGAAGAACAAAACCGAGAATATCAAGTCTGGCAAAGAGGCAGTATTGAGTTCTGGCACCTCATGCTGAATACGGCGAAACATACTCATTCCTTACCTCCTTTCTTTTCTTCAGCCTCCATGCTGACATCTTTGTCTTGCAAGACCTCCGCATTGGCATACGATTCCGTTATTCGGATAGGCAAAGCCTGGCGCACCTTATCTTTCTGTTGCTTGCTCAATGAAGCATAGCGTTTTCCATATTTTGCCTGGGCATACTCATTACGCAACTCACCATAAGCCTCCATCAGTTGGTTTTGCGACTGGAAATAGAGATTATAATCAGCATCCCTGTCACTTTCTATGGAGATAACATGCCGCTTCCCCATTCGCTTAATAAAACGAACAGCCTCATCTTTCAAATGAGCAATATCCGTAGGCTTGTCATTCACCAAGAGCTTATTTCCTGCCATCAGATGCAATGCCATCAATGTAGACTTATCGACATTGGTTTCTTGCATCTCTTTCTTCTGGGGTGCAGGAAGTTGGCGTGCAAGTCCCTTGTCCACATCCATAGATGTAGTTACGAGGAAGAATATCAGCAACATAAAAGATATGTCTGCCGTAGAAGTTGTATTCAACCCTGGAACTTCCTGTCGCTTACGGTGAATAATCATTATTTCCTTTCCTTTCTTATATACCTGGTTGCACCAAACAAGACTACGCCCACTCCAACTATCAACATGACGACAGACGTAAAGACTAACATATCTGATGTTTTCAACCAAAACCAATCGTTATATTCCTCGCCATTGACAAGCATCGGCATGGAAGAACCAAACACAAAGGTCAAGATTAGCAGCGCCAATGTACCCAACCATGTAAAACGAAATATCTTGGTAGCTGGTATACCATTGACCCTATCAGCTTCTTTGCCTATAAAACTATTCCTTTTGACTACGGCAACGGCAACTACAGCGATTGCCATCAAGAATAGAAGCCACATCAAGCCTATCAATACATCTGTAAACAATGGTGCATTGAAGTCTGGGTTCTCTTCAAAAGGCATATCATATCCTAATAAAAAGAACAAGCCGAAAACAAAAACAGACAACGCTATCAATAGATAGAAGATACGTTGTGATATTTTCTCGGCAGACCAACTCTTGATATCTTTAATCTTCATTTTTACGTTTAGCGATAATATCCATCAATGCGATAGCCGATTCTTCCATCTGACTGGTGATATGCTCTATCTTGGAGAGTATATAATTGTAGAACACCTGTAAGATCAAGGCTACGATAATACCAAAGATGGTTGTAATCAATGCCACTTTCATACCAGAGGCAACGATTGTAGGACTAATATCACCTGCTTGCTGAATTTGGTCAAACGCCATCACCATGCCTATCACCGTTCCCAAGAACCCTAAAGATGGAGCCATGGCAATGAACAGACGTATCCATGAACAACCTTTCTCCAAATTGGCAGCTTGCACAGAACCATAACTTGCCACAGAGCGTTCAATGTCTTCCAGACTACCTTGGATACGCATCAAACCTTGGTAACAAATGGAAGCAACAGGACCTCTGGTATTACGGCATAAGTCCTTGGCCCCCTCAATGTCATTTTGCTGCACCTTACCATCGATGTTCTTCATCAACTCCTTGGCATTAATTTCAGAAAGACTAAGATAAATGATACGTTCTATGCAGAAAGCCAAGCCTATGATAAGGGCAATGGCAACAAGCGACATAAATCCCGCATTACCCTCAATAAACTTTGTTTTAAGAGCTTGATGGAATCCCATTGTTTCTTCTTGCGCCATCAATGGCATAGAAGAACTAACGATTATAAATATTAATATTGCGAAACGCGCAATAACTGTATTTTTTCTCATATACATTTGATATATACTTGCGGAAAGAGGGGGATTCGAACCCCCGAAACCCTGTTAGGGTTTACAAGCTTTCCAGGCGTGCCTCTTCAACCACTCGAGCATCTTTCCTAAACCGATTAGTAATTCGGAATGCAAAAGTATTACTTTTAGTTCAAAATACAATAAAATCGCGTTCTTTTTAAATTTCTTTAAGACTAACTGGGCTTTTTAAGCCTATATAATCCTAAATTTATAATAGATGTGTACCAAATACCCGCCCTACATTCTCATTGGTTTTCGCAGAGAGTTCCTCTATGCTTACCCCATAAGCCTGCGCCAAGGTCTTCAATACTTCCACCACAAAAGCACTTTCATTGCGCTTCCCTCGATAAGGTACTGGAGCCATATAAGGACTATCTGTTTCCAACACTAACCTATCCAAGGGAACGACAGCCGGCAAATCTTCACGCAGATGACTGCTCTTAAATGTTGAAACGCCACCAATGCCGAGAACAAACTTGTCGAATGTCAGCAATTCCTCTGCTTCTTTTTGGTTTCCTGTAAAACAATGAAACACACCTCCCGGTAATTCTTTTTCGTATTGGCGCAAGAGATGCACCATTTCATTCTGCCCTTTCCGACAATGTATCATCAATGGCAAGCGAGTTTCTATCGACCACCTTACTTGTTCTTCAAAGGCTTCCAATTGTTCTTTCTCAAACTCACGGCTCCAATAATAATCCAGTCCTACTTCACCAATGGCTATATAACGCTCATTGAATATATCTCTCAAGGTTTGCAACTGTTCTTTCCAATCACTCCTTACTTCCTCTGGATGCAATCCTATCATTGGATAGGCAAACCCTGGATATTCTTCGCTCAGCTCAAGGACAGCTTTCGAGGTAGCGACATCAATGGCAGGCAGGAATACCTTGTATACTCCTGCTTGCTTGGCTCTCTCCATGACTTCCGCCCTGTCTTCATTGAATTCCTCACCATCAAGATGAGTGTGTGTATCTATAATCATAAGTCTCTTTGAATTAGTACTGGCGTTCCATCATACGCTGGGCATATTGCTGCAATTCCGACTTGCGTGCAGCATCTACATGAATGGCATCAAGATACTTCTTGCTTTGCTCAAAATAATAAGCGATCTTATCTTGCGCCATCTTATCTATACCTATTTCATTATATAGTCGAGTAACAGCCTCTACTTTCTCTTTTCTGTCAAAGTCTTTTGCATCAACCCATTTCTGTAGTTCCTTACGCTGTTCTACATTAGCATGGTTGAAAGCATTTATCAACATAAAAGTCTTCTTGTTGGATGTAATGTCACCTCCTATCTCCTTGCCAAAGACCTTGGTGTCACCATAAACATCCAGATAGTCGTCTTGTAACTGGAACGCCAAGCCAATCTGTTCACCAAAACGGTAGAGATTGTCAGCATCTTCTGGAGAGGCATCAGCCAAGATTGCACCTATCTTCAATGCACAAGCCAAGAGAACGCTGGTCTTCAAACGAATCATCTCTATATATTCTTCTTCCTTGACATCATTACGATTTTCAAACTCCATGTCATACTGTTGTCCTTCTCCTATTTCCAAGGCTGTCGTTGTAAAAAGACGAAGAACCTCCGGCAAATGCTTCTCGTCACACTGTGCCATACGGTCGTATGCCAATACCAGCATGGAATCACCTGAAAGGATTGCCGTGTTGGCATTCCATTTCTTATGAACCGTCTCATGTCCACGACGAAGATCTGCCTGATCCATCAAGTCATCATGTAACAATGTATAGTTGTGATAAGTCTCCAAGGCAATGGCATTCATCAATATTTTCTCTGGGTCATCTTTAAATAAGTTGTATCCTAATAGCATCAAGATAGGACGGATACGCTTTCCTCCCATCGAAAGAACATATTTAATGGGTTCATAAAGAGAATAAGGTTTTCTTTCGTATGGCAAATTTGCCAAAAAAGCATTCACTTTGTTTAGAATTTCGTCTGCTGTCAACATGTTTATTTTTGTTTTAAAGTTTAAATACTACGGGTATTGCTATCATAGTTCGGCAAACCTTGTTGTGGTCCATACCAGGCTTCCATTTCGGCATCATCTTCAATACACGCAATGCCTCTCTATCAAGGATAGGATCTACAGAAGTACTGACTTTCACACCTGCCACACTACCATCCTTGTTCACTATAAAAGACACAACCACCATACCTTGTATCTTATTCTGTTGTGCGGAAGTTGGGTATTTCAGATTTTTCGTCAACCATTGCATGAATGCCGACCATCCCCCGGGGAACTCAGGTATCTTTTGTACGACAGTAAAATTAATAGGAGCTTCACTCAAGGCATCAGGATTGGTATTGTCCACCGCTGTCTCTGGCGCAGCTTCTTCCACATTGGCACCATCAACAGCCCCATGTCCATCACCTATCACGAGCTCACTTGTCGTGGTACTTATTTTCCGTGGAGCTTCATCTGGCTTGGTCACAGCTTTCACTTCTTGCGTAATTGCTTTTGAGGCAGGAGCAGAGGCTGCTTCCGCCGATACCATATCCTTTTGATCTTGGGGTATTGACATTTCCAAGTCTTGCGACAAATCCTCAAAGGTATCTGCCATATCCGACAATTCCGCTGGTGTACTCGTATATTGAAGCCCTACAAATATCAAAGAAAAAGCAAGAATAAGCCCAAGCAGGAAAAAAGTGACCCGCTTTTTTTCTAATTGTACGCTATTTGACTTTTTTATTTCCACTATCTATATCTCCATATTTTTGTAGACTATATACTACATTATTATATTATTTCCCGTTTTTTCCGATGAAAACAATGCAAAAATACTTTTTATTCTTGAAAAAACTGTATCTTTGCCGAAGAATTTAATTATTTAAGTGAAAAAAGTTATTTTTTAGTATTTCGACAATGAAAAAGATTACAATAGCAATTGATGGTTACTCATCATGTGGAAAAAGCACCATGGCAAAAAACCTTGCAAAAGAAATCGGATATATATATGTTGACACAGGGGCCATGTATCGTTCTGTTACATTATATGCTCTCCGCCATCATATCTTCCTTGAAGATGGAACTGTAAACGTTGAGGAACTACGCAAAGAGATGCCTAACATACATATTTCTTTTAAAGTAAACGTCAAGACTGGACGACCTGACTGTTACCTTAACGATGAGTTGGTCGAAAAGGAAATCAGAACCTTAGAAGTATCCAATCATGTCAGTCCTATCGCTGCCATTGCTTTCGTTAGAAAGGCACTGGTAGAGCAACAGCAAAAGATGGGTGAAGACAAAGGCATCGTCATGGATGGCAGAGACATTGGTACAACGGTATTCCCCAATGCCGAACTAAAGATTTTCGTAACAGCCGATGCTCGTGTCAGGGCACAACGTCGTTATGAGGAACTGAAAGAAAAAGAAATGCCTGCAAACTTCGACGATATTCTAAAGAATGTAGAAGAACGTGACTACCTTGACACCCATCGTGAAGTCTCTCCACTGAAGAAAGCAGATGATGCCATCATTCTTGATAATAGCAACATGACCATCCAGGAGCAACAAGAGTGGCTTATTGGCTTATATAACAAGATTATTAGCTAATAATGATACAAATGCCTTGTCTGTTTGTAAATCAATGTTAAATAAAATATATTTATAGAAAAAATGTAGTACTTCGTTGAAAACCATTTTGGAGATACAAGTTTTTTTTCGTAAATTTGCAAGCAAATGACAAGGTAGTAATGATATAGATTATAAATTTTGAGTTAATTACTGTTTTTTGAAGGTGGTAAGTCCTCGTGAGAAGATTTACCACCTGTTTTATTTTTAAGCATTTTCTTGTCCTTGCTCTAACTCCTTGAAGATATAATCTCGACATTCTTCCATCAACCATTTTGGGGTACTGGTAGCACCACAAATTCCTATGGTATTGATGCCATTGAGCCATGCCATATCTATTTCATCAGCACTTTCTATCTGGTAGCTGTTCGGATTGACACTCTTGCACTCATTGAACAGGACTTTACCATTAGAACTCTTTCTACCACTGACAAAAAGTATCAAATCATGCTTGGATGCAAAGTTGGCTATGTTGGGCATACGGTTTGCCACTTGTCGGCAGATTGTATCAAAGCTCTTGAACGTAGCACCCTCTATGATATGCTTCTGACAATAGTCGATGATACGATGAAACTCATCCAGACTCTTGGTCGTCTGCGAATAAAGATAAATGTCACGATTGAAATCCAGACGCTTCACATCCTCAAATTTCTCTATGACTATAGCCTTGCTGCGAGTCTGTCCAACCAATCCCAAGACTTCGGCATGACCATTCTTTCCGAATATCACGATCTGGGCTTCCGGATTGCTGACATACTGCTTCTTGATGCGCTTTTGCAACTGCAAAACCACAGGACAAGTAGCATCTATTATCTCGATATTGTTTTGTTCCGCCAACCGATAAGTCTCTGGCGGTTCACCATGGGCACGGAGAAGCACCTTTACATCATGCAGTTCCTTGAGTTCCTCATGATTGATGGTTATCAGTCCTGTATGATGCAACCGCTCCACCTCCATGCCATTATGTACAATATCTCCCAGGCAATAGAGCTTGCCACCCTTTGCCAATTCTTCCTCCGCTTTCTTAATGGCAGTGGTCACACCAAAGCAGAATCCACTGCCATTATCTATTTCTATTTGCATATCTTGCCTTACTTTACTATAATATTTATCACAATCTTTGGTTGTTCTGGGTCGTTGGTAATCATCAAGATACGTGGTTTCTTTGAGCGAGCTTTCTTTAAGTCTGAAGCTATTGCCGTAACCTTCATCTTGACAGTTTCTCCCGGTTGTATAGCACTCTTGTTGAGAGATACTTGCAAACCCATTGTAAACACTTGCATCTTTCTAATGCCCAGTACCGACTTTCCAGTATTGGTTATCAATATTTCGCCTTTCAGCTTTTTCTTCTTGTCGAAGCTACCCAAGTCCAAGGTAGAAGTTGACAAAGATATTTTTGGTGCTTTTTGGCGCATCTCCGATGTCATATTCTCGAAACCAGGCAAGAGAACCGCAGACACTGTGACTTCCTTGTCTGATGCTACCCTATCACCTGGACGGGTACCTAAATAGACTGATGTCTGGTTCAATCCCAAATCACGTAACTTTCGTGAATCCAACGTTATACTAACCACACCACCATGGTGAGGTGCCAACTTAGACGGTGAAACTGTAGCCGATAGATAATTAGGTAAGTGCATCACTACAGGCTCCATCATCTGATCGGTAGGATTGAATATATGGATGCGTTGGACTGGACGGTCACCACGATTGACATCATCAAATTCTACTTCCTGATTATCTGCCTTGAGTTCTCCCAACATACAGTCGTATCCACCAGAGAAGTCGGTTATTTGACCTACTACCTTGCCTCTCATCGTTAGCATGAAAGGTTCTTTAGAAGCATTGCTGTAAAGGCCAATCTGCTTAATGAACGTACCCATTTGCTTGGCATCGTATGTTGCCTTGACAACAAAACTGTCACCAGCGGCGATGCTGCCCTTTGGGTATTCAACGGAAGTACATCCACAACTTTTTCTCACATTACTAATCTCCAGTGCCTTATTGCCATCATTCTTTAGTTGAAACTCTGCAACCACTGGTTTTCTAAATACTACCTGTCCACAATCCACCGTCTCATGCTGGGTAGTGATGTGCTGTGCCGATGCCGTCAAGGTCATCAAGGACGACAGCATCAAGATATTCAATTTCTTATCTATGTATCTCATATTCTCTTATTGTTTTATATTATTCTTTTATATTCAATGAGTAAGATTCCGTATGTCCACCAAACTCAGGACTATAAGCACACTGTACACTGCAAATGCCTGCCTGATATTCGCCTTTCCTATCTATATAGTATTCGGTAGAAACGATATGCTTACCTTTACTTAAACGGTCAAAATAGTAATTTGTTGTATTATCACGTGGAGAAATGTAATATCCTCCCATTTGATAACCACTTTTCTGGTTTACTGGTTCCAGGCAAGCAGCACGTTTGTCCACGATTTGCACAAAGTCATAATCACGGTTTGCTTTCAACTCCAAAGTAACCTTTGCTTTATCTCCCATACGCTCTACCTTTCTGGTTATCTTGATGCCAGAAGCTGAAGAAGCGATCTCTGCAGATGGCTGGGTGAACTGTGCATAAACGGCACCCCAACTTGTATCATTATTTTTCTTGTCAATAGTCAGCACTTTCGCTGCCCCATCTATGGTTGTCTTGACATAGCCTTGTTCTCCTATTGTCTTAGGAAAAGCCAAAGTCTTGCCATCCAGTTTGATAGTGGCTTTCTCCGTAGTCTTGGCTAATACACCCTCGTTTCCATTCATGAAAGCATAGACTGCATTTACCGTATTGATTGGAGTATCCCATGCTTGGGTACGCTTTGACAGTAACAACCAACGTTGCATTTCTTCAATCTCTTGTTTCTTCTCAGGAGAAAGTTGTTGAATAGCCTCAATAGCTGCCACCTGTGTTGGAATTTTATAATCCCTCCAACTGTAATAAGCCTTACGAGTATCGAAATAACGCCCCATTTCTTCCGTGTAGACTGTATATTCATTGATGCTTTTCAGATAGTCTGAGGCCTGAGTCCGATAACCTGCTTTCGCCAAAACAATGGCAGCCTGAGCTTTACCGTAGATAGTAAACTCACCTGTTTTATCTGCCATCTTCTTAATGAGATAATCAACATCTGCTGTCGCAGAAGCACTCAACTTTCTTCCATCCAAAGATAAGATATAAAGATAGTCCAAGGCTGACTCACTTGGCAAGATGTTCCCCTGCCATTTGTTATCATTCCCTGTCTGGGCTTTCTTTTCTTCTTTTTTCATGTCCTTCACTTCCTCAGATACTTTTTCCTGTAAGAACCCAAGGGCATGGGTCAGCATATCGGCAGTCTCGACCTGCATACCAGTCATCTTGTTCAAACGCACCATCATCTTTGCCACTGCCGTTGTCATATATCTGCTGCCCCCCATACCTTTCCACCAAGAGAAAGAGCCATCTGCATTTTGCAACTCCCTCAGTTTGGCAATTTGGTTTGCCAAACGTTGGGCATCCGTAGGCTTGTCCAAGCTATCTACTTGTTGATACTTATGCTTGATATAACGAGTGATGCCATTGCTATAGATTGCACTCATCAATGAGATTGCATTGTCTTCAGACGGATTGCAGATTGCTGGCAATGCTTGTATCATGAGCCAACTTGGATGATTGGTATATTCTATGGTAACATGAGTATTCTTTGTATCTTTACTCTTATCGGCAAAGAGTGAGGACAGCTCAAAGTTCTTCACTCCTTTGTCATGGAGCGTGAATGGCAAGGTATTGGTCACAAGCTCCCGATTGCTCAATACTGGCAAATAATGTTGTTCACCATCGCTGTAACCATTCCCTGCTGCTACCACCTTATTTATATAGACACCTTCTTTCAAACCAACAATATCAAATGACAGAGCAACGACACCATTGGCATCTATCTCATATTTCTGAGTCTTTTGCAATACAACCTTATTCGTCTCTGGTTCGATTATTTCCATACGAATACTTCCATTGACTTTCTTGTCTGAGGTATTGAATATCTTTGTCACAATCTGAGCCTTGTCACCCTCACGAAGGAAACGAGGCATATTAGGTTGTACCATCACTGTCTTCTTTGCCACAGCCTCATCTGTCAAGATACCATTGCGCATTTCCTTATCATGAGCTAATCCCATGAACTTCCATGTGGTAATGCTCTCTGGCAAGGTAAACTTCAAACAAACATTACCCTTGGCATCCGTTTCCATAGCAGGATAGAAGAAAGCCGTCTCATTTAAATTCTCACGAACCTGTACGTTATCAGCTTTCTTGCTTGCCTTGTCACCATTCTCTACACTGGCAACTGCCTCTGGCTTTGAAGCACGAGAGGACTTAAAGGTTGGAGCAGAACTACGAACAGCCTCAACCACGTTATCTGCCAATAACATTTTACTGCCAACACTATTGAACACCTTGTATCTCCTTGCCATATACCATTCAAAATAAGAGTCTGCAAAATGGTCTATGTCCAAGTCTTTCTCTACATAATACTTAGTAGGGAATATACCACTCAAACCGAATGTTGGATGACTTAGGTTATTTGTCCAGAAACAACTGGGCAGCATCTGGTATAAGCCTAACGACATATCCCAAGCATGATTATCCAACTGGTCGAGCGACTTATCATAAAGCACACTCATCAGTTGGGCTTTGGCTGGTTTACCATCAGGAGTGGTTATATTCAAAGTCCATTCCTCCTTTTGTCCCGGAGTAAGACGGTTACGGAATGTCTTCCAAGTTATGTTCAACTGCTTCTCTGGCAAAGGACGTGCTATGCGTATCGTCTTGGAATAACACTTGCCATTCTTCACAAAGCTATAATCCAGCACCATGCCCGAAGCATACTCTGGTCTATAAGTGAAAGGCAAGGTTATGATACTATCGCCTAATTCCCAAGTTCCTTTCTCAAAGAGCTTATTGCCTGCGATGATGGAATAGACTATATGCACTCCATTCTCAGAGGAACCTACTTGGACATAAACAGGCTTGCCATCACGTGGGAATTGGCTTGCTGTCTGATAAGACCATTCTGTGGTTTGTTCTATGGGATGGGTGTCGTCCATACTGAACAATGTAAATGTCTGCAAAAGAGTATCTTGCTCACAAATTGCCTCCAGTTGATAAACACCCGACGTCCATTCCATTGGATACTCCTTTCTAATATTAATAGGTGTATTGGTCGTGGCGTTCATCCACTCTCCCCTACCTATACGATAGCGAACCTTGCCAGCGATTACCATGCCCCCACTATTACGATAAGAGAAAGTTATCTGTTTCAGGCTATCCACCTCTGTTCGTTTCTTCAAGTCCACACTAAAAGCCGTTGGTTTCGTTGCCAAAGGCAAGCTCAATTCTCCGACATGGCTTTCTCCGCTCATGTCGGTAACCGTTGCCTCAACATCGAAACTGAAGAAACGAGCCTTGCGCATAAACTCGTTCACATCCTTGCCTGCAGGCTCCAAAGGAATTTCAACATCAAAGGTTCCATCCTCACGAGTTATGGAATTGCCATTCATGACCACTTGGTCAGCAGAACGACTGCCCCACCACCATAATTGCGAACGACGAGTTACTTGATAAGACACCTTGGCACCTTGCACAGGTATGCCAACGTATGTCTTCGCCGTTCCCCTTACCACGACGGTATCGCCCCAAGTATACCTTTGGTTTACCTGAGGGAATGTTATCTCGAAAGTTGGGCGTTTGTATTCTTCCACCCGAATGTTCCCATAACCACCTTTATTGGTTGATATTTCATAACGACCAGTCTGTCCGTCTTGAGGAAGCTCAAAGTCTACGGATGCTGTTCCATACTCATCCATCTTCGCTGTTTTCTCTCCAATTACTTTGCCATTGGCATCTCTTAGGGTATATTTCACTTCCTCCTTGCTGTCCACCACCTTTGCATCCAATCCGTTCAAGTTGACAAAGGATACAGACGAGACATGAACCGTCTGCCCAGGGCGATAAATGGAGCGGTCGGTATAGATGTTTGTCATCCGCAAATCTTCTTTTCGCTCATAATAACGCTGGCGAGAAAGATATATGTACTTTGCTGGTGTATATTTATCAGCATTCGTTGAAACAAAGATGTTGCAATCTATGTTCTTATAGCTAACCTCACCATTCTCATCTGTTGTCAATTTAGCATGGACTGTACGTTTGCCCTTTCCTTTGGCATTGCCTATGTCATCATAAAACAATAATTTGGCATTTGCTATCGGTTGTCCTGTAGTCGCACTCACTACTACATATCGGTGACTGTCATCAGGCAACTGCTGTGCCATCAAAGCCAAGTCACTCACATAAAAGAGATAACGGTCTGGTTCAATGCTCGCATTATCCGAAACCATCTCTATCATATAAGCCCCTATTGGCAACCCTGCGACCTCGAATGAGTCCTTTACTATTTCATAATTAGGACGACCATAAAACTGCTTGACCTGCTCTTTTTGGTGCAAAGGAGAGGTCTTGGTCATCAACATCTTATAGGTATTCTTGTCTCTTACATCATAATCATTGTCTGCCGTAATGTCGAGTCGTGAGATTGTCATCTTCATACTTTGTAGATTGCGCACCTTTACCACTATCCATTGCCTTTGGTTAGGACGAACCACAACAGGAACACGTTCTGTCTCAAACATAGGCTCGGTCAGTCGCTTCTTAGCATTGCGAAGCACATTCATTCTCGACCATCCTCCCCAACGGCTCAAAGCATAGTTTATATAGTTCAACTTGTCCAAGGCACTGGCATCCGTAGCTCCCTCCATAAAGCGATAATGTTCCACTGCCAACTCCCCTGCCTCTGGAATATCTTGGTAAACATGAATAAGGGAATCTATCGTTTGAAGATACTTCGACTTACGTACCTCCCTGACATCTTCCTGACGATCCTGTTGAGTGATTTCAAAAGCACAAAGACAGGCAGCTCCTCGATTGTTTGCTTCTTGGTAGTAGTCGTGCATCAATTGATAAACCTCCTTGGTATTCGCCTCGAAACCTATCAGATGCAGCATATCATTCTTGAACGAACTGCCATCCAGTCCCTCCATCGTCAGCGGTGCATATTCACTGGACTTATGTCGAGCCAACAACTCTGGTTGTGCCAAGGCTTTCTTAAAATAGGCTTCTCCTTTGGCTCTATTGACAACAGATAAGTCAGAAACACCTACACTATCTACTTCTATGTCGTATGGATGTGCCTGATACAATTTACCCAAGGCAGCATCCCAAACTGCTTTCAGCATAGGGTCATTGGTCTGCAATGCTTTTCTTTCCATTCGTTTGATGGCTGGCATAATCGAATCATTGGAAATCGCACCCCACAACATTGTTCGCCGCATTTCTGCCGCCAAGAGCTGTCCATAGTTCTTTTCAGCAGTTGCCTTGGCGATAATCTTTCCCATCACCATAAGTTCCGACTTCGGCAAGTCTTTCCTTTGCATACCAGCAGCTTGCTTCCATAAGGTTTCGTATGTATCACCCATCGCTTGCGCTCCGACAAGCAAGGCAACAAAGAGAGTCAATACAAGTTTCTTCATAAGCCTGTTTTTTCGTTTTTTACCAAACTGTATATAGTCTATACGATGCAAAAATACGAAAAACTTTTGTAATAAAGAATTTTTTGCGAAAAAGCTTGTATTGGTTGGATAAAAATACTACGAACCACAAACTGAAATACCCTCCAATTCGAGCAGTCTGCGTTTGGTTTCAATTCCTCCGCCATAACCTGTCAAAGAATGGTCGCTACCTATAACACGATGGCAAGGAACAAAGATTGACATTGAATTTGCTCCATTGGCATTGGCTACGGCACGGACGGCATTGGGAACACCTATCCGCCGTGCTATTTCGCCATAGGAAACAGTCTTGCCAAAAGGGATGTTCAGCAGCTCTTTCCACACCTTTTCCTGAAAGTCCGTCCCAGCGAACAACAATGGTACATCAAACTCTTTGCGCTTCCCTGCAAAATACTCATCAAGCTGTTGTACGGCTTTCTTGATAACCTCCGAATCTCCCTCTTTATATTCAGCACACAATATCCGTTTCAAACGTTTGTCCACAAGTTCGTGGTGTTTCTCCACCTGCCAGTCACATAGGCAGAGCTTATCGCCAAATGAGCCAAGCAACAAGATGCCACAGGGTGAATTATAGTGCCTTGTCGTGATTATATTCTTTTCTTTCATAACCTTCATACAATAGATATTTATTCCAAAAATACATAAAAAATACCGCACAACCACATATTTCTATATAGAATTAACTTCTTTTTCGATAGCAATACCATAAACGTGGTAGTCATTATGCCCCACTTATGCGATTTCCCAATACAAAAAAACTCCGTATCTTTGCACCATCAATCAGAATTAAAGTATTTAACTAAAGAAAGGACATAGATTATGAGTACAGAAAAGAAACTTCGCTTTGAGACACTTCAGTTACACGTAGGTCAAGAGAACCCTGATCCTGCTACCGATGCTCGTGCGGTGCCTATCTACCAGACAACAAGTTATGTTTTCCGCAATTCCCAGCACGCAGCCGACCGTTTTGGTCTTCGTGATGCCGGCAATATATATGGTCGTTTGACCAACTCTACACAGGGTGTGTTTGAAGACCGTGTCGCAGCACTTGAGGGTGGTGTAGCAGGTTTGGCTGTTGCTTCTGGTGCAGCTGCTGTCACATACGCTTTGCAGAACATTCTGCAAAATGGTGACCATATCGTTGCTGCCGACAATCTCTATGGTGGCTCTTTCAACCTTATCACACATACACTCAGCACACAAGGAATTACCAACACCATCGTTGATGTTCGTGACTTCGATGCAGTAGAGGCTGCCATCCAGCCAAATACCAAGGTTCTCTATGCAGAGACATTTGGTAATCCAAACTCTGATGTCACAGACATCGACAAGTTGGCTGAGATTGCTCACCGTCATAACATCCCATTGATTATAGACAACACATTCGGCACTCCATACTTAATTCGTCCTATCGAACACGGAGCTGACATCGTAGTTCACTCAGCCACTAAGTTCATTGGCGGTCACGGAAGCTCCCTCGGTGGTGTCATCGTAGATGGTGGCAAGTTTGATTGGAAAGCTAACGCTGACAAGTTCCCAACATTAGCTAAGCCAGACCCATCATATCATGGTGCAGTATTCGCAGATGTAGCAGGTGCGGCAGCATTCGTAACTCGTATCCGTGCGGTCATTCTTCGTGATACTGGTGCCACCATCAGTCCATTCAACGCTTGGATACTCTTACAAGGCTTGGAAACATTGAGCCTCCGTGTAGAGCGTCATGTACAGAACGCCTTGAAGATTGTGGAATACCTGGAGAAGAACCCTAAGGTAGCCAAGGTTAATCACCCTGCAATACCTACTCATCCTGACCATGAGCTTTACAAGAAGCTCTATCCTAATGGTGCTGGCTCTATCTTCACCTTTGAGATCAAGGGCGGTCAAGAGCAAGCATGGGAGTTCATCGACCACTTGCGCATCTTCTCACTCTTGGCTAATGTAGCTGATGTGAAGTCTCTCGTTATCCACCCTGCAACTACTACTCACTCTCAGATGAGTCCAGAGGAGTTGGAGCAGCAGCACATCTACCCTTCTACTATTCGTTTGAGCGTTGGTATTGAGAATATTGACGACTTGATTGAGGCACTTGACGAGGCTTTTACGTACGTTAAATAAAATTCTGGAAGTTAAGTTAATGGGAAGTTATCGCTCCCTTCGGTCGCTCGAGAAGTTAAGGGACATTAGTCCTAAGGTTTAAGCGATAAGACTATTGTCCCTTAACTTCCCTCTAACTTCTCTTAACTTCCTTTAAATTACCATATTAAAAACGAAACAAAATGGCAAAGATATACAAACAAATCACCGATCTTATCGGCAAGACCCCACTGGTAGAGCTTGGTAAATACTCCGCTTCCAGAGGCTTAGAGACTCCAGTTATCGCAAAGGTGGAATTTTTCAACCCGGGCGGTAGTGTAAAGGACCGTATCGCATTCGCAATGATAGAGAATGCAGAGAAAAAAGGACTCCTGAAACCGGGAGCGACTATCATTGAGCCAACAAGTGGCAACACTGGCGTTGGTCTCGCATTGGTATCTGCCGTGAAAGGCTATCACCTCATTCTCACGATGCCAGAAACCATGAGCATTGAACGCCGAAACTTGGTGAAGGCATACGGTGCACAGGTGAAGTTGACCAGTGGCAAGGATGGAATGCCGGGTGCCATCAAAGCTGCAGAAGAATTGCGTGACTCTATCCCGGGTTCTGTCATTCTTGAACAGTTTGAAAATCCAGCGAACCCTGAGAAGCATTACCTCACTACTGGTCCTGAGATTTGGGAAGACACGGATGGGGAAATCGACATCTTTGTTGCTGGCGTTGGTACTGGCGGTACAATATCTGGTATTGGCAAGTACTTGAAAGAGAAGAACCCTAATGTGAAGATCATTGCCGTAGAACCTGCGACATCACCAGTGTTGAACGGCGGTCAAAGCGGTCCTCATAAGATACAAGGCATCGGCGCAGGCTTTATTCCAAAGACTTACAACAGTGCTTACATTGATGAAGTCTTTGATGTACAAAATGACGATGCCATCCTCGCTGGTCGACAGTTGGCTCAAACCGAGGGTCTCCTTGTTGGTATATCTTCTGGAGCCTCTGCCTTTGCAGCCACAGAGATAGCCAAGCGTCCTGAGAACAAAGGCAAGAAGATTGTCGCTCTCTTGCCTGATACAGGCGAACGTTACTTAAGTACTGTACTCTATGCTTTCGAGGAATATCCTCTGTAAAGCTAATCTCATAAGTATAACTATAAATCCTTCAAAGAGGGTGCCAGTGATTTGGTACCCTCTTTTTGTTTTTTCCATGAAAACTTGGTTGTTTTTCATTTTTTATGCTTATCTTTGCCAAAGCATCCTTATGGACGATGCCTAACTTAAAACAACTATTAATTAAAAGAAGACATGAGAAAAAAGATTTCCATGAGAAGAATTGCCTGTCTGTGCATTCTCTCATTCCTAACGTTATGTACGGAATTGCCTGTCTCTGCCCGCAAGTTCACGGTCTTGCAGTGGAACATCTGGCAAGAGGGAACGATGGTTCCCGGAGGCTATGATGCCATTGTCAAGGAGATTGTCAGGTTGAAACCAGACTTCGTTACGTTCAGCGAGGTAAGGAACTACGACAACACTCGCTTTTGCGACCGCATCACGGAAAGCCTAAGGCAACAAGGGGAGACTTACTATTCTTTCCTTAGCGACGACACTGGTTTGCTGAGTCGTTATCCCATCACTGACTCCGTTACTGTTTTCCCTTTGAACAACGACCACGGAAGCATCTATAAGCTTAATGCCGACTTGGACGGTCAGCGCATGGCTATCTATACCGCTCATCTCGACTACTTAGACGAGGCTTATTACAACGTACGTGGCTATGATGGTTCTTCATGGAAGAAAATCCCTATCCCTACTTCCATTGCTGAGGTATTGATCCGTAACGACAAGTCGCAGCGTGACGATGCTATCCGCAACTTCATCGCTGACGGAAAGAAAGAGATAGAAAAAGGAAGCATCGTCATCATTGGCGGAGACTTCAATGAGCCATCCCATTTAGACTGGATACGAGAAACCAAGGACTTGTACGACCACAATGGCATGATTATTCCTTGGACCGTAACGTTGTTGCTTGACAATGCTGGTTACCAAGATGCTTATCGCACTCGTTATCCGAATGTCCTCACCCACCCCGGCTTCACTTTCCCATCCGATAACCCATTGGTTGCCGAGAAGAAACTAAGTTGGGCCCCAGAGTCTGACGAGCGTGACCGCATCGACTATATTTTCTATCACCCTCATCCTCGTCTGAAGTTAAAGGATGCTATCATCTTTGGTCCAAGAAAGAGTATCTACAAAGCAAAACGAGTGGCAGAGACTTCAAAGGACAAGTTTATCGAACCTTTGGGAGTATGGCCTACCGACCATAAAGGTTTGTTGGTTACTTTTGAGTTAAAGTAACGATATAAGAGATTGCCATTAGTTCATAGCATTTCTCTTACCCTCAGAATATATATTATAGCAACACTATGAAGTCCTTTATAAGGGTCTAACAACACACTGTCTTACGCCCTTATAAAGTACTTCATTACACCTATATAAAGCACTGTGTTTCACTTATACAAAGCACTGTGTCATACCTAAAGGAAGTACTTTCATAAAGTGCCATAAACAATACTAATTGCTTCTATTCATTGCTATTGGTTAGAAAGCAAGGAATGGACGACTGCCACCATAACTTGTAGTCTTACCAGCACTTGTAAGACCAAAGTACGCACGACCATCATTGGTACCACTCATGTGCACGGCATTCACATAATCAGTATCCGAAGAACTCCACTCAACAATGAAGTCACTGGAGAGAAAAACAGAATAATTCCCATCACCAACTTTAGCCAAGGCATTATTTATTGATGCCGTTGTATTTATCGATCCGTTCTTCGTCAAATAACACTTACCTATACTCGAAACATAATTCAAAGTGACATCCGCACCTCCCAAACCTGTCAATACAGCATAAAACTGACCAGCCGAAGCTATGAACCAACCTGTTGATTTCTTAGGAAAGTTATTGGCAGCTTCTTGGGCAGCGTTATATTGATAGACTTTATAAAATATCGGGCATCTTTGATTTTGCCAAAGAGCCACTGTATTCTTGTATCCTGAGCCAATAGCTGAATTCTTGGAAGTAGGGATATTTGCAGCCGTGGTTTTCACCGATTGGTAATTTCCGTTACTTAATGCCCAATGAACTATACCACCGAGATAAGCATTCACTTTTGACCCACCCCAAGCATTTGCTGCGAAATCGGCTTCTACTTCTTTAACGGAATAACCACCGTATGTGTTTATATATTTAAAAGCCATTACCAAGGCATGACCGCCGATACCATCGGCTTTCGTATTTTTCTCTACCCAATAGTCATCGTTGCCTTGGGCAATATAACCAACAAGACCTATTGATGTCTTATTAGAAGCTAAGGCTTCGTTCTGATGGGTAAGCGCACCATCGGAATAATAAATATCTCCTAACTCCAACGTAAATCTTTGCTTCTTCTCCAAAACGCTGGAACCAGAACTAATGGCATTGGCTTTTATGGCAGGAACAGTTGTAGACCATACGCCATACTCTTTTTTGCCTCCGCTGAATTTAGTTTCTGTATTTGGCTTTACGATCTCAACAAACTTATTGTTGGTATATTCATAATTGGTAACCTTGAATGGTTTATTTGTGCCAAAGTTCTCACTGGC
>CAKQXI010000017.1 GCA_934281565.1 uncultured Prevotella sp.
TACGAAAGAACAAATCATGAAATTGAATTAAGTGTTATATAAATCTCCCTTGTCTTATTTGATAAGGGAGATTTTTTTATGTCTCGCAGATTTCGCGGATTTCGCAGATTTTTTTATTCCGCGGATTTTTCTTATTTCTTTATCTCCCGCAGATTACGCTGATTTACGCAGATTTTTATTTGCCGATGGGCTTGTAATAATATTGCCCTTTCTTTTGGGTTTGATGACCAAACTCGATGGCATGGTGGGGACAATGGTGGTAACAGGAGAAGCAGGTGAGGCAGTCATTATGATGCAACCATACAGGGAACTTGCCCTTTCCTCCGTCAATGTTGTTTACAGGACAGACATTGGCACAGATACCACATTTGACACAGCGGTCAACCTCTACATGAAAACGCTTGTCGGTGATGAGAACGTTCTCGAAGAAACTGCCGACGACCGTGGTCATGAACCAAGGCAAGATGCCCTTGACCAGTCGGGTGATGCCCTCTTTTCTGTTGAAAACTTCCTCGCAGATAACCTCTAACTCTTGGGAAGCATTCTCTTTCTTGGTGATTTCCTTTTCCTTGGTGTCTACATCCATGAATGGCAAGCCTACGTATGACTCTGGCATGATCAACGAATAGGCAGAGGACACTTGTTGGATGCCCAAGGCTTGCAAGGATGGATTTTGGGAGATGGCATCGTTGAGGTTGTCAATGGTCTTTCCGATGCTATCGCCAGCAGTGCATACGGCATAGGTGAATGGAGGTTTAGAGGAATGGATAACGACTTGACGGATGAACCTGCGTACCAGTTTGGGAACTCTCCAACCATGCACTGGGAAGACGAAGCCAAGCCGTTCATCCTCTTGCAAGGTAAACGGCTCGTCTAACTTATCACTTTGTTTGCCCTCTCTCATATAGTCGGAGATGCAAACAATCTTTTCATGCGTGGCTGCTGCCAACTTGATGGCAACCCAGCGTGAATTTCCTGTTCCAGAGAAATAGAATATCATTATTTCTTGTCTTCAGTCATTACACCTTCAATATATAAGCGAGTCATTTCGACAGTACCGTTGCTACGGACGGTGACAGATTTCTTGAAATGTCCTGGGAACATACCCTTGCCGTTGTAGGTGACGGAGATTTGTCCCTTTTGTCCGGGAGCGATAGGTGTCTTGGTATAGGTAGGCACCGTGCATCCGCAACTGGCGATGGCTTGGTTGATGATGAGCGGCTTGTCACCTACGTTGGTGAAAGTGAAGGTAGTCTTTTGTACGGGCGTAGCTTCACTAAAGTTGCCAAAGTTATGAATAACCTTGTCAAATTTGATTTCGGCTTGTGCGCTTGCAGTTGCAACCATGGCAACCAGCAAGGTCAATGCTAACATAATTCTTTTCATTTTTTCCATTTTTAGTTTATAAATATTTCTTTAAGAATTGTCCTGTGAGACTCTGCTTGCAGGCAGCTACCTCCTTGGGAGTGCCAGCGACAACAAGGTTGCCTCCCTTGTCGCCACCCTCTGGTCCAAGGTCTATGATGTAGTCGGCACACTTGATGACATCAAGGTTGTGCTCGATGACCACCAATGAGTGTCCACGTTCTATCAAGGCGTTGAAAGCATGGAGCAGGCGCTTGATGTCGTGGAAGTGGAGACCAGTCGTAGGCTCATCGAAGATAAAGAGCGTAGGCTCTTGTTCTTCCTTGCCAATGAAGTAAGCGAGCTTTACACGTTGGTTCTCACCGCCAGAAAGGGTGCTGGAGCTTTGACCGAGCTTGATATAGCCCAAGCCAACTTCCTGTAATGGACGAAGACGGTTCACGATGACACGGCAGTTGTCGAAGTCGGTGTCAAGACGAGTGTTCTTCTCATCGCTGAAGAACTCGATAGCCTCGTTCACGGTCATGTTGAGAACATCGTTGATGTTCTTTTCCCCATAGCATACCTCCAAGATGTCGTGCTTGAAGCGCTTGCCATGGCACGACTCGCATTGCAGAACCAAGTCTGCCATGAACTGCATCTCGATAGTGACATATCCCGCGCCCTTACATTCCTCACATCTGCCACCCTCGGCATTGAAAGAGAAATATTGAGGCGTGAAGCCCATTTGCTTAGCCAAGGGTTGCGAGGCATAGAGTGTTCGTATGGCATCGTATGCTTTTAGATAAGTGGCAGGATTGCTTCGGGTACTCTTGCCGATAGGGTTCTGGTCAACGAACTCAACGTGCTTCACCATCTTCCAGTCTCCCTCCATAGCGATATGCTCGCCCGGAGCATCAGCCACCAAGTCGAGCTTACGGCGCATGGCAGGGTAGAGGATACCCTTGATAAGTGAAGATTTGCCAGAGCCAGAAACTCCAGTGACAACGGTGAATACATTGAGAGGTATCTTGACATCAATGCCACGCAAATTGTTCATCCTGGCACCCTTGATGTCAATGCTCATGTTCCATGGGCGATAGCTCTTGGGGGCTTCAATCTGTTCCTCATGAGTTAAGTATTTGATAGTATAGCTATCAGGATATTTGGCTAAGAGTTTCTCTTGTTCGTCTTTATCCGTTGTGGAGAACTCGGAAGCAGGACCGGCATAAACAACCTTGCCTCCCAGTCTTCCAGCATCAGGACCAATATCAATCAGGTAGTCGGCAGCCCTCATGATTTCCTCATCGTGCTCTACGACAACCACAGTGTTGCCAAGTTCTTGCAACTCTCGCAATACCTTGATAAGACGGTCGGTGTCCCGGCTATGTAGTCCAATGCTTGGCTCGTCGAGGATATAGACACTGCCCACCAAGGAAGAACCAAGGCTGGTGGTCAAGTTGATGCGTTGGCTCTCACCACCCGAAAGGCTGTTGGAAAGGCGATTGAGCGTGAGGTATCCCAAGCCGACATCCAGCAAGAACTGCAGTCTGTTGGTAATCTCGGTCAAGAGTCGCTTGCTGACACTTTTCTCATGTTCGGTCAGCTCGAGATGGGCAAACCATTCCTTGAGGTTGGTAATGGACATTTCCACTAACTCGGTGATGCTCTTGCCACCAATCTTCACGTATGTAGCTTCTTTCTTCAACCTCGTTCCATGGCAGTCGGGGCAGATGGTCTTGCCACGGAAACGGCTTAGCATCACCCTGAACTGTATCTTGTATTGGTTCTCCTTGACCATCTGGAAGAAAGCATCTATATTGACCTGTTCATGAATGTCCTTGTTCTTGTCGCAAGGCAGACCATGCCAAAGCATATCTTTCTCTTTCTGGGTCAACTGATAATAAGGAGTAAAAAGAGGGAAGTCGTATGGCTCGGCACGGCGAATGAACTCCTTGAGCCACATACCCATCTTCTCTCCACGCCAACAAACGACACAGCCATCGTAGACACTCATCGCCGTATTGGGGATGACCAACTTCTCGTCAATGCCAATGATGCTGCCGAAGCCCTCGCAAGTAGGACAGGCACCCAATGGTGAGTTGAAAGCGAACATATTGTCTGTTGGTTCCTCGAAAGTCATGCCGTCAGCCTCGAACCGGGTAGAGAAGTCGTAAGAGATATTGCTTGGCAAGAAAAGTAGGCGGCAAGCACCGTTGCCCTCATAAAAAGCGGTCTCGGTAGAGTCGATGAGACGACTGATGTCTCCTTTGTCCTCGCTGACGGAAGAACGGTCGATGACAAGGTATATCTCTGAGGAAGAAGCCTGCATCTTCTCTTTCAGGCTCTCGCCAGAGGCCTCAAGCAGTTCCTTGTCTCCTGTTTCAAGGAAGTCCTCAATGCGAACAAACTCACCCTTTTCCATAATCCTGGCATACCCCTCCTGGATATACATCTCCAGTTGTTTGCGAAGACTTCTTCCCTCTACTACATGGATAGGGGCAAGGATGCAGAACTTGGTGCCTTTGGAATATTGGCGAGTACATTCCAATATATCCTCGGTGGTATGTCGTTTCACCTCTTGTCCACTGATAGGCGAGTAAGTTCTTCCGATACGGGCAAAAAGTAGGCGAAGGTATTCGTAGATTTCGGTGCTGGTGCCCACTGTGGAACGAGGATTGCGAGAAATGACTTTCTGCTCAATGGCAATGGCAGGTGGCAGACCCTTGATGAAATCACACTCAGGTTTGCTCATTCTTCCCAAGAACTGGCGGGCATAGCTGGAGAGCGATTCTACATAACGGCGTTGACCTTCGGCATAGAGTGTGTCGAAAGCCAACGATGACTTGCCCGAGCCGGAGACACCCGTGATGGCAACAAACTTGCCCTGTGGTATCTTTATATCTATATTCTTGAGGTTGTTAGCCCTCGCTCCTTTTATCTCAATGTATTTCATACTTTTTTAAATTGAAAATTGAAAGTTGAGAGTTGAAATTTATGATTAGCCTTTTTGGAATTGAAAGTTAAGAGATGAAAGATGAAATTTATGATTACCTTTTAGAATTGCTCTTCAAAGGCTATTGTATTCCTTTTAGAAAACCTCCTTAAATGCTAATCATAACTTTCAACTCTCAACTTTCAACTACTCATGATGATACGGCTCCCCCTTGATGATGGTGCATGCCCGATAAAGAGCTTCGGTGAAGATGAGGCGTACCATCTGGTGGGAGAAAGTCATCTTGGAGAGCGATATTTTCTCATTGGCACGGTCGTAAACGGCTTGTGAGAAACCGTATGGTCCACCGATGACGAACACAAGTCTTCTTGCGTTAGCCTGTTTGCGCTCTATCCATTTGGCAAATTCAATGCTGCGAAATTCCTGTCCATGCTCATCCATCAATACCACGGTATCCGATGGCTGGAGTAGTTTCAAGATAAGCTCGCCCTCACGCTCTTTCTGTTGCTGTTCGCTGAGACTCTTGGTGTTCTTGAGCTCAGGAATGGTTGTAATGGAGAAAGGCATATAGTGGGTGATGCGCTCGGCATAATCCTTGATGCCCGCAATGAAATGCTTGTTGACGGTCTTGCCAACCAATATCAGTTCTGTCTTCATTATTTATAGTATCCGTTTTTTTCTTGTTTCGGATTCTTTGGAAACCAACCTTTCTCACAACGGTGTTTCTGTTCAAAAAGCTCACCAATGCTCCAAAGGCAGGAAGCTCCGAAAACTCCGTGAAGGGCTGAAACCAAAACGTTCTCTATCATAAACGCTGCCCCGACAGTGGCGATGCCCATTATTAGAAATATCCACCAAAATTTAGTGCCGGTGTAATATTCAGTCTTGATGACGATAGGATGAAATAGCCCTATTATCAAGAAGGTGCAGACGGCAATGATAATACCTGTAAAATGTAATTCCATGTTCTGTAATCTTTTTTATCCTAAATGATTGTATCCTATGAATTAGGTGTATGTCCCATTCAGAATGCAAAAATACAAAAAAAAGTTCAAACTTGCTTTGTTTATCAAATATTTTATATATCTTTGTAGGCAAATAAGAATAAATTTCAATCAATAATATTATCAACTATGGCTAATAACGCAGAACTAATCAAGCAGTGTGAGGAAAGAGCACAGCAATGGCTTACACCTGCTTTTGATGAAGAAACACGTAAAGAAGTACAAGCAATGCTCGATGCAGAGGACAAGTCTGCCCTTGTAGATGCTTTCTATCAGAACCTTGAGTTTGGTACAGGTGGCTTGCGTGGCATCATGGGTGCTGGTACTAATCGCATGAATAAGTATATCGTAGGTATGGCAACACAAGGTTTTGCCAACTACATCCTCAAGGCTTTCCCGGGTGAGGAAAACCTTTCTGTAGTGGTAGGTCATGACTGTCGTAACAACTCTCGTCTCTTTGCCGAGACTGTCGCTGCCATCTTCTCTGCCAATGGCATCAAGGCTTATCTCTTTGAGAGCCTTCGCCCTACGCCAGAAATCTCTTTCGCTATCCGTCAGCTCGGTGCAAAGGCTGGTGTGAATGTAACGGCTTCCCACAACCCTAAGGAATATAATGGCTACAAGGCTTACTGGGAGGATGGTGCCCAGGTCTTGGCTCCACACGATACCGGTATCATCGAGGAAGTGAACAAGGTGAAGATCGAGGACGTGAAGTTTGAGGCCAACTGGGATAAGATTAAGATCATTGGCGGTGAGATGGATTATGACTATATGACTGCCGTTCACACAGCGATGATTGACCAGGATGTCATCAACCGTCAGAAAGACCTTAACATCGTTTATTCAGCCATGCACGGCACTGGTCGTGTCATTGTTCCTCTCTGTCTTCGTTCTTGGGGCTTCCAGAACATCAATGTAGTGCCAGAGCAGATGGTTGTGGATGGTAACTTCCCAACTGTTGTTTCTCCTAACCCTGAGAATGCTGAGGCTATGACTCTCGGTATGAAACTCGGTACCAAGTTGAATGCTGACCTCGTTGTTGCAACCGACCCGGATGCTGACCGTCTTGCCATCGTTTGCCGTGATAACAAGGGTGAATGGATGATTATCAATGGTAACCAGACAGCCATGATGTTCTGCTACTATATCATTGAGAACAAGAAGAAGCTCGGCAAGTTGAAGCCAACAGACTTCCTTGTCAAGACCATCGTGACCACAGAGGTCATCGCTGAGATTGCGAAGAAGAACCATGTAGAGCTTCGTGACTGCTACACTGGTTTCAAGTGGATTGCTCGTGAGATTGCTATCTCTGAGGGCAAGCAGCAGTACATCGGTGGTGGTGAGGAGAGCTTCGGTTTCTTGCCATACGACAAGGTACGCGATAAGGATGCTCCTGCTTCTATCTGTCTTATTTGCGAGATTGCAGCTTGGGCTAAGGACCAAGGCAAGACTCTCTATGACCTCTTGATGCAGATTTATGCAGAGTATGGTTTCAGCAAGGAGTTCACGGTTAATGTGGTTCGTCCTGGTAAGACTGGTGCTGACGAGATTAAGCAGATGATGGCTGATTTCCGTGCCAACCCTCCTCAGGAGCTGGGCGGCAGCAAGGTGGTTACTTGGAAAGATTATCAGGCTCTTACTGTTACAAAGGAGGATGGCAGTGTGGAGAAACTTGATATGCCTACCACAAGCAACGTACTCCAATGGTTCTGCGATGACAATACCAAGGTGAGTGTTCGCCCATCAGGTACCGAGCCAAAGATTAAGTTCTATCTTGAGGTGAAAGATCCTTCATTCAAGTGCGCCGGCTGCTACGAGCGTTGCAGCAAGGCTGCCGATGAGAAGATTGCCGCAATCAAGAAAAGCTTGAATCTCGACTAATCCCTCTTAGTGATATTAAGATTGTAAATAAATAGTTTCGCCCCATGTGTCACCTCTTGTAATAGAAAGATGATGCATGGGGCGAAATGGTCATATTTTGATTAAAGGCATAAAATATGGACAAAGACAGTGTGGATTTCGTGACATATTGCATCGGTAACCTATCCCGACGATTAGGCTTAAGTGCAAGGGATGTATACCAGAGATTAAAGACATCTGGTATATTGATGGGATATATTGTGCCAAGTTATGATGTGTTACATACGTTTGGTAAAGAATACTTGATGGAGGACCTCACAGAATATATGAGGGAGAAAGGAGTGTTGTAGAGCATGGAAGTTTATCATTCTTCTTCAGTTAGGGTTGAGCATCCTGATGTTGCTCACTCTCGTAAATACTTGGATTTTGGGCAAGGTTTTTATGTTACGACTTTGCGAGAACAAGCTGTTAAGTATGCTCAGCGTTTCTTGCGCAGAGGCAAAGATGCATGGCTAAATGTATATGAGCTTGATGATAGTTTTATTTCCTACAAAGTCAAGGAGTTTTCCAGCTATAATGAAGAGTGGCTTGACTATGTAGCAGATTGCAGAGCTGGTAATGCTACAGACGGTTACGATGTTGTGCGTGGGGGAATAGCTAATGATAAGGTGTTCCGTACGGTTGATTTGTATTTTGCAGGTGATATAACCAAGCAGGAAGCGTTGCGCCAACTTGTGTTTGAGCGCCCTAACGACCAATTATGCTTGCGTAATCAGAAAGTCTTGGATTTATGTTTAACATTTAAAGAATGTATACAATTATGACAGAACAAACTAATCCTCGGAATGATGTAGGTTATCATGCAATATTGGAAGCAAAATATGCTAGAATTATAGAAGAGGTAAGTAAGATGTATTCCATCTCTTTAGAGGCAGCAATGGATATGTTTTATCATTCCGATACTATGCAGTTGATGGAGGAGGGCATTGCCGATTTGCACTGTCGCAGCGATAAGTACCTTGCCGAAGAAGTGTGGAGGGAGAGGCATCCTATTTCTTAATGGCAATGTAATAGGTACTCTTGAAAGCAATATGGTGTACCCCCATGTTAGGTTGATTTCTCGTCAATTTATTCTTATATTGGCTATTCTTTTGAAAGATGCTTAACCTGTTTGATAAAGGAACAGATGTAAAATACCATGTTACAAAGATGTTTGTCGTTCTTTATTTTCTTTAAGAAAAGAGCTTCCTCTTTGTTACTCATCCTGTTGCGAACATATCTGTCTACTTGATGAAAGATGTAATCTAATTGTAGGTTTGATTTTTTCATGCTGCTTGTTTTTTTGTTCATTCTTAGACGTTTATATAATTTATAATACCATATAGAACGGAAAAGTAAACAAGTTCAGCTAAAAATAATAGGGAAGAAAGTGTAACTTTCTTCCCTTATTTCGTGTTAATTAATCTTGTTCAACAAAGCGTTTACCTTCTTAGTAGTGCTTGGTTCTTCTTTCTTAAGATTTATGAGGATAGCCCTTGCCTTTTCTTTTTTGTTTTGTTTGAAATAAGCTAAGGCTAAATTCCAAGAAATCATAGTTGAGTTCTGTATACAGGCAAGGTCGGTCTTGCGTTTTGCATACAAAAGCTGTAATTCAGAGATAGCGGAAGTCATATCCCGTTCTCTTTGAATCGTTACGGCAAGCAATTTCAGTTTCTCTTCGATTTCTGTTTCTCCAGTTCCTCTTGCAGATTGATAATTAATGATATATTCGGCAACGATTACATTTCTCTTATGATAATCGTATTCATTATATCCAAAGTACCCACCAAAGACAACGATGAATAGGGCTGCAATGGAAACAACCCATCTTAATTTAGTGTACCTAATCTGGTGCTCATTATTAGATATACAACTATCAATAATCTTTTTAGCTTCTTCTTTTTGAAGTTTTTTCATCCCTTTTGCCATAGTTGCAGTAACATAAGTCCTTATGCGAAGTTCTTCGTCACTCTTTATGTCTTGGCGGAATTCTTGTTCTTCCTCTTCGGTCATTTGATTACGGATAAAACGCTCGATGCGTTCATCCATTTGTTCCAAAGCCGATATTTCAAATTGTTCATTGTTGTTCATTATTTGGTCCTCCTTATCGTCTTTAATACATTAGGGAAATGTTGTTCAAACCATTCCTTGAATTTCTTAATACATCTTGTTTTGGTAGATTTTACGGTATTGGCATTAGCAAAGTCATATTTGATAGCTATTTGCTCACAAGTAATATCGTCCCAATAATAACCTCTGAAGATTCTTTTGCATGGTTCTGGTAAGTTCTTGATAGTTTCTTCAATAGAATCTATTTTGTCAGACACAATAGCAAGAAGTTCATCCAATTTGTTTTCATCAACAGCATATTCTGGTTTGTCAAGGGGATTTTGGAATTTGTTATCAGGATCAAGGGAAATCGATTTGTAATTTTTATCTCTGACTACTTTCAATGCCAAGTTATAACAAATTCTACAAAGATATGTTGATAAAGAGCATTTCAGATTTTCGGTAGTAATTTTCCTCCTGCAAATGTTATTGTAAAGTGCAATGCTTGCCTCCTGAAAAACATCCTTGCTATCATCTAACGACAAGCCAGGGTATTTCCTAAGATAGTTGATACATTTATCTTTTTCTATTAAGATAAATGTATTGAATTCTCTTTCGGTTTCAGGAATCTTATGATTGATGTTTTTTATCATTGACATATTAATAACTTTTTTCTATTACTAAATTTTGGTCCATTGGCCATTTCCCACTCGAAATGATATATTTATTAAGTGTATTGATAAGCAAACTCGGATTTGTTAAACCAGCAGAACTTATCGACAATGACAATAGATAGGACAATGAACCATAATACGTATTGCCGACTTTAATCTCTTTATTCAATTGATAGGGACGGCAGGCTTCAAAGAATGTCACATTCGCCATGTTGGCAGACTTTGCAATTCTGTAATAGTTCGCAGTCTTTATCTTTTTGGGAACGAAATACTATCCTCTGGTATAGACAAATCCTTGCGAGGTTCCTCTGATGGGAGTCTCTTCACCATCACCACGAGAAGCCGTACCAGCATGACAAGCATCAAGTACGACATAGACAAAACCTTGGGGACCTATCGCTGTGCGTAGCTTGGAAATCAATGCTCCAAATACATCATCAATAATATGTTTTTCTCCTTCATAGATGCCTTTTTGGTAAATCTTATAGGCATCAATAGGAATCAACGCCTCATCCCAACCATCTTCTTCGTCACCGTTCCTGTCTTCGACAGGTTGACCGTGACCAGAAAAATGGAAGAAGACAATGTCACCTTTTCGAGAAGTTTTAATAAGTTTGTTTATATGGGTGATGATATTGTCATAAGTTGCTTCCTCATTGGTTAATGAATTTACGACGAAGCCTTTCGATTTTAGGATAGGGGATAGCAAAGCAACGTCATTAGCTCCATTTATGTTGTTCCATTGATAGCCAGTTTGAGGAATGTCATATTTCGATATTCCCACAAGCAATGCTCTTTTTCTTTGGGCGAAGATGCTCAAGGAAAGGAAAAGCATAAATGCGATAGCAAATATGTTTTTTATCATAACACAGTCATTTTGTCTGCAAAATTACAAAAAATATCAATTAGTCGTATCATGAATGTTGAAAAACTTCATTAATCCAACATGACCCATGCAGCCCAATATTTGGGATTGGGGAATTCTTTTCTAATGGTATCAATGCTTTTTTGAAAAGCTTCATGACGTTCTATGCCATTAGTTAAATTCTTATAGAATGAATCCATTAGTTTTACTGTTATCTTGTCATCAACACTCCAAAGACTCATGATGATAGACTGGACACCGGCTTGCTTCAAAGCTCTTTGAAGTCCATAGATACCATCGACAAATCCGATTTCTCCAAGACCTGTCTTACATGCGGAAAGTATGGACAATTGGGTGTTTGATAGGTCAATCCGAGAAAGTTCATCGGCAGTTAATATACCGTCTTCAGAATCTTTGGGGGCATGCCCAGTCCATGTCGTATTTGCTCCAGCAAACAGAAGTCCACAATGATACATACTAACATCTCGTTTTGTATTACCAATCAATCCATCAAAGAAACTTTTTCCATGATTGGTAGCCTTAGGTGACTCAACATAAAAACCGTGTGTAGCGATATGCAATATCGCAGGAGAATTTCCACTGAGGTTTTTGATGGATTCTTCGTTAGCTTGGTTGTCGGTAAACAAGGTGGTTGGGATACCTTTGCTTGTGAGAATGCCATTTATGTTTTTAGCTTCCTCAAGAGTTCCAGGTAATAAATCCCAACTGCCTCTGGTGGTGTTGCCCCGTAGTGCCAACATATCTTGGTTGCTCCTGGATATAGTTTTGTATTTACGAGCTTCCATTACCATGTCATCTGCAGGTTCATTATAGTTTATCCCTCCATATATGACAGCTGATTTATAACTATCAAATTTTTCTTTTTTCAGTTCAGCAATGTTAGCCGTTGAACTTAAGAGATACATCTTGTATATATCAGAAAGGCGATTGCTACCATTCGAGATAGTCTTGTGGTTTATATTGTTGATACTGCTGGAGGTCGCATAATAAACAATGTCACCTTTATGTATATATGGCATCAAGTCTTTCCAAAGGAGATTATATATTCTTGTATCCTTGATGTCATATAAAGACAGGTCTTGGTTGTTTGCCGTTGAAGCAACAAGATCGTCAAATTTATCTACGTTGCATAGTTTGATAGGTATCGGCGCTTCATAATCTTTCCTGATTACCAATGCTCCATAATTTGGAGAAATTTTCTTAGGAGAGAGTGATTCTGGCATATAGACAAATTCTATGGCAACTTCATTATCTTTTAGAGAATTTCTGACATCGTAAAAATCTTTGAAGCCTGTGTTCAAATAAGATGTTAAATCAACTTTACTTAATAGTTCCTTTTGAGTGTTTATCAATTTTGTTTGTATATTCGGGATGGAGTCTTTGTCGGTAGCTCTGTCAATCAGCAATTCTTTGAGCCCTTGTATTTTGTTGTATATGTTCTTGATGTCGGCTTTGTTATTTTCATTGTAGACTATTTGCTTTATCAAATTGTTGGAATGAAGCAGAAGTCCCTTGGTGTATAGGTTGTTATTGTAAGCCAATATCGCCTGTCTTTGATTGTTCTCGACATTCAAGTCGAGATTGTTCAAGGCTGTCAACAATATGACCTGTCTATCCCAGTAATTCTCCCATTCAGAATCAGAAAAAGAAGACAATATCGATGCAATATAAGCTTTTTGTTTCGTATTATATTCTTGCAATATCTTTGAATAAGATGGATCTTTTGTTAGTTTTAAGATAAACAGGTAATCACCCATGAAGTTTATTTCCGTTATAAGTTTCATACTATATGAAAGGGATTTCTCGACATATTCTTTTGCTTTTTTATAATCACCTTGTAACATATAAATGTCCCCTAAGTTTCCATATATCAACCCGAGTTCACCATGATAGTTGTTTTCTTTTTTCTCTTTTATGACATTCTCCAAGATGTTTGTGGCTTCTTTATAGCACCCTAACTGTGAGTATATTAGCGCAATATTATTTAAACAAAGATGTTTCCCACTTAGTAAAGCTAAAGTACCATTTAGATTTTTCATGATGTTTACCGCCTCATCTGCAAATAGTTTGGCATTTAGATAATCTTTATCTTGGAAATATATGGTAGATAAACTACTCAATACACTTCCATATTCAGGTCCATGATCATTGATAATATCGAATAGTCTCTTGGCATTATATAAAGATGTTAAAGCCGACTTGTAATTATTCAAGTAGATTTGGACAATACCCTGGCGCGCCCACAAGTAGCGGACGGCATTTGTCTTGATATTATTTTTAAAGAGGAGGTTAATTGTTTCTGTCAATAATTTGTCTGCTTTTGCCCACTCATCCATACTGATATAACAATCACTTAACTTCCCTGTGTAGATAACAAAATCATTAGGATTGTACGCCAATGGATTTTTTGAATATTGTGTAACAATGTTCTCAAATATTAGAGCGGCATCTTTATAATTGTTTGTTAGAAAGTATTGTAGTCCAAGTTTTACTGCTTCCCTATGTTTCCCTTCATTTATATAGCTTTCGTATAAAGGAGAAATGGAGTCTGTTGCTGTTGATTGTGCATAAGCATTTATCAAAAGGCAGGAGAACAAGATTGTAAATAAATATTTTTTCATAAGTGTTTGATACATTCGTTAATATATGAGGTAGTTTTATCCGAAATAGAACCATTTGTATCCTTTTGGATTTGGGCAGATTCTTTCAGGATTTTTAATGCTTCGGCATAATTTCCTTTCACCATTTCTAATTTTCCTATGTTATGTAATATGGTAGCTCTGAGTTGTGGGTCCGAAGTTAGTTCTTCTGCTTTTTGGAGATTTGATTTTGCCTTTGATAAATTTGTATTGTTCTTGATGTATGATACAGCCTCCGAGTTTAGGGATATTGCAATATTATCTTTCATGATGCCTTTCATGATGTTTAGTAAACTATCATTCTTGCAAAGGCTAATTGATTTATGAAAGTAGTCTCTGGCTTCTGAAAAACAATCTGCTTTGTCAAGAGCCAAGCCTACTGTGTTATAAATAAGAAAAGGAATATTGTCATTTGTAGTCTTGTTGTTTGATAAATAGGTATTAATCTCTGGTAAAATCTTCCTTATCCCGGCTATGTTATTGGACTGGTTATACAGTCTGACTAACCCAAGATATGAGTCCATGAGTATTTCTTTTTCATTAGGAGCCTGTTGATGTATGTCTTGGATCAAGGAGAGGTATTCATATTCTGCTTCATCGTTAAAGGCTATTCCTTGCAAAAGAAAACTACGTTTTTCCCTATATTCAAGAGCGGTTTTAAGATCTGATTGTTGTAAGCCAAGATTAATGGTATCGGAATATTGGTCAAACTGTTGTTTTATTTTATCCCAAGATTCATTTTTAGCCTCTGATGCATAAAAATAAATTTGGCACTTTTGAATATCGTGATGCACTTGTGGAAGCAAGACCGTATCTTGCTTTTCTTTCATAATTTCTAACAGGTTTTCGTACATGAGATGACCGTCATAACATTCTGTAAGAATTGTATTGTATCGGATAATACCTTTCCTCGTTATAGCTTCGGCTTCGTCATATTTATTAAGTTTAATGTAACATTTGCCTAAACTTTGGTAAGCACCAAGTATTTCACAGCCAGAGAAACTAAATCCGTTGTCTTCATTCGTATATCGTAGAAAGTCATTTATATATTTAATACATTCTTCATAGCGATTGATATTATATAGAGTTGCACCATAAGCGTATGCAAATTTACATTTGAGTTCTCTTGAAGTTGATTGCTCACACTGAGGTTTTATGTTGTTAAGGGCTACAAAGGCACTATCCCAATTGTTGAAATCTTCGTTCCCTAATAGCTCATCCAGTTGCTTGATTAATTGTTCTTGTGCATTTGCATGAGGGAGACAAAAAGTCAAAAAGAAACACAGGAGTATGTTCTTCAAATAAGTAGAAATTTTAGATATTGTCATATACTTATGGTGTTAAATTCTATGGCAAAGTTACAGTAAAATATTGAGAAAAAGCATTTTTCACCCAATTTTTTTCATTTTCTTGTTTACATTATCAGGGTCTTTGGTATATATAGACAGAATGGTAAGTTAAATCAAGTATATTACAACAGTTAAGGTATAGGGCATTGGAGACACGATGGATAGGAATGTGGAAGTTTTGATAGTCCGTTATCGTGTCTTTCAATGCCCTTTAAAAAAATAATGATGAAAATCTTGTTATTGTGAAAAATAATCACTACTTTTGTAGCAAAGTAGGAGTCTATGTTGGATAGAAATGTGGAAGTTTCAAAGTCGACAAGGATTTCATGCTATTTTATATAAAATATGTTTACCTTTAAAAGGAATATAGTATATAAGAATGAAAATAACACAAAATAGTTAGACTTATGAAAAGAAATGTAATCTTATTGATTCTGTTCTCTTTCTGTTTGGCAATCTCAGCCCAAAAGAAAGAAGACTATCAGAACAGTTACAACTTTAAGCATGCCTTGGAGTTGTTGTCCCAAAATGACCAACCTGACGAGGATGGAGCTTTGCAATCACTTATTAAGGAATTGGAGACCCATCCTAAGAATGGTTATGCCTATTATTACATAGGTTTGATTAATCAAAATAATAAGAAAAATGGAGAAGCGTTGAAGGCTTATACTCAAGCAATCAACTTACTGAAGAAAGATAAAGATTGGATTTCTTTCGCTTATCGTCAAAGAGCAAAAGTGTATTTGGATTTGGATGATGAAAACAAGGCTCAGGAAGATTGGAATTCATCTTTGAAAATGAATCCAAATGATGAAAATACTTTGTATGATAGGGCTGAATATTATTTTAGTAAGGAGAATTATAGAATGGCAGATGCCGACTATGACTTAGTTCTTAAAGGTAATCCAAGCAGTGATGTGGCTTATTTGGGTAAGGCAAGAAATGCTAAATATGAGAAACGGTACCAAAATGCTGTCGAATTGTTGGATTATGCTATCAAGTTGAACCCAGAGAATTCTAAGTGCTTTGCCTTTAGAGCGGAAGCCTATATGGGATTGAAGAGATATAGTGAGGCTGCTGATGACCTGTTGAAAGCGATGAGTATGGATGGTGACAATTCTGCTTTTTATATATTGCAAGACTGGAAAGAGCCAGAGACCAATGTGCTGCTTGCCAAACTGAAAATACAACAAGCCAAGGATAAAACAAATAGCTACTGGCCGTTTTGCATTGGTATCGTTTATGAAACAATCGGAAAATATACAAAGGCTATAGAGGCATACCTTGCAACCAATAAGATTTCCAGGGATGATATGGCTCTTTGTAGAATAGCTAATTGTTATGATGAACTTGGTGAAGGCGACTTGGCACTCGATTTTATCAATCAAGCTATTAGCATGGATTCTACAGATGCAAGTTATATCATGGAAAAGTCAGACATATTGTATAATATGGGGCGTGCAAAGGAAGCAATAGCGGAGTATGGTTCATATATAGATCTGTATCCCGATTACTATGGAGGCTATTATCGCCGTGGTTTTATGAAAGACAATATCCATGATGTAGAGGGGGCTATTGAGGATTATTCTACAGCCATTATGCTTGATTCTACCTATGCCTATGCTTATTTGGGTAGAGGTGATATGTATATGTTGAAAGGTGACAGGACCGCTGCTGAGGCTGATTATAAGAAAGTTGTTGAGCTGGATACAGTTTATGGGGAAAGCAATACGGCTCATTATGCCTACCTTGCCTTAGGACAGAAAGAAAAGGCGATAGCATTCATGGATAGTGTGCTGGCTCATTCGGAGAGTAATGGAAATCTCTATGATGCTGCTTGTCTTTATGCAAGAATGGGAGAGAAGAAAACAGCCTTGGGCTATCTGGAAAAATCATTTGAAAAAGGTTTTCGTCATTTTGCCCATATAGCCAATGACGATGATATGGATCCTTTGAGGGATATGCCTGAGTTTAAGTCTCTCATCTCGAAGTATCAGGAGAAGTTAAAGGAAAGTGAGAGAAAGCAGAAAGAGGAGTTGGGCATCAAGGATAATCAAAAGGAATATACTTGTCAGATTCCATTTGTCAAAGAGTATGGCAGTTGCTATGTGAATTGCAAGATCAATGGCTTGCCTCTTCGTTTCACCTTTGACACGGGTGCCTCTGATGTTTCTTTGTCTATGGTGGAGGCTAACTTCATGATGAAGAACGGTTATCTGAATAAGAATGATATTGTAGGCAAAGGCTATTATAGTGATGCCAATGGAACGGTTTCAGAGGGCACTGTTGTCAATCTTCGCAAAGTGGAGTTTGGTGACTTGTCATTAGATAATGTCCGTGCCAGCATCGTAAAGAATCAGAAAGCTCCTTTGCTTCTTGGACAGTCGGTACTAAGTCGTGCTGGTAAGATAGAGATAGATAATGAAAAGAGTGTCTTGAATATAAAATATAAGAAATGAGCGAGGCTTATTGTAAAGATATAAAAAATATCCTCATTGCTAAAATTAAGCAATGAGGATATTTTTTTGTTTTTCTTGTTTACATTTTTCTGCTATATGGTATATAGTAGTAACAAAAGTGTTGATTGGAGAAAAAACTAAGAAAAAGTTTTGCAGAATAAAAAACAATTAGTACTTTTGTAGGCAGAGTTGGAGCGAACGGAAAAGAACGGTCGTGATGAAGACTTGAATGAATGAGCGTATTGAACGTTATCCTGCGATAGAAATGTGGAAATTTCAAAGTCAGCTGTGATGATAGGCAATACTGCTCACGCCTTATGGATTATTGTACCCTTTTGATAAGGGAATGATATATCTTATGGCGTGGGCTATTGTTTAATTACTAGCTGACGGGTCTTTCCACAACCTCTATCCGGTAATAGCAATAGTCCCACGCTTTTTCATGAAACTTTAATAACTAATACAGCTACTGGGAACTGGTTGGAAAAAAGTGAGACAAATGAGTTTTAAGGTATTTATAACAAATCTAATAAATTCTTTGCTTGATGGATCATTTGAACGAATGAAAATTATCAATCAGATGAATTTGGCTTTTAAAGAATATTTTACAAGTGGTGAATTTAATCGTCTTTGTAAAATTTCGATTTCCCAAGGTCGTAGTGAGTATGCTCATGAAATGAGTTCTCTATGGTTTCGTAGTGGTTTTAAAATTAGCATTGAGAATGATTCCATGTTACAAGAGTCTGAGATTAATGAATTAGCTAAATATGTTACAGATAATGCAGTATTTGTTCGTCAACTTATGGCTATGGGATTTGATACTCTTATAATTAAGGGAAAGACAACTAATTTGAGCCATGATTATGCTTTAAAGAAATTTGCTAATCTTAATCAGTATTTTATCAAATAGCTATGAATATATTAGTCCGTTTCTTAAAACGTTTGCGTTTTCGAGAAAATGTAGAAAAAGACGAAAGTCTTAATGTTATTGATGGCATTGTAAATGCTCGTAAACTATATAAAGAACTTTGTGTCAAAGCCCATCCTGATAAGAATTTGGAACATAGAAAAGAAGCTGAAGAGTTGATGAAACGTATAGCTATGAGTAGATATAACTATGCAGAGCTTCTTTCTTTAAAGTATGAGGTAGAAAGAATACTTCGAAAGTGATTTTATAACAGTGTCGTTTTAAAAAAAAATGAATATGAATACAATAGTACAATGTCCTTATTGTGGTAGTTATGATACCCAAAAGACAAAAAATGGAAAATTAAGTGATACACTAGCAAAAGCAGGCTCTATTGTAGGAGGTGCTCTTCTTCAAATGGCGACAGGTATTCCTGGCATTTTGGGCGCAAATACTGCTTATGGTCGTTCTTGGCATCAATATTGTTGTTTGACTTGTCATGAAGCTTTTAAAGTTCGATTGGGTGCTACTGGTAATGTCAAAGAAGTTAAGAAATATTGAGTGATATGGAATACTTGATATAAAAAGCAAAATATAATAACATTAATCAAATCTTTTACGTTATGGCAAAAAATGACAAACAATGGAGTTCTGCAACTCCAGGACTATTGATTATCTTATTGGATCAATCTGGCTCAATGTTGAGTCCTTATGAGGGTACAACAAGAACACAATTTGCCTCTTTGGCAGTTAATAAAGTTATAGATAATATAATTCAAAAAAATTATGATGGTGAATCTCCTAAAAATCGTTGTTTTATTTCTGTAATTGGATATAATCACGATGTCAAAGAACTTTGTTCTGGGTGGTTAAAAGATTTGGATGAAAATCCTCTTCGTTATGAATCTCTTAAAAAGAAAGAACCTGATGGTACAGGTGGCATTGTTGAAGTGGAGGTACAACAGCCTGTTTGGGTGGAACCAATAAGTAATGGTGCAACTAATATGTTAGGTGCTTTCCAATTAGCAAAAGAACTTTGTGAGAAATGGATTAGTGATAATCCAGAAAGACCAGCTCCTGTTATTATTAATATTTCAGATGGTGTACCTTATTATGATGGAAAAGATCCAAGAGTTTGTATGAAAGAAACAGTTGATTTAGTTAATGAAATCAAGAATATGCAAAATAGTGATGGAAATGTTCTTGTTTTTAATGCTGAGATAGATGATGTAAATGGTGGTTTGGCATTTCCTTCTGAGCGTGATGCAATTTCACAAGAGGAGGCTCAGTTCTTGTTTGATATTTCAAGTGAGGTACCTGATTCATACAAGTCTGCTGCAGCCAAAAATGAATTCTCGTTGAAAGATGGTTCACATGGTTTTATTTACCAAGCTGATGGTGTTCAATTAATTCAACTTATAGATTTTGGTTCTTCTAAAGGTCAAGGTGACAAGGGATTATAAATATTAATTATATGGAAATACGTGCTTTTATAACTCATAAGAAAGCAGAAACGTTTTTAGATTGCCAAGATAGATTTAGTATCAATATTGATACTAAATCTATGGCAGTTTCAGATGGAATGTCTCAATCATTTTTTCAAAAGATTTGGGCGGAAATTCTTGCTACAAGTTTTACAGAGAAAAAAGAATGGGATTTGTGTGATGAGCATAGTGATTCTGTTCTAAATTCTTTATGTTTATCATGGACAAAAAAAGTAAGGTCTCGAATAGAAGAGCAAAAACGTGATGGAGCAAAGAAAAATATAATAATTCGAAATGAGAATAATCTCGTATTAGGTAAATCTGCAGGTGCAACACTTGTAGGTGTCCGTTTCAATGCTAATGAATGGACTTGCAATGTGCTTGGTGATTCTTGTTTGATAGAAATCGAAAATTCAGAAATTAAGAATATATATACATCCCAAAAAGAAGATGAATTTAATAATTATCCTGATCACTATGATAGCAATCCAAAGAAGAAAGGAAAGGGAAAAGCAAAAAAAGTTACTGGTAAGTTAGAGTCTAATAAAACTCTGCTTTTGGTGTCAGATCCTTTTTCGGATTTTTTGAATGAACAAAAAAAGCAAGGAAGTACTAAATTACTTGTAAACAGATTATTAAATATAGAAACTCATGAAGATTTTGAAGCGTTAGTAGAGGAATGGAGAACAAAAGGTATGCATAATGATGATAGTACTCTTGTTATTATCCAAAATGATTGTAGCAATGCTATAACTATAAAACATGCAGATAAAATAGAAGAATTAATTCGTTTAGAAAAGAATAATCTTCAAATAGTACCAACTTCAATTTTGCAAGGTAATATGGAGAAAAAAGAAGTATTAGTTATTGAATTCTTTGATGTTTTTCTTTCGGATTTTAAAAGCATATTAAAAAATTATAGTCATTGTGGTTTATATGCAAAGGTAAAATATAAATGTGTAGAAAAAGCTTTTAAAAAAGCTATCGAGAATTTTCATAAAAAATACATAGTTTTAAAACGTTAATAGAATGGCATTACCTAGCATTCCAGAATATAGTACGGCAATAAAAACATCTGCATTGGTGCATCCTGTAATTTTAAAAGGTGGTCATCCTATTAAAAAAGATAACCGATTGATGAAATATACAGGAGGTTTTTGCGTGGTTTTTCCTTTTTTGACAGCAAAAGAAAAATTTGCAGTTAGATGTTGGCATGCCGAAATTTCTGATATGAAACAACGAACCAAGCTAATATCGGATGCATTGAAAGATTGTAAACTTCCTTATTTTGTAAGGTTTGATTATTTTGAGGATGGCATAATGACACAAAAAGGGTTACAACCAATTGTTGTAATGGATTGGATTGAAGCTTTACCACTCAAAAAATATATAAGTAGGCATCTTCAAGATTCAACCTGTATAAATCAATTAGCTGAAAGTTTTAAAGCTATGGTAAGAGACTTGCATCAACATCATTTATCTCATGGTGATTTACAACATGGAAATATTCTTGTAAGAGATAATGGAGATATTGTACTTGTTGATTATGATTCGATGTATGTACCTACTCTAAAAGGGATGCTTGATGAGGTTAAAGGTCTTGCTGGCTATCAGCATAAATCTCGATGGCACAATAAGTATGTAACAGAAAAAGCAGATTACTTTTCCGAATTAGTGATTTATTTGAGTTTGAAAGCATTGGTTATATATCCTTTTTTATGGAGCCAGTTACATATAGAGGATACAGAAACTATGCTTTTTACAAAAGATGACATCGAATCTCCAAGGGACTCCGTAACGTTAGGGATACTTCGTAAGAATGATATATTAGCTCCTTTGGTAAATAAACTTATAGAATTTATAGAATTACCAACTCTTGATGATTTGCAACCTTTAGAAAGAGCGATCGTATCAAATGTTGATAATATTTCTAATAAATGGGGTAGAGGAAACGGTTATATTCCACAACCTGGGAGAACAGAAGATGCATCAGAAATTTCAGCAAAATGGAATGGAGGTAATGGCTATGATAGATCTAAAAAAATATACGATAAGAGTGTAAATATAGTTAAAAATATTTCTAACAAGTTTAAACTTTCAAAATAATGCCAACGCTGTCAAGTATAAGGACTTCAATAGAAAATAGTAATTCGTTAGTTCTTGACGAACATGTTAAAAATGGTATCTTCTGTAAGAACAAACATGGAAGGGTTATGGTTTATGCTGGTGGTTTTTCGGTAGCCTATCCTTATGTAAATAAAGGAGAAAAATGGGCATTTCGTTGCTGGCATGCAGATTTGGGGAATATGAGAGGGCATTTTATGAAACTCTCTCAGGCTTTAGCAAAATTGCAATTACCTTATTTTTGTAACTTTAACTATGTAGATGAAGGTATAATTGTAGAAGGCAAGAAGTATCCGACAACCCGTATGAGGTGGATTGAGGGTAAAAATTTAAAGGAGTACATTTGTACCTATCGAAATGATAAAGAAAAACTTAAGAACTTGGCAAGTAACTTTGTTAAGATGGTTACAACATTGCATGACCATCATATTTCTCATGGTGATCTCCAACATGGCAATATCCTTATTGATGCAAAAGATGATATATATCTAATAGACTACGATTCTGTATATGTTCCTGAACTTGATGGAGAGTTTGATATTATTAAAGGATTAAAAGGTTACCAGCATCCCAAACGTTCAGAGAATAAAATGGCAAATGAAAAAGTAGATTATTTTTCAGAATTGATAATCTATCTTTCAATCTTAGCCATTTCGGAGAATCCTAGTCTGGTTGAAAAATATCAAATTGAAGATTCTGAGCAATTATTGTTTTCTATTGATGATTTTAAGGATATAGAACATAGTTTAGTCTATTCTGATTTAATGCAACAGGGGGGAGTCTTTCCTATTTTGCTTAAGATTTTGGTAGATTATTTGAAAGAAGATGACATTAATAATCTGACTCCTTTTCATATGTTGTTGGAACAATATATGAAAGTTCCCAAGATATTATCTTTTAAACCTTCTTCTAATGAATTAGTCGTAAATCAGTCTTATAGACTAACTTGGAATGTAGAGAATGCTTCAAAGGTATATTTGAATGGCGAGTTGCAAACTTCTGGTGTCTGTGAGTATGTTTTCAAACCATCTCATATAGGTAAGTATAAGTATGAGTTAAAAGTTGAAAATGGTTTGGAAACTGCTTCAAAGATATTGGAATTACATGTCTCTGCTGATGTGGTAATAAATATTAGTTGTGAACCAGACAAATTAAGAAAGGGGAAAGGTGAATTTACAACATTATATTGGGATATCTTGAATGCTAAGTCTGCTCAACTATTCATCGGTACAAATTCTGAGACAATTCCGTTGAAAGGGCAAAGAAAGGAGTCTCCCCAAATATCAACAACTTATACTATAAAGGCTATAGCTCTTGACGGAACAACAAAAGTCGAAAAGTCAGTTACCGTTGGGGTATTTTCTGAAAGTGAGGTCGTGTTTAAATCCGACAAGGCATTTGCATACAAGGATGTTCCTGTAACATTATCATGGGATGTTAAGAATGCCATTGAAGTTAAGTTGGATGGAATAAAAGTTCCTTCTGCCGGAAGTAAAGTGGTTACTACGGATATTGAAAAAAAGTTCTGGTTAGAAGTGACTGACAATTTTGTAACAAAACGAGTGCCTATTACGGTTAAGACGATTCCACTTCCTATGGTCAAAACGGTATTACTTCCAATGCCGAAAATGGAGGAGAAGATTGTTTTTCAACAACGAATTCCTTCACCAAAAGTGCAGGTAATTACAAATATGCAAGGATTGAATGTAAAGTTACGAGATCTTGATGTTGATTTAAAGCCAAGCAAATTCAATTTAAGGAAGTTGAAACCTTTACATCCATTATCTATTAAGGTGGGGAGCAGTTTGCGCACTCGATTGAAAACTGCAATAAATATTATAACAAACAATATAGAGTATCTAAAATTTGAAAGTGATGGAAAATAAAAATGATGATTTAGAGTATGTAGAGTGGGGAGGAGCATTAAATGAATTCCTTTGGCTTTGTTGTGGAGTAAATCGTAAGGTAGTCAGACAATGTCCTACGGATTATGCTAAGTATGCAGGTATGGGTGGTACTATTTTGTTTACGGCATTAATGGCTTGTTTGTCTGGGGGATATGCCTTATTTACTGTTTTCGATGACAAATTGACTGCTGTTGCTTTTGGTATATTTTGGGGTGCACTTATATTTAACTTAGACCGCTTTATAGTCAATACTATGTATTCCGATGGTAAGGTAACAATCAGTAAGCAAGAATTCAAGTCTGGTTTACCAAGAATTATTATGGCGATATTTTTAGGTATAGTTATATCAACACCTCTTGAAATGAAGATATTTGAGGATCGTATAAATTCTCAGTTGGTCAAAGATAATATAGAAAGAACAAATGCGACTCGTCATGAAGTGACCAAAGGAAATACTTCTTTGATCCAGCGTCGTGATAATTTGGAGCAAGAGCAAAAGTCCATAGATAAAAGACTTGCTGCTGCAAATGAGGAATTGATGCGTGAGGGGGAAGGAACTGCTTTAAGTGGAAAGGCTGGCCATGGTTCGATTTGGAAAGATAAGCAACGTAATTTATCTGCAATTCAAAATGAGAAAAATGCTTGGGAGGCAGCTCATGCTGAAGAATTGAAAGAAATTAAAGAACAAATTGCAATTAATAATAATAAAGCTAATCGAGATATCGAAAAAGGCAATGAAGAAAATGGTTTTTGTGTACGTTATGAAGCTTTCTCGCATATAAAGGCAGAGTCTACAGAACTTTCAATTGTGTCTTTTGTGATAATGATGTTATTTATCATTATAGAAACAGCGCCAACATTCTTTAAAATGATGATTGCTTCTGGTCCTTATGATGATATGCTAAGAGCAGAAATGTATCGAGTTAGAGTTTTGGCGGACAAGCAGATTTCTGATATAAATGATGAAATCAATACAGAAGTTCAAATATCCACAGAACGAAATCAACAGAAATTAGAGACTGAATTAAACGCAAATAAAGAATTGATGAATAAAGTTGCTTTAGCACAGTCTGAAATTTTATGTAAAGCTTTGGAAAAATGGAAAAAACAAGAATTGGAAAAGGTTGAAGCTAATCCTTCTGCCTATATTCAGTCAAATGTTCCAAATAATGAAGAAAGTGTAACAGCTGAAATATAAATTTATAACGAAAATGATAGAATCAAACTTCTTTTTAATTAGAGTTTTTGGTGAATTGTTTACAAGCATTTAAGGTTCAACATGCTTTGTATTTAGATATGGGGCAAGGTTGGAATTATGCGTAGTATAGGAATACTAAAGGAAAAGTAATGTTTTATCAATGTTTGAGATATTTGTCTTGAATGTATAAATTAATGGGAGGTTATTGTTATGACAAAGTTTAAAATTCCAGGACTGAGCTTCTCTTTAAATCGGGCTCTTGGTATAGCTCAAGCAAAACAAAAGTTTGCTCGTGAAACAGGTATTCCAACTTCTAAGGCTGGATTGGAAAGAAAAGTAGGAAAGATGGTATTGGATGCTATCTTCGGAAAGTGTGCCGGAAGGAAAAGGTGAATCTTAAAAATAGGAGTATAAGCTGTTTACCTTTTTATAATAATAGGTATATATCTATGAACAAAAAATATAAAACCTATGATGATAATGTATTCTGTTTTTAGTGACCTGTTGCTTCCTGTAATAGTTATAGGTGCGATTGTCTTCATTTGTAAACATACATATGGGAAGAAAAATAAATCAGAAGTGGAACAAGATGAGGCTTCTGAGCCTGAAGAAAAGGATACAGTCCCAAAAACGGTTCCTACTGTTAGTGTAAATGTTGAAACAAAAAATAAAATGCTTATGAATGATTTTTCTAATTTAGAGACGAAAGATTTATGCCTTGAGATTTTGAAACGAGTGAATTGCCAAGTTATATTTGACGATGATGACCCTGATAGACTTTTGTTTACTTTTCAAGGAGAACATTTTGTCATACATGCCACTAATGGCTATAGGATGATCGTGATTTGGGATATGTTTTGGCATAGTGTAGATGTTGAAAATATAGAAGAGGTATCTTTGTTGAGAAAAGCGATTAATAATGTTAACCTAAATGGTCCACGGACTTTAGTATATACTATTACGGAAGATAAGAAAATATGGGTTCATACTAAATTTGATACAATTCTGGATCCGGGAATTACCGATGTGCAAAATTATCTGCCGTGTATCCTTGGTCTTTTCTTTGATGCTAAAAGAAGCCTGATGTCTGAAATAGACCGTTTGAGAAATGAAGAAAAGAAATGACTATGATAGAAGACAAATTTGACCTTCATCGTTTCATAGAAGCGCAAGAGGCATACGGCATATATAATCAAGCTGTGAGAGAATTAGAGCAAGGTTGTAAGTGCAGCCATTGGATATGGTTTGTGTTTCCTCAGATGAAAGGGTTGGGATATAGCTATAATTCTAATTACTATGGCATTTCCTGTCGTGAAGAGGCGGAAGAATATCTGAAAGATGAAGTCTTGAACGAAAGGTTGAGAAAGGTTTGCCAACTTCTCTTGAATCAAGTGGAGCAGGGAAAGACGGCAAGAGAAGTACTCGGTGGTATTGATGCTCGCAAGGCTTGCTCTTGCTTGACTCTCTTTGATGCTGTTTCCCCAAATGACATTTTCGGTGAATGTCTGGAGAAGTGTTATAATGGAAAACATGATGGGAGAACCTTAAAAATGTTGAATATATCAAGAAATATAGATAAAGACAATGCCAAGAGCTAAAGGATCGATAGGGTATATAGAACACCAATCTCCGAGGAAAGACGAGACTGGCAAGTATTTAATTCATCCTCAGTTTGTAGTCAAGGGTGTGTATGACTTCAAGGATATGAGAGATGGTATGAGGAGGCATCATCAGATGGCTCCTTCACAATTTGTTGCTGCGATAGATGCCATCAAGGACGAAATGCTTTGGGCATTGGCGGATGGGATGGAGGTGAAAGTAGGCGATATGTTTGTGGTTCGCCCGAAGTTAGAAGTTCGTCGTCATACGGATGGGCAAGGAAAAGAGTGGCAAAACGCTTATCATGTGGGTGACCACATTCCTGCTAATGAAGTGCAATTTGCAGGACTGGAAGTCCGTGCAACAAAAAAACTTGTCAAGGAATTCTTGTCAGAGTATCATGAGGGCTTTTCACGTGTGAACTGGAAAATCAAAATGCCAGCAAAGGAAGCATCGCAGGAATTGGTCGACATCACCAACTATTGCAAGGAACATGGCTTTATCACGGTAAAAGATTTCTGCCAGATGCACGGTGTTTGCAAATATCATGCTCGCAAAGTTCTTGAGGGCTATTGTGAGGGTGAGTTCCCGAAGATGACACGTGAGCGAGTGGGAAAGGCATACGTTTATCGTTGGATAGGAATTTAGTATCTAAAAGTCATCAATTCCTTCACTTTTTTGAAATTTTGCCTGATAATCAGATAGTTGAAGTGAAGGAAATGATGACAGTACGGTAATTCGAAGATGTTGCAGGCACTCCATAATAACATTGTCTTTTGTTAATTTCAACTGCTGGGTAGTGATAGAATGACTATTGTAGAGGGATAAGAGATAGTGAATGGAGGGAGAAATAAATATTTTACGGCATCGTTTGTCGATAGTCTTCTATATGTTTCACTAAGCTGGAATTTATATTTCACGATAGTCAAACTTATGTTTCACTACCGTGAAATGATATGCGAAAATATACTTTCATCCCTAAGAAGCCAGGGCAGACGCATTAAATTGCGCTGCCCTCCAAAAGTTTTGACAAGTACTCTTCATCCCAGCCTGCCTTCAGT
>CAKQXI010000018.1 GCA_934281565.1 uncultured Prevotella sp.
TCATGCTCCAGCTCGTTTATCAACGACTGGGCGAAAGCCATGAAGCCACATTCCGGGTTCATGGCATCTTTTTCTAATAGTACCATGGTGCAAAATTACAAACTTTTTGCCAAATAGGATACTCGAAGCCATAAAGATATGATAAAATGTTAAAATGCAGTTGCCAATCAAAGATTTACCGTGTTTCTTTCCTTGGGTCTTGCTAATTTTCCTTATCTTTGTAGTTAAAATTTCCGTAACAAAAATAGCAGAACAACTATGGCATTAGCAATAAATATAAACGACTTGCTTGACAAGCAGAAAATAGAGTCCAACCGCATAGAGTTCAAGAAAGGTTGGAACCCGGGGAGCATATATCATAGTATATGCGCTTTCGCCAATGACTTGGATGACCTTGGCGGCGGTTATATTATCGTTGGTGTTGATACCGATGATAAAACAGGAATGGCTATCCGCCCTGTAGAGGGCGTGCCTATGGAAAAGATTGACGGCATCTTGCAAGAAATGGTAGGCTATAACAACAAAATGGCTCCATACTATCTTCCTCGTACTTCCGTAGAGGATGTGGACGGCAAACAGGTGATTGTTGTTTGGTGCCCTGCTGGAAGCTATCGCCCTTACTCCGTACCAGTGAATGTTACTGCGAAAGGAACCAAGGAATATTTCTACATTCGCAGTGGCACAAGTAGCATTGAAGCAAAAGGAGACACTCTCGTAGAACTGCGAGAGTTGGCAAACCGTGTGCCTTTTGATGAACGTGGCAATAGCGACATTCAGTTAGAGAACATATCATTGGTGCTTCTTCGTGACTATCTTGCCAAAGTTGGAAGCCGATTGGCTGATGCTGTGACAAGGGAACCGCTGTCAAAGATACTTGACCAAATGGAACTTTACACTGGACCAAAGGAAAATCGGCTGCTTCGTAATGTTGCCGCTATGATGTTCTGTGAAAATCCGAGTAAGTTCTTCCCTTATACGCAGATTGATGTGGTTACTTTCCCTAATGGTAAGTTGAAAGACCCTAATAATTTCACAGAAGTGACATTCAAAGGAAGTGTTCCACAAATGATAAAACAAACAATGGACTACATCAAGAGCAATGTCCTCAAAGAGTATGTTCGCAAAATTTCTGGCAGACAAGAAGCTGAACGTTTTTGGAACTATCCGTATGATGCAATAGAAGAAGCTGTCGTAAATTCGGTTTATCACAGAGATTTCTTGCAACATGAACCGATAGAGATAACTATTGAGCCAAGTGGCATTTCCATTCTCAATTGCCCTGGACCAGATCGTAGCATATCCAAACAGGACATTGAGAAAGGCGATATGTTGAAAAGCCGTCGTTATCGCAATCGTCGCTTGGGCGATTTCTTAAAGGAACTGGATCTTACGGAGGGTCGCTCTACTGGCGTTCCAACCATTCAAGCGAAGTTGGCAGAGAATGGATCTCCACGTGCCGTTTTTGAAACGACCGATGACCGCTTGACATTCTTGGTTACAATTCCTATTCACAATGATTGTGCTGAAAGTTCGGAAACAAGTTCGGAAAGAAGTTCGGAAACAAGTTCGGGAACTCCTCCAAAAAGTTCGGGAACAACTGAAAAAAGTTCGGGAACAAGTTCGGGAACTCGACATAAGACATCTAACAGGATTTTGGAATTAATAAAGAGTGACTCGAAGATAACTGCTCCACAAATAGCAATGGAGTTAGGCATATCTACACGTGGTGTTGAGAAGAATTTACGACAGTTGAGAGAGTCCGGCGTACTCAAAAGAATTGGTTCGCCAACATATGGAGGCTATTGGGAAATAGTCACAAAAACGCCTTTATAAATAGGTATAGGTACATTACTATATGGGAGAAAGAGGGTGGGAAAAAAACTTGCTTGCCTCGATGAATTTTATCGCCCATTCGCTTGGAGATGTTGTAGCATTTTTGTAACTTTGTAGGCGAAAGAGGGATAACAGGCAACAATATTTTTTCACTTAAACTTTATTTTCCATGCAATACTCAACGATATTGGAGGCTTCGCAGGAAACCTTTGAACAAATCATCAACAGTTGTAACGGCTTCGAGGTAGCCAAGGTGCTCGAAGCCATCAGGGAAAGGGACTATGACCAGGGCGAGATAGAGCTCATGACCTGCGAGGTCAGGGAGACACAATGCAAGCTGAAGAAAAACTTGGTGGCTCTCCAGAACTTTGCCACGGTGTACAACAAACAGTATGCCACCGACAACAACAAGTGCTACTCCACGGCAAAGGCTATGTGCCAGAAGATGATACCTACCATCGCAGGAGTCAAGAAGATATTCAAGAGGCTATGCCCCATCAACCGCAAGAAGTTGGTGGATGCACAGGGCAACCCCGTGAAGGCCTCGGTGTTCACCCACTCCCACTTAGCCAATGTGCCATATAGCCATGACTTGTTTGACATGGAGAGCTTCCCAGACTATGTGCAAGAGCTGTGCTATGCCCTCTGCGACTTCTGCACCGACCTGAGGAACATCTTCCAGCTATGCAACACCGTGCTGGCGAAAGAGGACGACATTCGCACGCACCCCGACAAATGCACCCAGATATACAAGGAGAACTACGACAAGGTGGCGAAGAACTCAAGGGACACCATCAAGACTATCAACAATTTAGGGGGTAACTTGCAGATGGATGCCATGTCGGAGAGGAAAAACGGATGCCGCTCCTTGCAGCAGATGATTTGCGATTGCTTCCACCTGTTCAACCCCAGCCAGTTTCAGATGTACGTGATATATGACGTCATCAGCGAGGGGAAGAAAGAGGGGCTCACCACCACGGAGGCACTGCTATGGAAAGACAACCACCAGATGGCACTGGATGCGAGGTTCGTCATCGAAAACTTCGACAAGCTGGCTCCCAAGGGCAGGATGAACACCAAGGAGGGCAAGCACCACGTGAAAAGCAGCTATGTGGCTATGCTCGAGGAATGGACTGGCATCAAGGGTTCGGGAAACGAGAGCAAGTTCGTCAGGTACTTCACGGAGACCTACAAGGGCATCTACTTGCCACCCTCCATCTCTGGCACAAGCAACGCCAAGAACTATAATCCGTACACGCAAGAGGAATACCAGGCGTTCACGGAGAAGCTAAAAAAACTTTTATCTAAAAAGTCTGGGAAGGCTATATCCATATCTATGAACGAAACGGCATGAGGCTTATCTATAATCTTTACAGATAAGCCTTTTTTCTTACACTTTTTCTATATGATGTATATAGATAATGGCTTATATCTATACACATATCTTGGCTTCCATACACTTAGTTTACACTTATCTATAAGCTCTCTCCCCACCCTTTCACCTCGCTGCTCGGCGGCTTACACATAGGCTTATAACTTACAGACAACCAGATATTTAATCATATACTTAATTATTTTGCCTGTCCACTTTTATGCACTACCTTTGCAGCGTGGTTAGGAAAACAGGGCACGAAGTTGAGGCCTCCTCCGTACCAAGTCCGTACCATCTCCGTACCAACTCCGTACCAAGTCCGATAAGAGGACTGGGGATATGGCGGGAGATTGGGAGCCACAGAGATTATTAACAAAATTTATTAACAAAAAAAACAAAAAAATTATGGGTAAGATTAAACAAGGTATCCTTGGAGGATTTAATGGAACAGTAGGAACAGTAGTAGGTGGTAGCTGGAAAGGACTCGCTTATATGCGTGGCAAGGCACAGAGCATCAAGAACCCACGAACGGAGAAACAAATGGCACAACGCATGAAATTCGCCGTGGCACAGAGGTTCTTGAAAGTGATGAGCGCCTACCTGCAAGTGGGGTTCCGGAACTACACGGAACACCAGACTGCCAACAACGCAGCCATGAGCTACACGGTACTCAACAGCATCACAGGCAAGTATCCGTCGCTCGAGGTGGAACCAAGCAAGGTATTGGTGAGCAGTGGCTCACTCATGCCCGGCAGGTACTGCGCAGCCAAGGTAGCCGACAACGTGGCTTCGTTCACGTGGGAGGACAATTCGGGCGAGAGCCACGCCAGCGTGGACGACTTCGCCATGCCGATGGTGTATAACTTCACCAAGCGTGAGTGTGTCTTCACCACGGAGGAAGCCAGCCGTGTGGACTGCAAGACTTCTCTGAAGCTGCCTGCGGACTGGAGCGGTGACAGCCTATCCTGCTACATTGCTTTCGCCTCAGTGGTCAGCACAGCCGTCAGCGACTCCGTCTATATCGGGGATGTGAAGCAGGATGGCACGGTAGTTCCTGCCGCTGGCGCAGGTTCTACTGGTGACAGTGGTAATTCTTCCATCCAGTAGGAATTAAACAAAACAAAGAAAGTCGCATCTCCCAAAAAGACATTGAGAAATGCGACTTTCTTGTTTTTCAAGATTGTATCCTTTGCTTAGAATGGCAGATCGTCCGCACTACCCTCACCCGCAGCAGCATCGGCAGCAGGAGGGAATGGAGCTGTCGCACCCTCAGCAGGAGCATCAGAGGCAGCAGCAGGAGCAGGAGCCACAGCAGGAGCTGGTGGGAATGGAGCCGCACCCGGTTGCATACCGCCCATGGCACCACCAACAGCATTTGGATCAACATGAACGACATTCCATGCACGGATATTATTAAACCAGCGACCCTGATACTCATGAGCTGTAATATCAAAGGATACATTTATCTCATCACCACTTTGTATATTGAACTGAGCAAGACGGTCAGCACCAAATACATCAAACACCATCTGCTTAGGATACTGCTCGTGTGTCTCGATGACAAAAGACTGAGACTTCCATTCTCCTCTTGCAGATACACCGCTTCTTTCTGGTAAAACGGCTATAACCTTTCCTTGTAATTCCATATATTTAATAATAAAGTTTCTTTTAGACTGCGAAATTACGAAAAATACTTCTAAATATAAAACATTTCGCCATTTTTTTTGTCCGTCACCGATATTTTTTGTATTTTTGTACTCATAAAAGTGCCACAAGCACGAAAATGGAATGAAATAAAGAACAAAATTAAAATATAACTACGCATGAGATTTACATTATCCAGCTCAGCTTTGAGCAACAAGCTCAATACGCTTTCAAAGGTAATCAGTAGCAGAAATTCCCTGCCCATACTCGATTGCTTCCTTTTCGAGATTGCCAATGGCAAGATGAACATCACCGCAAGTGACAGCGACAATGTCATCAGGACATCCCTCGAGCTAACCGCCTGTGAGGGTGAGGGTGAATTCTGCATCCCCAACCGTGTCATCCTTGATGCACTCAAGGAATTGCCAGAGCAACCACTTAACTTTGAAGTTGACACTGAGACATTCGCCATCAAGATTGTCTACAAGAACGGTCTTTATAACTTCACAGGCCAAAGTGCCGAGGGATACCCTCGCACACAAAGCATGAACAGTGCCGCCACTTCCATAGACATCGATGCCAACATCGTGATCGACAATCTCACCCGTACCATTTTCGCCACTGGCAATGATGAGCTGCGCCCTGTCATGAACGGTGTTTATTTTGATTTCACAGCCGACTGCCTTGCCATTGTTGCCAGTGATGGTCACAAGCTGGTTCGTAACAAGAACTTCACCATCAAGAGTGAGACTCCTTCCGCATTCAACTTCCCCAAGAAGCCTGCGACACTTCTCAAGAACATCTTGTCGAAGGACGACGAGGAAGTGAACGTGAAGTTTGACGACCGAAATGCCGAAATCACATTCGGTGACACAGTCATCAACTGTCGATTGCTCGACTCTCGCTATCCTAACTATAACTCAGTCATCCCTACCAACAACCCATGCCAGGTTACCATCGACCGCAAGGCGCTTCTCAGCACCATCCGACGTGTATTGCCTTTCGCAAGCGAGAGCAGCCAGCTCATTCGTTTCCATATAGAGAACGGTCGTTTCGAGGTTTCTTCCGAAGACATTGACTTCGCAACATCGGCAAAGGAACAACTTTCATGCGATTACTCTGGCAATCCTATAAACATTGGGTTCAAAGGCAGCAGCTTAATGGAAATCCTCAACAACCTGAGCAGTGACAATATCATCATCCAGTTGGCTGACCCCAGCCGTGCGGGCATTTTCATTCCTGCCGAACAACCAGAGAACGAGGACATCTTGATGTTGATCATGCCTATGTTGCTCAACGACTAATGACAAGGAGAAAGGATAACTATGAGACTGAACCTTAGCAAACCGTTGATTATCTTCGACTTAGAGACGACAGGACTTGACCTTGTAAGAGACCGCATCATACAAATGTCTTATATCAAGGTGAGCCCTGATGGAACAGAGGAACGTGAGAACCTTTTTGTAAACCCTTGCCAACCTATCCCTGCCGAGGTGGTGGCGTTGACAGGTATCAGCAATGATGATGTCAAGGACGCACCAACTTTCAAGCAGTTAGCGACGACACTTGAGAAGAAGTTCCAAGGTTGTGACTTCGCAGGCTACAATTCCAACCATTTCGATGTACCGATGCTCGCCGAAGAATTCCTCCGTGCAGGCATAGACTTCGATTTCTCCAAATGCCGCCTCATCGATGCACAGACAATCTTCATGAAGATGGAACGCCGCAACTTAGCTGCTGCATACAAGTTCTATTGTGGCAGAAAGATGGAAGAAGACTTTGAGGCCCACCGTGCCGACCAAGATACGGAAGCAACCTACCGTGTGCTGATGGGCGAGCTTGACAAATACGCCCCCGGCGTACAGGAAGAACCAGACCGTGTACTAAACAATGACATGGATGAACTTGCTGAGTTCTCCAAGCAAAACGACAATGTAGACTTCGCCGGTCGTATCATATGGCAGGAAGTAAAAGATGCCCAAGGCAACACGCTCACTGACGACAAAGGCAATCCTCGCAAACACGAGGTGTTCAACTTTGGCAAATACAAAGGTTGGGATGTCGCAGAAATCCTGCACAAGGACCCAGGATACTATACATGGGTATTGGGCAGCGACTTCACCAACAACACCAAACAGGTACTCACTCGCATCCGACTTCGCGAGTTCAACAAGAGAATGAACCAATAAGATGCTAAAAGGAAAGAAAATTGTATTGGGCATTACGGGTTCCATCGCAGCCTATAAGTCATGCCTCATCATACGAGGCCTCATCAAGAAAGGAGCCGAGGTACAGGTGGTCATCACGCCGTCTGGCAAGGAGTTCATCACCCCCATCACCCTCTCGGCTCTCACCCATAAACCAGTTGTGAGCGAATTTTTCTCGCAACGTGATGGCACATGGAACTCACACGTGGACTTAGGGCTCTGGGCCGATGCCATGCTGATAGCTCCTTGTACGGCTTCTACCATAGGTAAGATGGCAAACGGCATTGCCGACAATATGCTCATCACCACTTACCTATCGATGAAAGCCCCTGTGTTCATCGCACCAGCCATGGACTTAGATATGTATAAGCATCCCTCTACCCAAGCCAACATGAAGACTTTGGTAAGTTATGGCAACCAAATCATAGAACCTGCCATAGGTTTCTTGGCAAGTGGATTGGAGGGCAAGGGGCGCATGGAAGACCCTGACATCATCGTCAATTACATCGACCAATATTTTGACAGGACTGATGCTTGCAAGCAGGACTTGCAAGGAAAGAAAATAATGATTACCGCAGGCCCTACCTATGAAAAGATAGACCCTGTTCGTTTCATCGGCAATTACTCATCAGGCAAGATGGGGTTTGCCCTTGCCGAGGAATGCCACAAACGTGGAGCGGAGGTTACGCTGATTGCGGGTCCTGTATCTTTATCATGCAATCCTTGCATCCATCGCATTGATGTTGAGAGTTGTCAAGAGATGTATGATGCCGCGACCAAATCTTTCGCCAACCAAGATGCAGCCATTCTCTGTGCTGCCGTTGCCGACTTCCGACCTGCCGAAATAGCGGACAAGAAAATCAAACGGGAGAAAGACGACTTGACATTACGCCTCGTCCCTACCCATGACATCGCTGCGGCAATAGGCAAGATGAAGCAAGGACACCAACATATCGTAGCTTTCGCCTTGGAAACCAATGACGAGGAAGCGAATGCACAAAAGAAAAGGATAAAGAAAAATGCCGACTTCATCGTTCTTAATTCCACTCGCAACCCAGGTACTACATTCCGCACTGATGACAACCAGATAACCATCATTTCGGAAAAAGGCAAGAAAGAATATGAAAAGAAGCCCAAGGCAGAAGTGGCTCACGACATCATCGATGAGTTGGCGCAACTGTTCCTATAAATATGAAAGAACTATGCTCAAACAACTATATATCAAGAACTTCACGCTCATAGACGAATTAGACATCCAACTGCACCCAGGGTTCTCCGTCATCACAGGAGAGACAGGTGCGGGAAAGAGCATCATACTTGGAGCCATCGGCCTTTTGCTTGGCAACCGTGCCGACACCAAGGCTATCAAGGCTGGTAAGGAACGTTGTATCATAGAAGCTCACTTCGACTTGTCGAGATATAACATGGAGCAGTTCTTCATAGGCAATGACATCGACTACGACCCTGCCGACACAATCATCCGCAGAGAGCTAACTTCCGCAGGAAAGAGCCGTGCGTTCATCAACGACACACCTGTCTCGCTCACTCGAATGCGTGAGCTTGGCGAACAGCTTGTGGATATTCACTCCCAGCACCAGAACTTGCTTCTGCAGAAAGAGGATTTCCAACTCAACGTTGTCGACATCATCGCCCAAGACGACAAGCAGCAGGATGCTTACCGCAAGCAATTCCTCCTATATAGAAAAGCTAACGAACAGTTAGAACGCTTAAAAGAAGAAATTGCCAAGAACAAAGAAAACGAGGAATTCCTGCGGTTTCAATACAAGGAACTATACGAGGCTAAATTACAACCCGACGAACAGGAACAACTTGAACAAGAGGCAGAGACATTAAGCCACTCTGAAGACATCAAGACAGCACTCTATGATGCCGACAACGCCCTGTCTGGCGAAGATGGAAGTGTCTTGGACAAATTGAAATCCACCAGCCTGCAACTTGACAATATAAAAGAGGTGTATCCAGAGGTGGCAGAATTAGCTAACCGAATAGATAGCAGTTATATCGAACTTAAGGACATCGCCCAAGAAATCAGCACTCATGTTGATAACATCGACTTCGACCCTAACCGCTTGGACGAAATCAACAGTCGTCTTGATACGATTTACCGTCTCCAACAAAAATTCCATGTTGAGAGCGTGAAGGAATTGATTGAGAACCAAGAACGCTTGAAAGAGCAATTGTCACATATTGACAACAGCGACGAGGATGTAGAGGCTCTGACCCAACAAGTAGCCGAACTCCTGCTAAAAGCCCGGAAAGAGGCTGCCATCCTTACTGACATTCGTAAAAAGGCTGCCAAGAAAGTTGAGACAGAAATGAGACAACGCTTGGTGCCATTGGGCATCCCCAACGTGAGGTTTGAAATAGACTTTGCAGAAAAGCCATTGTCTACCGATGGAGCCGACAAGGTTAATTTCCTATTCAGTGCCAACAAGAGCACTCTGCTGCAACCTGTCAGCCAGGTAGCATCTGGAGGTGAGATAGCCCGTGTCATGCTGTCGCTCAAGGCGATGATTAGCGGTGCTGTCAAGTTGCCTACAATCATCTTTGACGAGATAGACACAGGTGTCAGTGGAAAGATTGCAGAGAAGATGGCACAAATCATGGCAGAGATGGGCAACTTAAATCGCCAAGTTATCTCCATCACCCATCTTCCACAGATTGCCGCCTTGGGGCGCCACCATTACAAGGTATTGAAAGAGGAAACCAAGGATGGCACTATCTCTCGCATGACTGAACTCTCGGCAGAGGAAAGAGTGCAAGAAATCGCACAGATGTTGAGTGGCAGCGATGTTAGCGAAGCTGCGCTTGCCAACGCAAGGGAACTATTGAAAGGCAACGAATAATACATTTGATAGAATGAAAAGAAAGAACACCACCCACCCATACATTCGGCAAGCATCCATTTGCTTGCTGTTGGTGGGTGTGCTTTTTTTAATGGGCAGTTGCTATCACCGCCATAACCAAGCCACCCATGCGGCGTTAGTGGAATACAGTGACAAGCAATTGGACTCAATCTCTTTCTCCTCTACCCACCACTATACCAATAAGTACAACTTCGTTGTGTACGCCGACTCCTTGATGCTTATTCGCCAACAGCCAGAGGAATACGTCAATCACCTTCGCATCGACTCTTTTCCTGTAAGAAAGCATTGCCTCTTGGTCGTTTCCGACATCAGGAAGATACCACAAGACAAAGAAGATACCGTATGGGTACAACTTGCCACTGAGGAAAATGAGTTTGGATGGATACATGAGTCACGACTTCTGCCACGTGTCGTGCCTGATGACCCCATATCACAGTTCATATTGACTTTCAGCAATACACATCTATTGATATTCTTGGTGGTCATCGTCTTGATTGGCGTAACATACCTTGTCAGAAAAATACGCCACACCAACAGCAAGATTGTTCATTTCAACGATATAGACTCGCCTTATCCCACCGCCTTAGTGCTGATGGTATCCTTATCGGCAGCTTTTTACGCTACCATCCAGACATTCACGCCAGAAACGTGGCGGCATTTCTATTACCATCCTACGCTCAATCCCTTTGCCGTGCCTCGTGTACTGGGATTTTTCCTTGCCTCCGTCTGGGCAATACTCATCTTAGGACTGGCGTGTGTCGATGAAGTAAAACATCGGCTCAACTTCGGCGATGCCGTTTTGTATCTCGGAGGCTTGATGGGAATATGTGCCGTCGACTATATTGTGTTTAGCATCAGTACCTTATATTATATAGGCTATCTATTGCTGATAGCTTATTTCTGGTTTGCTTTCCATTGCTATGCCAAGAGAAACAAATAAGCACAATCTTGTATTTCCTAATAAATGAGGATTGTAGGAAATATAGAAACTCCGTACCTTTGCAAGCGAAAACCAAACAGTAAATTATGTTTTATAGAAAAATCATGCTGGCAACCTTTGCGAGCGCAGCAATCTCTGCCCATGCAGACAGCGTCCTATCGGATAGCAGCAAGGTTCATGACATCGATGAAGTCGTCATCGTGTCACAGCCCAAGGAAGTCTTCCGACTTCGTAAGCAACCATTGAGCAGTACTTCCATTGGTAGCTTTGAAATACAGAAATTAGGAACTCATGATCTTCGTGAGCTTTCCCAATATGTGCCAAACTTCGTCATGCCAAACTACGGCAGTCGCCTTTCTTCTGCGATGTATGTCCGTGGCATCGGTAGCCGTATCAACAGTCCTGCCGTTGGCATCTATCTCGATGGATTCCCCATAATGAGCAAATCAGCGTTCAACCTGCACAACTATCAGTTGAGCCGTGTGGATGTCTTGCGTGGTCCACAAGGTACGCTCTATGGGCAGAACAGCGAAGGTGGCTTGGTCAAACTGTATTCTCGCGACCCATTCCAATATACAGGCACCGATGTCAAGTTGAGCTATGGCAGCCGTTACTATCGTAACATAGAGGCAGCCCATTATCATCAGTTCAATGAGCATATAGCCTTGTCACTTGCAGCTTTCTATGATGGTCAAAATGGCTTCTTCCGCAATACAACCACTGGTGAGCGTGCAGACAAATATAATGAAACGGGTGCAAAGATGCTCTTGAAGACTCGCCTTGGCAAAGGCTGGAACCTTGATGTCTTGGCTAATTACCAATATGTCGACCAGAATGGTTTCCCTTATGGAAAATTGAACCTTGAGACAGGAAAGGCTGAACTTCCTGCATCTACTTTCCCGGGAACCTATCGTCGCAACAACTTGATCTCTGGCTTGAACATCGGATACAAAGGCAATGGTTTCGACTTTGCTTCCGTTACGAGCTATCAATATGTTAATGACCGCATGATGATGGACATCGATTATCTGCCTGAAGACTATATGCACATCATGCAAAAGCAATGGCAAAGTTCATTGACCCAAGAGTTCTCTTTCAAGAGCAACCGACCTATCGGTGGCATCTGGCACTGGGCTGCTGGTGTATTCTATGCACAGGAATGGTTAAAGACAGACGGTCCTGTCTACTTCGGCAAAGACATGACCACGCCTATCGGCAATGCTATACAGAAACAGATGTACAATGCAATGGTTCAGGCTATGGCTGGTAAGATGATGGCTGCTGGTGTACCCGCTGCCATCGCCCAAAAGAATGCGGAACTTGCCATTCAAAAAGCTGGTGGCGTAAGCATGAGCGCAGACATGGCTGCACCGGGCATCTATCATACGCCACAGTCCAACTTCGGTATCTATCATGAGAGCAACTTTGATATTACACCACGACTGACCGCCACCCTTGGACTTCGATACGACTTCATGCACACCAAGGTAAATTATGAGAGTTCTGCATATATGGCCATGACCGCCAATGTCATGGGAAAGAACGCTACTTACACGCTCCGTTCTGCCCTTGACCATCAAGCTAAGTCCGACTACAACCAACTTCTGCCTAAGTTTGGCTTGAGTTACAAGGTAGACAATGCTGGTAGCAATGTATATGCCACCATCAGCAAAGGCTATCGTGCCGGTGGATACAACATCCAGATATTTAGCGATATTTTACAGGCTGAATTGAATGCCAACCGTGCCAATGCCATGCGAGGCGACTATGATGTTCCTCATACAGAGGAGGACTATGACAAGGTGAACAACACCATCGCCTACAAGCCTGAGACTTCGTGGAACTATGAGGTGGGCACTCACCTCAATCTCTTTGAGAATAGCTTGCACTTCGATTTCAGTGCTTTCTATATGCAAGTACGTAACCAACAGCTTTCTGTCATGGCAGGCAACTATGGCTTCGGTCGCATGATGGTCAATGCAGGCAAGAGCCACAGCTGTGGCATAGAGACGGCATTGAGAGGTCAATTACTGGATGGCAACTTAGACTGGTCTGTCAACTATGGTTATACCCGTGCCATCTTTGATGAGTATCTGGATGGTGAGGGAGCAAAAGCTATCGACTATAAGGGCAAATATGTCCCTTACGTTCCCCAACATACCATCTCTGCAATGGCAGACTATCGTCTGGACATAGCGGAACGCGGCTTGCATAGCATCATATTCGGTGCCAATGTCAATGCACAGGGAAAGACCTATTGGAACAATGCCAACAGCTACGCCCAGAAGATGTATGCGGTACTTGGTGCCCACATTGATGCAGACTTCGGAGTTTGCCTAATTAGTTTCTGGGGCAGGAACCTAACCAATGCCAATTACAACACCTTTGCGATTGACAGCTCTGCCACTGGCACAACAGAATATTTTGCCCAGCGTGGCAATCCATTCCAGTGTGGTATAGATCTAAGATTTCATTTCTGATTATTAGATATTTAACTGTTTACGAAATAGGGGGCGTCACATTCGTGACGCCCCCTATTTCTACTATTACTTTAGACTGATAATTCTAAGCGAACAATTAACCTGTTATATACCATGCTCTTGCCTTAGATAACAAAGCCAAATCTGCCTTAATACCCAAAATTGACAATGTTTTTCATAATCTTAACACCTATTGAATCCTATCATTTATTTCCTCAACGCTTCTTCCTGTCATCTGAGCAATCGCTTCTACAGTCATTCCTGTTTGTAATGCACCTTTGATTATAGAACGAAGCATCAAATCTTGTTCTTCTAACTGGGCATCTTTCTCTTTAAGTTGGTTTTCACGCTGTTTTATCTGATTATCACGTTGTTTTATCTGATTATCACGTTGCTTTATCTGATCATCACGCTGCTTTATCTGATCATCGCGCTGCTTTATCTGATTATCACGTAACATGATGGCTGTATCTCGGTCCTCTATGGCAGAGAAATATTCATCCTCCACATTCATTGTCTGGCGCATATTTGGGTCAGATGCTGCAGACTGCAAACGGCGAAGGATATATTGCATATCCTCGTCACCAACGTAGTTATCCTCATCCACCTCTATCACTTGCTTGTCAGACTCATGCACATTGGACTGGTTGAATACACTCAATACCTTTTCCAAGCGGTTATTGACTTGACCATGGAGCAAAGGTATCTGAACTATGATGCTGTCATGTACTAAACTCTCGACAAATGGGTCAGGAATTCCTTTTGTCACTTCATTACCATCATAATCATAAGAGTTATGCTTGACATAAAGAATCGGTTCCTCTATATCACCAACACGATGCCCTAAAAGATAAACAGTTATCATTGGGATAGCATACTGTCCCGTACTATCCTTTATTATATTTTCCTTATTGTTATATTGCGATGCTACATATTGACGGAAGCGAAGTGTTTCGGTCTCCACCCAGGTCTTTTGCAACTCTATCAATATAAGATGCTGACTACCATCATCCTCTCTTACTGTCGCACCAAAATCGATACGGAACATCGAAATATTCTCACGAGAAGTATTGGTATACTCATGACGGCGTACTTTCACATCCACCACTTCCTTTTTGAGAAGTGCTGAAAGTAATGTCTTGGCTATGCGCTCATCTTCCAAAAGATACTTGAACACAGAGTCGTATATCGGATTGGCTACATACAATTTCATAACTGTTTTCTCCTTATATTTAACCTAACTATATGGCAAAGATATACTTTTTTCGCAAGATAACCAAACTTTTAGATATGTTTCTAATAAAAAATATCGTTTTCATATCATAAAACCTAATTGCATTACTCAAATATTTAACTTACTCAAAAGCATATTGATACCTTTTTCCCTTACAACTTCAACACTGGTGTTATACAATTTTACAGTATGAATGATTATCTCTTTGCCATCAACAATACTGTCAGTAACTTGCCATACGTAGACATTGGCCGCCTGGATCGCATAAGTGCCAACTTCGAAAGTAATTCAGCTTCATTTTGTCAAACTTTGATATATTTTTCTTACTTCATCAGCTATTCGTTCCCAATCATATTTTCTCATATCATATTCCACATGCTCCAAAGGGGCTTTGACAACTTGGATTAGTTTATCAGCCATGTCATCAACATCACCACAATGAAAATAATCTTCCTTTGGCAATCCAACCTCAAGATTAGCAGGAATATCACTTACTACCACTTTCACACCATAACTCATTGCTTCAAGAAGAGCAATAGGCAATCCTTCATGCGAAGATGGCAAACAATAGCAACAACAATTCGTCAACAACGAATGAAGTTTTCTACCTTTGACAAAGCCAGTAAGCACTACTCCATTTTTCCTTGCCATCTCTTTCAAGCCAATTGAATAAGCATCTTCAAAGTCCGTATCACCAGCCAACACCAGTTTGATGTCCTTACTCCTTAATTCTTCATTATTCATTATTAATTGACGATATGCTTCCACCAGATGATGCAGATTCTTCTCTGGCACAAAACGACACATGCCCAGGATATATTTCCCTTTTTTGATACCCAGTTCCTCGAAATACTCAGGATAGTCGCAGATCTCTGGTTTCGACACACCGTTATATATAAGATGAACATTTTTAGTTCTACCGTACTTCTTGGCGATAAGGTTCTTGATCACATTCGAAATGACGATAACATCATCAGCAAACATACATCCCATACGTTCACCCAATTTCAAGATAGACTTTGCAATAAAGCCCCACTTGTCCCGGTCATAGTCTGGACCATGGTGTGTGAACACGACTTTCATACCCAACATTTTAGCGTAAGGCACCAATAAAGCAGGACCAATGGCATGTATATGCAGCACATCCGCTCCAAGTCTTCTTGCTTCATTGATGGCACGAAAAGTATGTATAATTGCCTCAAAGGATTTCTTCTTTGGTGAAGGTATCGTGACAAGTTTCACACCTTTCCATTCCTTCAAATCTACTGCAGGGACACCATTCACCTCACCTTTCACATAATTAGAACGGCGAATCAACGTCACATCAAATCCACGCTTCACGATTCTTGGAAACAATTCTTCACAATGCGTTTCCACGCCACCCATGATATTAGGTATACCACGAGTACCAGTAACTACGATTTTCATAAAAATATGGGATTTCTAAAATAAAAGCATTACCTTTGCACCATCAAACGTAATACTGCATATATGAATAAAATCTTATCATATCTCAAAGAAGCCATTGAGCATATCAGCATTATCATCGTGTCATGTCTCTGTGCCTTATGGCTCCTTATCAAAGGAAAAAGAATCAAGTAAATCTCTTATAAAATCCAATCAATTGTGGATAATAGCTTTTAAGACTCAGATTTTCATGAGCAAATTTCAAAGTACCTTCACTCAATCTTAAATATTCATTAGGAAACAGTCCATCAGCAAATTGGACTTTATCTTTAAGTTCTTCGCTATTTCCACTCATAAACTGAAATCCGGTCTCATTCTCTATAATAATTTCAGGAATACCACCAATCCTTGCACCAATAACGGGAGTTCCTACCGAATAAGATTCTATGATTGTCATTGGATTATTCTCATACCATTCTGATGGAACAATCACAAAATAAGCATTGGCTACCAAGTCTGTCAATTCCTTCCCTTGCTTATACCCCACAAACTCAACATTGTGCATATTGAAAACCTTAACATATTCTTTCAACCCTTCTTCTTTCGGACCAGTACCAACAATCTTCAATCTACAGGTTGGTATTTTTCTAAATGTTTCCAACAATGTCTTTACTCCTTTTTCGTATGACAGCCGTCCAAAGAACAAGAAATATTTATCTGTTGGCATAACTTTTGGAACATCAATTATCGAGGTCGAAAAATTATATAGCGTAATATTTGGAACAGTCTTTACTTCTGGCATATACTTCTCTTGAATATCTCTGGCGAAATTGCTCACATAGATAAATCCGTCTATATACTTAGCAGGATTAAAAAATCTATTACGGAAATATTGTTCTGCAGCCATCACTGCACTCATCATTTTACTTCCCTTACAGCAAGTATGCGTAAAACACTTATAGAAAAACTTTCCCTTACAATCTTCGCAAATTCTTCCACTACCATCACGAAAGGTATAAGCTGGACAAACGATACGATAATCATGCACAGTAAATAATATCGGGATATTGTGTTTTTTAAGAACTGGAAAAATTGAAGGGGTTATTTGCCCCCATATCAAATGAATATGAGCAATGTCAGGTTTTTCATTCTTTATCAATTGCTCAATCTTCTGAGCAGCTTCAAAATGGTAAAAGTAGTTTATTGCATTCTTAACTTGTCTCAAAAATCCCTTTCTTGTCTCCTTCGATTCCGGGAAGTATTTACTATAAGGTGAGGGATTGTTTTCTGCCCATTTCAAGGTAAAATAAACAACTTGGTGTCCATGCTCCTCCAATAATTTTCCTGTATTAAAGCAAACCGTCTCTGCCCCACCTTTGTTATAATTATACACGTCAATTAATAAAACCTTCATGATTTCAAAAAAGTCAAACATTCAAATGGCTTGGCAAGAACTTCCTCTAAGAAACTTTTGCCTACCTTTTTTAATATCTTCTATATAATTTAAATTCTCTTCAGTTCGTGTTTTTCTAGGTAGATCAACTTAATTACCACAAAGTTTTATATTTCCTTTAATTTGTTATATTTTTATGCTGCAAAGTTACGCTTTTTCTAAAACAACTAAGAATTCTTTTTAAAAACTTTTCAGAGAAAGGAAAAATATAATACTTTACAAAATGTGAAAAACAAATGGCACCTGCAAGAGTTACTATGAAAGTTATTACATATAAGGCATCACATTGATGAATAAATCTATCAATGTGCAGCATACAAGCTACTCGATAGAACATCATGTGGCAAAGATATATTTCCATGCTGATACTACTCAAGTACTTCACTACTTTATTATTGAGTACAAAATCATGTGAGCCTATAGCATACACTAACCAAAACGTAAAGACTAACCATGGTATCACTCTCTCCGTAAAAACATTTAAACTTGGCTTAACAGCCATATTAACTTGTACATGCATCATCACAATGCCTATGGCTGCGTATGCACGAAGCCCATCCAGCGAAGCATAATTCTCTCTCGCAATCCCTGATGGGGGATAAGTTTTTGTACTCATTAAGTTAAAAATTAATTGTATAAAGAGTTGGCAAGAACTTTCTTTCGAAAGCCCTTACTAACCTTTCTTTATTGTATTCTAAATAATTTAATCTAAATTCAATTTATGTTTTTCAGGGAAGAAAATGAAAATCAATGGTATCACAAATCAACATTCATTTCCTTGAAAAATTTTTTTTTCGCCTCATTAGAAAGTCAAGTGCGACATTAGTATCTATAAAGACTTTATTTATACTTTTCTAATAAGTAGTTTAATTTGTCGTCTTTTTCATCCGTTACAATTGTATTCATAATTGCCTTTTTATTTTACAAGTATAAACTTACAATATTTTCTCGAAACCAACAAGAAAGTCAAGGATTTTTTCAATCTAAACTATATTTTCTTTGCTAATACTTCATAAGCTTCTCATAATAGACCTTGTTAGAATACCTCTCAATGGCATTCTTCGCAATCTTCTCATAGTCAAAGTGATGAGCAAACATCCTAAGGATCTTGTCTTTCAATTCCTCTACCTCTCCAGATATAAAGGTCATGCCGTACACCACTTGCCATCTCTCATACAAGTATAACAAGGATACATCAACTTGGTATCGTGCAATGACACCACCTTGCCTCCCCTCTCATGCGCCATCTTGGCAATAATAGGCGATAGCTATGTATGGATATTATTGAGATGTACCACATCAGGTTGGAAGTCATCCAACAGTTTCTTAACCTTTGCTTTCACCTCTTTCGATCCAAACGGACGGATAAAAGCCATCAACGTACTCATATTCTGAGGGAAGTATTTCTTCCACGGTGTATCCAAATTCTCCGGATAGTCTATGGCAAACACCACCACGGCGGTAATAAAACTTATTTACTAATAATATTTTCATGGAATCATTTAGCCTTAGGCATATCATTACTTTTCTACCATTTTGCTTTGCAGCTTTGCGATAATCTTATTCTCTGTTCTAATAGCCATATTTATCTCTAAATCAGAAAGTTTAATATTTTCATGTATAATTTTATTCCTAAGATATAGCACATTGGAAATTTCATCTGGCGACACTGTTCCCTTACATAAATCCAGAAGTTTAGGCAACAAACTCTGAATTGTATTAACCTCTATAGATGTAAAAGAATTTAGTAGCCTTTCTATTTCTATCCATTTATGTATAATCAAGTATTGCCGATGTGGTTGGATAGTACTCTCATATACAGAAAGATGTTTAGCTTTTTTTATAAGAATGCCCCAAGTTGCAAAAATAACGGACAAAGACAATCCTATAACCATAACCATTTGTCCTAAATCTTTTTCAGGCTTAAAGGTTGTGTTTTGTACTACAAAAATAATGCATCCACACAATGTATATAATAGCCCTATTAGTATTCCATAATTTACTATTTTTCTATTTTTATAATCAGCTTTTCTATAACTTGAAACTTCATTTCTTAGAATTTTAAATAAAGCTTCATCAATAGCATGCTTTGTAATATGCTCATCCTTGTTATTTATCGACATCAGAAATGCTTCATGTAGCAAATCCATGCGAAAGCTACTTACACATTGATTCAAATATTCATTAGTTATAGCATCTATATTATAATTATTTGTTTCCATCTTTTGTAAATGTTAAAAGTGTAGAAATCACAAATACTATGAGACATAATAAAAAGATATAAAGTCTCCAGGATTCTTGCTTCAACTTGTCCTCATCAAATAACCAACCAGAAAATACGCCTGAGAAAGTAGATATTATTTGATAAATATACCACCATCTTGATTTTTTATCTCTTTGGTTCATTTTTGACAATATTCCTGCAGTACTGACATCAGATTGAGTTACCTCAGAATTAGAAGTAGGCAAACGTCTACCCGCCTCTATCCTATTGGCTTCTTCGGCAAGATTATCCGCAATAATGGTCAACTGTTTCTGTAGTTCATTTTTAGCTTCAAGACTATAATGTTCTAGTCTCACATCATTTATTTCTATTGTTATATCCATTACTATTGTCTAAGATAAAAAATACCAATATATTATAACAATTCTTTCATCACTTCAAGCGATTTCACCCTTTCCTCCTCCAACACCTCATGCACTTTATTGTAATCTATCACCTTATTTATCAGTGAGAAATCATCAAAATCTCGTAATATTCTATCTGATAAGCCAGTCAACTCTAAGATGCTTTGATTTCTTGTACCAGTAGCATTATTCGGAAGAATCTCTATGAATTGCTTACCAAAGTTGATGGAAAAACAAGTACCATGAAAAGAATCTGTTACTATACAGGAGGCATTAGCTATGAGTGACAAGAATTCACTTAGGTCAGGACAACAGATAAACTTGCCTCCACGCAATACTTGGTGGAACATCGGGTTGACTCTTAGTAATTTCAAGCCAGTATGCTTTGCTAATCTCTTTGCATAATCAGACAACTTAGGGTCATTATGAATTTGATAAACTAGGATATAATTCTTACCCTTGTACTTATCGACCTCATTTTTCTTGTTTAGCAAGTTCATCCATTCACTATTGTCAAGTAACAATGTCGGATCCAAAACTTGACCTATGCAATTATTCAATCCCCAATCATCTAACATCGCCACCGCAGAATTCTCTCTAACAGCAATCTTATCATAAGAAGCAAGCATTTTCTTATAATCATTAACTATTGAGTTATCAAACTTTGTTTTGCCAAAACTGGCAGCATAAGCGAGCTTACATACGCCATTTCTAACAAACTGCAAGAAATAAGCACTATCATAATGACCATTCATCATAGGCCCCCAAACCTGATCACTACCTGTCATAAAGGCATCAGCAGATAACTTAGCTAAATTCTCTTGAGAAGAGCATCGCTGAGTCATCTTCAGATATCTCTTTCTCATTCTATCGAACTTCACTTGAGCATACTTCTCAATAGGATATCTAATGGCTATATACGCCTGTTTTTTAATGGGGTTACCATAACCTCCCTTACAGCTTAATTGGGCAAGCACACCTTTCAAGCCTCTCTCATCTTTGCGTTGATAATCTATTATCTCACATTGATGTCCAAGGCGTTCTATAACATGAACAGTAGCTATTGATTGCAAAAGAGAACCATAATTGGAAGGAGAATGTCTTGTTATTACTTTTACGTTCATCATTTATTTTGATTAGAATTAGTTTTTCTCTTACTTCTCCATAACATTAGCTTAGCTACAAGTATAGGAGATAGTAGACCTAATAAGCCTCTGATTCTTTCTGCTTTTTTTGTTGGAACCTCAAATGCTATATATGCTTTAGATTGAGACACGTATCTACATTTTTTATATAGCACTTTATTTTCCTTTATTGCCTTGGCATTTACTATCCAACAATACATATCAAAATGCGTATGCCAATAGGCAAAAGTCCATGCTTTCTCAATTCGAGCAGATTTCAGCACAAGATTATCTTTTATAATGTCAATTGCTTTTAAAGCCATCTGACATTTTGAAGTTTTAAACTTGGTCATGGCACTGGATTCATTATCTCTTCTATAAAAATAAATGCGCTCATTACTCATTACCACCTTGTTAGCTCTCTGAAAACAAGCGGTATTAAAATTGAATCCTTCTCCAATATAAACATCCTCTAAAAAGCGAATATTATTTTTAACCAAGAATTCTCGTTTAAACATTTTAGAATAAACTCCAATTGGTACTTTGTAACACAATATATTCTCTGTAGCAACTTCTGATGAGATAACCTTAACTTGACTGTTACTAACATGTTCCTTATGAAAAGTTGTATACATATCAACCGTATATGCAACCTCTGCATTATAAGTCAAACATAAATTTAACAAATGCTCTACATAATTAGGCATAACATAGTCATCCCCATCAGAAAAACACACAAAGTCTCCCGTAGCAACATCCAAGCCTGAATTTCGAGCTGCACTTACACCAGCATTAGGCTTACGAATTACCTTTATACGACTATCTTTCACGGCAAATTCATCTGCGATATTACCAGAATTATCCAAAGATCCGTCAATTACTAAAATAATCTCTATATTCTTATAAGTTTGCTCGATAATACTTAAAATGCATTTTCCAATAAACTTTTCTACATTGTAAATTGGTACTATTACAGATACCTTTATGTTATCATTCACCATATTGAAGTTTTTATAATAATTTGAAAAGAAATTTCTTTAAATAGAATTTAGATATACTAAGCATAAAATCCAAGATACTTCTAAAGTTAGATAAATACTTCTTATTGACCTGATAACTTTCAAAAAGTCGCTTATAACTAGTTGAACTTACCCCAGCAAGACTAAATATGGAAATCGGAAAATTAACTTTAGTGAATTTAGCTTTATTAGATACAGCCTTGCAGATTAAATCTTTGTCAGCCAATATTTTATAACGTTCGTCAAAACCATCTAACAAGCTAATAAAATCTCTCTTCATCATCAATGATTGATGACAACAGAAACCACCTTGTTTAACTTTTGACGACTGCTGTAATTTCAAACTTTTTTCTTCTGATGAGCGAAAATAGGTATCCCCATACACCACATCAGCCCCATTACTATGTTCCATCAAAACCTTGATACCGTCCTTGGTGTATTCATCATCACTTCCAAGATACATCACCCATTCTCCCCTTGCCATTTTCCATCCCTTGTTAAAGGCATCATAAATGCCATGGTCAGGCTCGGAGATATAGCGGAAGCGAGAATCTTTGCTAACGAACTCCTTTACAATATTGATAGTATTGTCTTTAGACACACCATCTACCACTATGCACTCCCAATCCTGATAAGACTGATTGAGCACACTATCCAATGCTTGCCTTAATGTCTTATCTGAATTGTATGTCGCTACAATTATTGAAACCATATCATTGTCTAATAAAGATACTTTTATATTTTAACTTTGTTTGAACTTGAAGATGCTTCACAATATAAAATGAATATCCAACAAAAGAAATCCGTATAACTAAAAGTTGGAAGACCAAAAGGATATAGTGTCAATAGACGAATGGACAATTCTATCGCCATAATCTTCAATACAACATTACCGCTCCTGAATCCTCTCCAAATGGCATGGGCAAAAAGCAATATATACAATAGCAAATATACCAAACCACCTTTCAGAATCATAAAAAGAAAACCTGTTTCTATAACTTGCCTTTGGACTGGGGTAAACAACGGACAATAATAGGCTCCATTAATTCCACGCCCAAAAATCCAATCCATATAATTATCCCCAAAATCATTAAGAAAGAAAAGCTCTACATAAGAACGAGTGTCCTCCATACCTCTTTCCATCAAGTAAGATGATAAAGAAGAACTTAAAAGCATATAAATACCAAATGCTATTCCTATGGTCAACAAAGTAAATATCACCCATTTGGGAATTCTTTTCTTCCCATAGAAAATGCCAAAATAAATATAAGTTATGACATATAACACACCTGTCGCCAATCCTCCCCTTCGTGCAGCTACAATACAAAAGAGTAAGCATAACAAGGTACATATTAAAGTCACTCCTTTAAGGAACTTATCTTTAACAAAAAGAGTAAATGGCAATATGATTAATCCAACGTTTAATAACCCCATCAGTGGAGTTGTCTTCATCAATGCTTCTTGATAATCATCAAATGATAGCTCTGCATAATCCTCAAACCAAAAACTTTTATTGAAAAATGCGACAACCAAAGATAAAAGCAAAACATACTTTAAAAAGTGAAGCATCTTATCCAGAGGGTAATTCTGTATTTTCATTAACAATAATAAGGGAAGAAAATAAGCTGGCAACGTATAATCCACACGCAAAGAATATCCATCCGGAAGTATTACGCTATCCAATAAATATGGAACCAATATTATATAAACCTCCCATATTAACAACAAAAAATAAATTACATTAAAAACTTTACTACTAGATGGTCGTTTAAATTGTTGAAATCCCAAGATAAAGGGAATGAAAAACAGGACCAAAGCCAAACCACAACATACAATCGTCAAAGACTTCATGTATAGTGTGAAAATTCCTCCAAAAGTAAATAAAAACAGAGATGTTATAAAATAGTTGTAATAATACTTAAGCATAGTCTATACTTTTTATAATTTTGCAAGGATTTCCACCCGCTATACAGTTTGCTGGAATATCTTTTGTAACAACACTTCCTGCAGCAATAACTGAATGTTTACCTATTGTCACTCCCTTTAAAATAATGCATCTTGCTCCTATCAGTACATGATCCTCTATCGTGATGGGAGCGCATTTACAAGTTTCATTGTCAAGTGTATTTCCTGTTTTTCCTATCTTACCAGAATTACGAATTCTCCAGTCTATATTATGACTATCAGAATCCATCAGAATGCAATCACCTCCTATATTGACATAATTCCCTATTGTTATTCGTTCCTTCGCCCATATACATGAAGATGACATACCTACATGATGACCTATTTCTATCACTGATGTGGAACGTTCTGCAACAATACATCCCTGAATGTTTCTGCACAAGGGATTATGTCCACCTCCTGAACTAAATGTAAAGTTGTCACCTATCCTTACTTTTGCACCTGAAGCTATATGAAAAAAAACTCTATTAAATATCCTTATATGTTTTCCTATTCCTTTACCTATAATAAACTTTACTACCAAGAAGTTATAGCGAATATAGAATTCTTTCTGCAAACGCCTAGGAAAATGGATTATTTTCTGAAATAAACAGGTTTTATTGGAATACATATCTACATCTTATTTTTGTAAATAATAGTATTTAAATCGTTTAGCAATTTTTCTACTATCCCATTTCTATCGTGCCTCTTTCTCGCAATTACTTGGGCTGCTTTACCCATTGCCACATTGTTTTCTACATGAGCAAAAACATCTTCTATCAAATAAGCTAATTGAAAAGGATCATTGGCTGGTACCAAATATCCAGTCACACCATCCTGTATCAAAGAAGGTACTCCACCTACATATGTTGCAATAGGCGTACATCCTAAGATCTGAGCCTCACACAAGCTATTGGGGCTATTATCTATATATGATGTATGGACATAAACTGTAGACTGAAGTAAAGCCCTTTTCAAATCCTCAGGAGTGGCAACCCCACAAAGTGACACGTTTACATTCTCGTGCTTTATCTTTAATATTCTTTCTATTGTCCTTGGATCTATGTTACCGAAGCATTTCCACTCAAATTCCATACGACTTCTAACCAAACGTTGGGCTGTCTTCAAGACCAAATCATAACCTTTATACAAAGGATTTGATATTGTTGTCACAATTGTCAGTTTCTTTGGGATTTTCCTTTCTGCTTGCTCATAGAATACAGGGCGTAAGATCTCACTGGAATAAAAGTATTCTGCATTTGGCTTTAAAATTTTTGTCAGCCTATAATCCCAGTCTGTTCTACCAAAATAATATTTTACTCGTTTATATATCTCTTGCTCACGTTCACAATTTGCTACCCAACGTTTGTGTTCAATACTTCTCAATAAAATCTTTTTGATGTCATGAGAGGAATTTATATAACTTTTCCAAGAAACAAAAGGTGGCAAATAGGCATTCAAGTATGGAGTTAGAATTCCTTGGATATGCAAAACAACAGGAACATCAGTCAATGAAACGATTAGTCCCATAGGCTGCTCAGAGCCAAAAACCATAATTATATCTGGCTTAAAATCTTCTACGGGAAACTTTAGTATTTCTTCATACTTTGAGTACCGATTACGTTCAGACTTGACGAACCCTTTCTTTGTTCCTAATACACATCGAACTTTTTCCCATAAAGACTTATGTGGAAACTTCATCGGGAAATAAGTAACACTATCCGTTTTTACTTTTTCAGGTTCTCCGTCAAGAGCAAAGGCAATACCCAGTTCTACATCGTCTGTTTTCTCCAAAAGATTTTGTAAAGCAGAAAGCCAGCCACCTCCATTATAGGCACTATTCTGTTTATAATTACAAGGAGTATTTGTATACCACAATATTTTCATGTCCTGTCTTTTAGGTATTATTTTTCATATACTTTTTATATCCATCATCTGGTATTCTTTTAAATCCAGAAAAATATGCTCTATTAAAGCAAACAAACCAACTCCAACTCTTTTTTATAAAAAGAAGATAATAGGAATTATACAAATAATAGCTGATATACTGTCTAAACGCAAAGTGCCCTTTGGCATTGAATATTGTATTTCTCCAATTGCAATACCCTTTCCATTTGTTAGGAACTAAAATAACGGACTTTCCAAAGATACTTTTCCCAACTTTCATTTTATCCTCTGGATGATAGTGTATCGCTGATAACACTGTATGAGGGATAAAGCCTTGGTCTTTGGCTCTTTGGTCATAATTTCTTTCATCTCCCCAGATAAACAACTGGGGTATCGGGAAACCTATTTTAGAGATTAAAGTTCTGGAATATAGTATTCCATTAAATGGACAGGCATAATTATCTATTATATCTTTAAATTGCGCCTTCAGAGTTTCTGGTGAAAAAAGACCATGATAATTAAAAGCTAATTTTGATGGATTGTCAACAGAAAGAACCAATGGTGCCAAGTAATCATATTCTGGGAAATACTCAAGCAATCTTTCCAACTGACAAGCATCTGGCAAACCATCATCATCCATTACCCATACACCATCAAAATTTTCTTCTGATTCATAAGCAGTTTTCATTCCATTATAAAAACCACCAGCACCACCTTGATTATTTGGAAGCAAGAGATATTGAAAACGAATTCCATCTACAATAGAATCATAGAATCCATTGGCTCTCACAATATCTTCCGTTCCATCAGTCGAAGCATTGTCTACGATGATAACCGTATGTGGCTTATAGCTTTGCTGCTTGATTGCCTCTAAGCAATTAATCAACAACTCTTTGCGATTATAGGTTACTACAACCGCACATATTTTAACATTTATCTTTCTCATCTTTATTATTTTCAAAAACTTTAGTTATTTTGCCCATCAGGGCGGATTCCAGAAGCAAGTGCAAAGTTAATAAGAATATTTTGAAATCACTTCTGTAGGTGTCAAGAAACCTATC
>CAKQXI010000019.1 GCA_934281565.1 uncultured Prevotella sp.
GTACGGAGCCTGTATAGATACTGGTGTGTCCGATGGCTGTAACCGATGGGATATAAGGGATGCGAGTGTTCTCACAACTAAATCCCTCGCCCAGCAATCGCTTGAAACCTCCTTCTCCATAACGTGCTTGATAACGATAGAGGTAATCCCATCGCATCTGGTCTATCACGATGCCCACAACGAGCTTGGGGCGTTCTGGCTGTGCCTGGGCTATGCCACAGAATGCACACAATGCCAAGATAAGTTTGAAAATCTTATTCATATTCGTAATATATATTAAATTCGCTTGCAAATTTACAATAAAAATATTACAAACAGATGAATAAGGCATGAATTAAGGATAAAATTATCTATTTCATTGCATGATGTCAAATGAAAGTAGACAAAGTTCCTATAACTTCAATAGCTTGGCAAATTCCCAGATTACGATGCCTGCCGTGACACTGACATTCAATGAATGCTTGGTTCCGAACTGGGGGATTTCCAAGCAACCGTCGCTCATGTCCACGATGTTCTGTTTCACACCTTTCACCTCATTGCCAAAGATGACAGCATAGCCTTTGGGAAGTGGAGAGCAAAGAGAGGATAGTGAAGAATGAGCCTCTGCAAGGTTCTGGAGCTTGGTAGAGCCCTCAACCTGTTCGATGCTATACACGAAATAGCCTTTCTCTTTTAGTTTCTCCACAGCTTCTTCCGTTGTCTTGAAGTATTTCCAGTCTACGCTATCCTCTCCTCCCAATGCAGTCTTGTGTATCTCGGCATTGGGGGGAGTGGCGGTGATGCCACAGAGATATACCGCTTCCACTCGGAAAGCATCGCTTGAACGGAATACGCTTCCTACATTATATAATGACCGTACATCATCGAGGACTACTATCAAGGGAAGTTTCTCGGCTTCCTTGAATTCCTCCACCGTGAGGCGGTTCATCTCTATTGTTCTTAACTTACGCATGGTTGATAATAAGAGGTATGGAGAAGTTATTTTTCCTCCTTGGTCTTGTAAGCCAAGGCGTACATACGGATTTGCTTAATCATAGCCAAGAGACCATTGCTGCGTGTTGGACTCAGATGGTCTTTCAAGCCTATCTTGTCGATGAAATAAAGGTCGGCATCCATTATCTCCGTAGGTGTGTGACCACTCAATACCTGAATTAACAAGGCAATGATGCCTTTCACGATGAGGGCGTCGCTGTCTGCCGTGAACATGAGCTTGCCATCCTCATAATCACATTGCAGCCACACTCGGCTTTGGCAGCCATCTATCAAGTTTTGTTCGTTCTTATATTTCTCATCCAGTGGAGCCAAGTCATTGCCCAAGTCTATGAGCATCTGATATTTGTCCATCCAGTCGGTGAAGTCCTGGAATTCCTCTACGACTTCATCTTGCAATTCATTGATTGTTGCCATTTGTACTATGTTTACTTTATTTCCTTTATCTCGTTGACGGTGATGAGCTTATAGAGCTTGTCGTTGGGGCGTACCTTGCCGGGCACAGGGATAGAGACTCTCCATCCTTGCTTTGCCACCTCTACTGGCTTGAGGTCATAGCGTATCTCGTCGGCATTCAGGTACATCACACCCGTGGTATTGCCAGTGATGAGCAACTTCTGTCCTTTCTCTATTTCAGAGGCTTCAATGGCAACCTCGGCAACTCCGAGCTTGGAGAAGTATTTTACTACCTTGCCTACGAGCACCTTCTTCTCGGTAGCCACGGAACCATAATGCTTGTTCCATTCGCCCAATGTCTGCCCTTGGTAATATCCATCCCAGAAACCACGGTTGAATACCGTTGCCAATCGCTCATCCCAAGCATCTTTCTTTTCCTCCGTGAATGTGCCGTCAAGGACAGAAGCGATAGCCTCCTTGTAGCATTTTACTACGGTATAGACATATTCTGGTCCACGGGCACGCCCCTCAATCTTGAAGACACGCACACCAGCATCCATCATTCGGTCGATGAAGCGGATGGTTTTCAAGTCCTTGGGACTCATTACATATTTGTTGTCTATCTCTAATTGATTGCCTGTCTCGTTGTCAGTTACGGTATAACTACGACGACAAATCTGTACACATTCGCCACGATTAGCCGAGCGGTTGGCATTCGCAAGACTCATATAGCATTTGCCCGAAACAGCCATGCAGAGCGCACCATGGCAGAACATCTCGATACGTATCTGCTTGCCCATAGGTCCACAGATATTCTGCTTCTCTATCTCCTCGTGGATATGCTTAACTTGGTCCATGTTCAATTCACGAGCCAAGACAGATACATCGGCAAAGCGAGCATAGAACTTCAATGCCTCGGTGTTTGAGATATTCAACTGGGTGGAGAGATGCACTTCCTCCCCTACTTCATTGCAATAAGCCATTACAGCCACGTCACTGGCGATGACGGCAGAGATACCTGCTTCCTTAGCGGCATTGATAATCTCTTTCATCGTCGGTATGTCATCATCGTAGATAACCGTATTGACGGTGAGATAAGTCTTGATGCCATGCTCATTGCAAGTAGCGGCAATCTCACGCAAGTCGTCAATGGTAAAATGATTGGCAGAGTGAGAACGCATATTCAGCTTACCGATGCCGAAGTACACGGAGTCAGCTCCAGCCTGTATAGCAGCTGCCAAAGACTCTCGTGAGCCAACTGGTGCCATCACTTCAAATTCATTTATCTTTGTATTCATTAATGCAAATTTCTTTTTGTGGGTGCAAAGTTACGGCTTTTTCTCTGATATTCCAAAAAAGAGAGTGCGCTAAGGTGTAAATTTTCGTTAACGGAATGGTTTCATTATGTTAAAAGACACAACTCGTAGTTTTGTGGTCTGGAAAGCTATGAGTTATGGGACGAGAAACTAAGAATTATTCATGTAATTCGAGATTTTTGCAAGAAAAAGTGACTTTTTCTTTGAAGTTATCTAAAATAATTATATATTTGCACCATCTATCAAGTTGATTGATGGATGGGAGTTTATAAACTACAGTAAATAACATCAAAGAAAAAACATTATGAAAAAGTATGTATGTGACGTTTGTGGCTGGGAGTATGACCCAGCGGTAGGTGACCCAGAGAATGGCATTGAGCCAGGTACGGCATTTGAGGATATTCCTGATGATTGGGTCTGCCCAGTTTGTGGAGTTGGAAAAGATGAGTTTAGTCTTGTGGAGTAATCTCGGCAATATAAAAGTAAAAGTGTTCATGCTTCCATGGACACTTTTACTTTTTTATAGTTTATAGTTAATAGTTTATAGTTTATAGCATTTAGGGCGCAAGCCTAATTATTAATTCTTAATTAAAAAATGAGAGCGGACTGTCCTTAAAGACTGTTGTCTTAACTCCTTTAACTCTTTAACTCCTTTAACTCCAAGCCCCCATCCCACAAGACCGTCCTTAAAAGGTAATGTCCCTTAACTTCCTCTAACTTCTTTAAATTCCCTTAAATTCCCATTTGCGAAATATTACAAAAGTAGTAAATAAGTTTGTATCTCCGGATTATTATATGTATTTTTGCATACATGAAAAAACTGATGGCAACAATACTGCTTGGGATCAAGCGGTTCTCTTATTGGCAAGAAAACGGGAAGACGATAAGACCAAGATTTCAAGGAACGACGGTATGTAAGCATTGCGGAACGTTGTTCCAAGGCAATTATTGTCCCCGATGTGGGCAAAGTCGTTTGGTGAGCAATGTTTCCAAGCGTGGCTTTGTCATGACTTTCATGGAGGCTTATCCGCAGTTGGCGAGCGCATATTGCCGTACTATCTTGGAGTTGTTATGCCGTCCGGGTTATATGGTTCGTGACTTCTTTCGAGGGCATCGCATTATCTATTCTGGTCCTTTCAAGACATTCATTATCACGATTTCCATCTTTGCTCTTTTTTCCCAGTTCATAGAGCCAAATTCCCAAGAGGAGCGTAATGATACCCAAATAGTAAAGACAGAAATATCTACGGATGAAGATAGCGGTGAAAAGATACTCGAAGACTTTATCTTGGATGTCCAGAACAAGGAGAAGAAGTTGAGAGAGAAGAAATGGATAGGTCCTATATGGAACTTGGTAAAGAAGAAAGCCAAGGACAAGGGCTCCATGTATCTGTTCGTATTCGTTCCTCTCTTGGCTTTGGCAAGCAAGACAGCCTTTCGCAAACGGCAATTTGATGGAAGAAAACTGATCTATGCCGAGCATTTTATGGTCTTCACTTATCTGTATGCCATCAAGATATTCCTTTCTATCTTTTGTTCTATCATAGCGGTAGACAGCGAATATCCTTTTCTTCTCAACATCTTTTATGCCGTATGGATGTACAAGGGCTTATATGGCTGGAGATGGAAAGAAACGCTTAGGCGAATGTGCTGGTTCTTGTTTTTGTTTCTTCTTTATTTCCTATCAGTAATCTGTGTGGTAGCAAGTATTTTAATAGAGGCCATTTTGATTTATTGTCAAAATATCTATCCCTCGTAAGAAAACCAAAAAGCCCCAATACCCTCACGGGCATTGGGGTTTAGTTTTAATTATATGTTAAACATCTATAAACTTGTTCTTATTCTGCTTCGAGATAAAGTACCCTTGAGGACCAGTCGTTTTTCTTGTTCCAGTCAACATCATGGGTGTAAGGCATCTCCAAACCATGCTCCATTAAGAACTTGCCAGAGTATGACTTGCCCTCACAATCAAGAGGTTTGTTGTCAATGACATCAAGCTCGCGAACCTTATACATACGGTTGGCATCAAGACCTGCCATCTTTACTCTTGGTAAATGGACATTATAGAAATTGGCTAATTTCCACCAATAGAACACCGCCTTGTCTTTGCTCTCACTGACATACATCAAGGAAGCCAAGCCTTGGTTGTCGAATGGAGAAACCAAGCGATAGATGTCACCCATCTGTACTACAGGGCGTATCTCCTTATACTCAGTGATAGCTTTCTTGCAAAGAGCCTTTTCCTCATCGGTCATGTTCTTAGGTTGTATTTCCATGCCAAGGCGACCACTCATGGCTACATCAATGCGATACTTCAAGGAAGTAGTGCGGAAGACGGTATGGTTAGGAACGGCTGAGATGTGGCTACCCATGGCGATAGCTGGGAAGAAGTAGCTTGTACCATATTGCATATAGATACGTTGGAGAGCATCAGTGTTGTCGCTCACCCAGAACTCATCGAAACCACGGAGAAATCCCCAGTTGGCACGTCCACCACCACTGGCGCAACATTGGATAACCACATCTTTGTACTTAGCACGAATACGTTCCATCACCTTGGCAAAGCCTGCATGGTAGGCAATGTTGAGGTGACTCTGGTCTTGCATCGAGAGATACTGGCTACCATGGTTCATGATAGGCATGTTGGCATCCCATTTGATGTAAGTTATTTGAGGATATTTAGTAAGTAACTCGTCTACTACGCTATATACATAGTCTTGTACCTTAGGATTTGACAAGTCGAGTACAAGTTGCGTGCCTCCACGACCCAATACTGCATCACGCTTAGGTGCTTTCACAATCCAGTCGGGATGCTTCTCATAGAGTTCGCTGGTCGTATTGGTCATTTCTGGCTCAATCCAGATACCGAACTTCACACCATTCTTCTTGGCATCACGAAGCAAACCCTCAATACCGTCAGGGAGTTTCTTCTTGTCAACCACCCAGTCACCCAGTGCGCAGTTGTCACTGTTGCGCTCATATTTGGTACCAAACCATCCATCATCCATCACAAAGAGTTCGCCACCCATACTGGCTATGTCTTTCATCATCTGGTCCATGCCCTGCTGGTTGATGTCGAAGTAAACGCCTTCCCAAGAGTTCAAGAGAATGTCACGTACCTGATTGCCATGAGCGAGGATGTACTTGCGCCCCCACTTATGGAAGTTACGGCTCGCACCGCTCAGTCCCTCGTTGGAGAAAGTCAGTGCCAGCGCAGGAGTCTTGAAAGTCTCTCCTTTCTTGAGATGATATTCAGAGTTTTCTTCGTTGATGCCTGCGAAGAAGTAGTGGTATTCCGTGTCATCGGTGACGGTCTTCAGCTTATAGTTTCCGCCATAAACAAGTGCGGCACCTATTACATCACCTGTATTTTCTTGTCCTTTGCCATTGAGTGAGAACATCACTTCGGCATGGTCTGTATGAGAAGGACGAGTACCGTCGGTGTTACGGATGATGAACTCTCCGGGTGCCAGTTTCTCGTTGCTTACATTGGCCTCGTTAGCCCAAGTACCAGAGAGGTGGCTCATCCATACATTGCCACGACGGATAGGGAGCATGGCGGAGGCAAAAGTGGTCAAGGTGACCGTTCCTTTCTCGCCGTTGTTGATTTCTGTCCACGCCTCAATCAGGTCAACATCATTGTAAGCACGATAGTTCAAGTCTACCTTAATATTATATACCGCATCCTTTAGGTGGATGGTAGTGACGGTTGCGTTAGCTTCTTGCCTTACACTGCTGCCCGTAGCCACCAATGCGGTGGACATATTGCCATCGGCATGGCGCATGGCAAGTGCAGCTTCGGCTGGTGTGTTCAGACCGTATGCAGGATAAGCATCCATACGACCGTCCGTGGCAACCTTGAGATTAGCTAAGTCTTTGCCGTTGAGACGACTACCAAAATAAAGATACTTGGCTGGCTGACCATTCTCGACATCCAGCACCATGGAAATATTCTTGGTGTTTACCGAAACTTGAGCGGCCATCGCTGGCATGGCGAAAGCCACCAACAATAAAGCTATTGATTTTAACTTCATGATAATTAGTAGTTGTTGTTATGTTATTAGTGGTTGCAAAAATATAAAAATATCCAATAGTTGCCAATACTTTCTTGATTTATTTTCCGTAAAAAGCAGAATATAACAAACATCCAGCAAAAAAAGCAAAGTCAGTAGCAAATATGCCACTGACTTTGTCTTATTGTTACTTATTGTGAGTTAAGTTTACTTCAGATATTCCCCAAAGTTGGTCAAGCGCATATCACCTTTCTTTAGGAAAGTATCATGCATGGCGAGTGCAGCACGCATACTTTGAGGCTCATGTCCCTTTTCGGCGAGTCTCAGATATTCCCTCAACATAGGGCGATAGTCTGGGTGGGCGCAGTTCTCTATGATTTCCTTGGCACGGCGCAAAGGACCTTTTCCACGGAGGTCGGCAATGCCTTGTTCTGTGACGATGACATCCACGTCATGCTCTGTGCTGTCCACATGACTGCACATAGGTACGATGGCAGAGATACAACCGTTCTTGGTAGTGCTCTGGGTGGTGAAGATGGAGATATAGCCATTGCGCTCATAGTCGCAGCTTCCGCCAATACCGTTCATCAATTTGCTGCCACAGATATGGCTGGAATTCTCATTGCCATAGATGTCACACTCGATGGCAGTGTTCATGGCAATGACACCCAGTCGGCGGATTACCTCTGGGGAGTTAGAAATCTCACTCTGGCGGATGGTAAGATGTTGCTTGAAATAGTCTATGTCGTCATACACCTCTTTCAAGGTATCGTTGGTGACAGTGAGCGAGGAGCAACTGGCATCCTTAATTCTTCCCTCACGCATATACTTCACCACGGCATCTTGTACCACCTCTGTATAAACACTGAATACAGGCACGTCTGGGTTCTGCCCCAACGCCTCCAATACTGCGTTGGAGGTTACTCCTACCCCACTCTGCAATGGCAAGAACTGTGGAGGAATATGACCCTTCTTTAAGTCAGAGATTAAGAAGTCGGCGACATTATGCCCCATCTGCTCAGTTACAGGGTCAAGTGGTTTGAAAGCACGTGCCTCCTCTGGTATATTGCATTCTATGACACCTACAATCTTACGGGCATCGATTTCTACATATTCCTTGCCTATGCGGTCGCCTACATGACGGATAGGAATTGGCTCACGAAAAGGGCATTCTGCAATCTCATATACATCATGCAGATAGCGGGAAGTAGGACTATGGAAAGTGTTCTTCTCGATGAGCACTTTCTTGGCAAGGCGCACAATGGTAGGCACGATGCCACCTGCCGAGGTTAGGAAAGCCTTACAGGTAGTCTCCCCTTCCTCTAAGTCGGAAACCTCGATGATGGCTAAGTCTATTTCTCCATAGAAGCCACGGCGTAGGCGTTCCGCCATGTGTCCGAGGTGCATATCCTCATAGTCTATTTCGCCCAAGTTGGTATGGGTACGGAAATCCTTGTTGGTAGAAAATGGTGCACGAAATTTGATGGCATGGGCGGCAGCCATGTCTCCCTCAATGCTCTGTGAAGTAGAAGCTCCCGTCAAGATACCTACTTGGAAAGGACGTCCTGCCTCATGCTCTGCGGTTGCCTTTTTGGAAAGCTCACGGAATGTAGCCTTTGGAACACCATTTGGTGTGAAGCCACTCAGTGCGATGGTATCTTGGTCGTTAATCATTGCTGCTGCTTCTGCAGCTGATAATCTTGTATATGCCATTTCTTCTTTGTTATATAGAATTTGTGGCTGCAAAGGTACACATTATTTTTTATTTATGCTAAAGTTTATGCAATAAAGTGGGATATTTTTCATGTTCTTGCATAAATATGCGTGGTAGTTGTAAATGGTTTAACATTTGTTGGCTAATTGCGGACTTGGTACGGAGATGGTACGGAGTTGATACGGACTTGGTACGGAGCAGGTGTAGGCTAAATAGTGGCAAAATCGCATGATTTTTGCTTAAAAAATGTAATAGAAGTTAAACAGAACATAAATGGATGACTGTTCTTGCATAACCGATTGTATATTTATGTACCTTTGTATGTAACTTAACCAAATAACTCATTTAGACAAAGACATGAAGAAAAGTTATATACAAAGGATGTTGGTGACGGCATTGGCTGTGGCATCAGCATCAGTTTCATTTTCCCAGACTGGTACGGATGCCGAACCTGTAAGTTATATAGGTGGAGAGATTTGCAATCCACGCTTGCACGAAGGTGGGTTCAGGTATGCCATCGGCACAGAGAACATTCAAGTGATGAGAGCCAACAGAACCCATCCTGAGATGGCGGATGGCTTTGGGTGGACTTACAACCATGCCCCGAACATCACTTATTGGAATGGTACTTTCTATCTTGAATATCTCAGCAACCCGAGTGACGAGCAGCAACCTCCAGGGCATACTTATCTCGTCACTTCCAAGGATGGTCGCCACTGGGGCAAGCCTTTCGTGGCGTTCCCTGTGTACAAGGCTCCCAAGGGCGTTACGTTCCCCAAGCCTTATTATGGTTATATCATGCACCAGCGTATGGGATTTTATACGGCTCCCAATGGTAGGTTGCTCGTTGTGGCATTTTATGGGCATAGCTACGACCCTTTTAAGGAGGGCGGCATTGGTCGTGTAGTAAGGGAGATATATGCTGACGGCAGCATGGGACCAATCTATTTCGTTCGCTATTCTTCTCACCATGCCACTCATGAGGCTTGGAACGAGAGCAATACGGCTTATCCTTTCTATACTCGCTCCAAGGACAAGGGGTTCAGAAAGGCTTGCCAAGATTTGCTGAATGACAAGCTGAAGACACTTCAGTGGATAGACGAGGATAGGGGACTGGATGGTTTCTATGCCTTGAAAGATTCCATCAATACGGTGCAAGCCACCTCTTATTATCATCGAAAGGATGGCAACGTGGTGGCTTTATGGAAGAAGTCGTGGGCTGCTTTGTCCAAGGACAATGGCGAGAGTTGGTCGAAACCTGTCAGAGTGCCTTCGCTCATCATGGCTGGTGGAAAGAACTGGGGACAGCGTACTGCCGATGGGAGATATGCCATGTGCTATAACCCGATAGAGACACAGCCTTATCGCTATCCACTTATCGTGACAACAAGCGAGGATGGCATTGTCTTCGACTCGATGTGTGTGGTGCATGGCGAGGTTCCGCCACGGAGATTTTTCGGAGAGAACAAGGACTTTGGTCCTTGCTATGTACGAGGCATCACGGAGGGTGAGCAACAGCCTGAGGGTAAGGATATGTGGCTGACTTACAGTGTCAATAAGGAAGACATCTGGGTGAGCCGTGTTCCTTTGCCTATCCGCTCGGAGTGGAAAGGTGATGTGGATGATGACTTTAAGGATATGGAACAGGATGGGAGAGTGCCCAACTGGAATATCTATCGCACCCAGTGGACTCATGCTGGCATGTCAAGTGCCCACACGCTCTGCCTTTCTGATTCCGACCGTTATGACTATGCCCGTGCCATCCGAGTCTTTGAGGAAAGTACCAAAAGGGATATTTCCTTTAACATCAAGGTGGAGCAAGAGAATGACGACCCATTTGAGGTGGATGTGACCGACCGTTATGGGGAGCGTGCTATCTCCTTGGCTTTCAAGGATGGCAAGATAAAGGCTGGTGAAATCGTAGTGGGTACTTATAGGAAAGGTGAATGGCAAACCATTCGCTTATTGGCAGATGCCTCAGGAACAGGTTCTTTCACGATGAATGGCAGTCAGAAAGTACCTTTCCTCCATGCCGTGAAAGCAATGGAGCGCATCAGTTTCCGTACAGGTGTTTATCGCAATCTGCCCGACCGTAATACGCCTAATCAAGATAAATGCCCTCCATTGCAAGGCTGCGATGAGCCTATCCAGCCATCGGAATATCACATTGGATGGCTGAAAGTGAAGTTTTATGATGGATTTGGTGGATAAGTCAAAAAAATACACTATCTTTGCATCCAAAATAATAACAAATAGTAAAGAAAGGTTCATTGCTATGGAACAGAAATTGTTGATTTATAATACTCTTACACGTACAAAAGAGAGATTTACTCCACTCCATGCACCCAATGTGGGCATGTATGTCTGTGGCCCTACCGTGTATGGCGACCCACATCTGGGTCATGCGCGTCCAGCCATCACTTTCGATATACTTTTCCGCTATCTCAAGCACTTAGGATATAAGGTGCGCTATGTGCGCAACATCACTGATGTTGGTCACTTGGAGCATGATGCTGACGAGGGTGACGACAAGATAGAGAAGAAAGCTCGCTTGGAGCAACTGGAACCTATGGAGATTGCTCAGTATTATACCAATCGCTACCATCAGGCGATGGAGGCGTTGAATGTGCTTCCTCCAAGCATTGAGCCTCATGCTACGGGACATATCATCGAGCAGGAGAAGTTGGTGCAGGAAATCCTTGACAATGGCTATGCCTATGAGAGCAATGGTTCCATCTATTTTGACATTGAGAAATACAACAAAGACCATAAGTATGGCATCCTCTCTGGCCGTAATTTAGAGAACATCATCAACGAGAGCCGTGAACTTGCTGGTATCGGTGAGAAGAAGAACCAAGCAGACTTCGCTCTCTGGAAGAAGGCTTCACCTGAGCACATCATGCGCTGGCCAAGTCCTTGGAGCGATGGTTTCCCAGGCTGGCACTGTGAGTGTACGGCGATGGGTCGCAAGTACTTGGGCAATCACTTTGATATTCACGGAGGTGGCATGGACTTGGTCTTCCCTCACCATGAATGCGAGATAGCACAAGCAGTTGCTTCACAGGGCGACCAGATGGTTCACTACTGGATGCACAACAACATGATTACCATCAATGGTCAGAAGATGGGCAAGAGCCTTGGTAACTTCATCACCTTGGAGCAGTTCTTCACAGGTGACCATAAGAGCTTGGAGCAGGCTTATTCGCCAATGACCATCCGCTTCTTCATCCTCTCGGCTCACTATCGCAGCACCGTAGACTTCTCTAATGATGCACTCAAAGCAAGCCAAAAGGGTTTGGAACGCTTGATGAATGGTATCAACGACTTAGAGCGTGTGCCAGTGGCTAAGCAGAGCGATGAGCAAGTTCATAAGTTTGTAAGTGAACTTCGTCAACGTTGCTATGATGCCATGAATGACGACTTCCAGACACAGCTTGTCATCAGCTACCTCTTTGAGGCTTGCCACATCATCAATACAGCCCTTGACCATAAGGCAAATATCTCTGCCGACGACTTGAAAGAGCTGACAGATACCATGAACCTTTTCACATTCGACTTGCTTGGTTTGAAGAGTGAGAAAGGTGCCAACAACGATGCTCGTGAGGAGGCTTACGGCAAGGTAGTAGATATGGTTCTCGACCTTCGTGCCAAGGCTAAGGCAGCCAAGGACTGGGCTACCAGCGACCAAATTCGTGATGCCTTGGCTGGTGCTGGCTTCGAGGTAAAGGACACCAAGGATGGTGTTACTTGGAAACTGAATAAGTAAGTATTTTCCTTATTCATATAAATCAAATTGCCCCTAGTGGAAAATATTCTCCATTAGGGGTAAAATCTTTGTATCATATAGTGCAAAGCTATGAGCGTAGGTTATATTTACATAAATACAGGTTGGATTTATGTAAATATAACCTTAATTTAGTTAAATACAAGTTAGGTGAACTGCATTTCTTATAGGAGAAATACAGTTTATACTATTGAGTATTTATTTTTTTAGGTACTTGCGTTGCATTTTTCTGTTTGGCAGATGTTGAGTCTTTCTGCCTGGCGGACAAGGAGTCGCGCAACATTTCTTCTTTCAGCTTTTTATGTGCCTTGTATTCTCGTTCATAATAGTGGGCGTAATTAAAGAAAGGCTCGGTCACCGCCTCTGTGCTTAGAGCCGTGTAAGTATGCCCATAAGGGTCGATGGCTTTGATGATAATCTTAGCCTCTGGGTTCTTTGGCACGTAATAATAGAGGTGGTTCATGAGTAGGTAACCATTCTTCTTGCTTACAAACCAATAAGCTACGGATTGGCTGTATTTATGGTGGTAGCTTGTGGCAAAGGCATCCTGTCCCTTGCTACTGATGCGACGCATGGGGTATTCCTTGCCATCTTCTATCGCCATGATTTGCCAACGAGAGTCTGCATTGAACACATTGGCTACCAATACATTCTTTTCCTTAGGAAGCTCCCAGTCTTCGGCGTATGACTCTCCATTGAAATCGGTTTGGGCACGGAAGATAGTCATCTGTTTGGATGCCTCCCAGAAAGTTCCCTTATAATAGCAATCGGCAAGACGAGTGCCATTGAATGTATAGACATAATATCCATTGGGGGTGCCACAGATGTTGATGTTCGACTGCCAGATGTTTCCGCAGGCAGCGGCATGACAGTGTTCCATCACCTGATGCCCGTTGTACTCTATCTCGTGGTTGATGGCAAAGTGAGTGTGCCCACAAAAGAGTTCATATCCACCTTTGAATTCCTTTAGCAAGGCAAGGAGCTGGGATAGGCGAGAGGAAGAATAATGCCCTTTCTCGCTTTCAATGCCGAGCGGCTTTGCTTTCTTGAAAGGTACGTTGCCAAACGTGAAAGGAATATGATAGCAGAGTATCACTTTCTTGTCTTTCGGTGTCAAGGCGAGGTCTTGCTTGAGCCAGCGCATTTGTACTTCCCTCAATTCACCGGGTGAATAATAAGACTTGCCCTTGGTGAAGAACACATTGTTGATACAAACATAGTGCTCATCGCCACGGTCGAAAGAGTAGTCGGTTGGTCCGAAGTTTTCTTCCCACTTATGGCGATAAAGGGCTTTGCCATCTTGGTCGTGGTTACCGATTACGGAGAAAAGGCGCATCTCGGAAGAACCTAAAGCCTCTCGTATCTGTCGCTCCAGTTGGGCGTTATATCCACCATAATATTGTACATCGTCGCCCATGCTTAGACCATAGACTGGCGTGTCCTTTGGCAGAGATTGGATTGTATGGCGAATATCCGCCATCGTTTGGGTGGTAAATCGCTCCACATCGCTTTTCTTCACAGGATTGTCATTGGGAGAGGTGTAGTAAGGACTATAAGCATTGGTTACTTGTGGGTCGCCGATGACAATCATCTTATAGTTCGTTTCTTTCCCATTGGGCAATCGAGTCAGTGTAAAGTTATAGACTTTCTTCTTGCTGGAGATAGGCTGATAGAAAAAAGCAGTATGGTCGGTCTCTGAGTGGGTAGGCACCTCACAGTCGGCTGGCACTGTGTAATATACGAACCTTGCCAAGTTATCCCGCTTCATCTTGTATCGTCCCAAGGAATCGGTTTTCACGCAGCTGTATCCATCACTTACCACCACACCAGCCATGGCGTTCCCCTCTGTATCTCGCAAGGTTCCACTGATGGTGTAGTCTTTTTTCTTTACCACAACTTTCTTCTTGGGAGTCTTCTTGGCTTGGGGTTTTGGAGCAGGAGTGGAAATCCTTGCTTTGGGAGTGGTGTCAGACTGTTCTGCGACAGTCTTGTTAAGGTGTAATGTCATGCCGATTGCTATGAAAGCACAGCAAACGAGCAAGGTAATGCCGATATAGATATTCTTCTTTTTCATGCGTAATAATTTATGCGTTATGCTCAATCACCCAGTCCTCGATATTGCCAGTGCTACTATCAAAGTTGATACCTACTTGAGTGATAGGTTTGCCACAGAGGGCGAAACGCTGGCGATAGTTCTTCAAGTTGATTTGCTGCATTGCAGCCTGTGCGCTCTTGTTGAGTTTCAACTCAATGAGATAGAGGTCGGTCTTGGTGAGCACCACAATGTCGACTCTCCCCTTGGGTGTATGTACCTCTACATCTATGACAAAGTTGGTAAGGAGCGAGAAGATGATGAAAAGCATCTGCTGGTAATGACCCTCGTAATTGGTGACATTGCAATAAGGCACCGTGCCGAGGAAGTCCTTTAGTAGTTGCAAGGCTCCATCCATGTCGTTCTTGCGGATAAGTACCGACATACGGGCAATGGTAACGCCTCCTTTCTGGGCATATATGCCATCGAGATAATAAGGCAAGAGGTTGTCATACAATCCCACACGGATTTCCTTGTTTGGAATATCCAAGGTGTAAAGGTTGGCATCCTTGTCGTAATCTTTGATGGTGACATAGCCACTTTGGTAAAGCAATGGAATGATGGTCTTCATCTTCTCCGTAGGTGCATCAAAATCAGAGGCGAGAGCTTCTATTGGTGCTACCTCGTTAGGCAACACATCAAACTTGTTTAGCATATTGATGAGATAAGTCGGCGTTCCTGAGCTAAACCAATAGGAACCGAATTCCTTTTCTGCGAAACAGTTGAGCAAACTGTATGGATTGAACACATCGGGCGATACTCCTGCGAAGTGATAGCCATCATAATGTTCTTGCAGCTTTTCGATGGTTTCCTCTCTTGTTATTTGCTGTTTCTCTGCCAGCATATCAATATCTTCAGACATCTGTGTGAGCAATTCCTCCTTTGTGATGCCACAGATGCCTGCATACTCCTTGTTCATGGAGATATTGGTGATATTGTTGAGTTCGCTGAAGATACTGACTTGCGAGAACTTGGTTATTCCAGTGAGGAAAACGAACCGAAGGAGAGATTCTTTTGCTTTAAGAGGACTATAAAAGTTGCGCATGATGTTGCGCAATACATCCAGTTGTTCTTTCTCATGTGCGACATCAAGCATTGGGGCATCATATTCATCAATAAGTACGACTACCCTTTTGCCCGTCTTTTTATAAGCAGTTTCGATGAGTTCCATGAGGCGTAGGTTCTCATCGCTTTGGTCACTTTGGTAACCAAATTTAGCTTCTTGCTCTTTCAAGATGTATGCCAAATATCTTTTCAGTTGCTCTTTCTCCATATGCTTGCCACCGCTCATGTCGAAATAGAGCACAGGATATTCTATCCACTCTTTCTCAAGTTTCTCAATGGCAAGTCCCTTGAATAGGTCTTTGTTGCCCTCGAAGTAGCTTTGGAGAGTGGTGACGAGCAATGATTTTCCAAAACGGCGTGGTCGTCCTAAGAAGAAGTATTTGCTATTGCTATGAGCCATACGGTGAATGTATTCCGTCTTGTCAATGTAAAGCCTATCTTCCTTGCGAATTCGCTCAAATGTCTGGATTCCTATTGGGTATAATTTCAATGCCATAATCATCGATATTTTATTTATCTGCAAATTTACGACTTTATTTCGGATAACCATTGCTTTTTGCATGAAAAAGAATAGAAATAGCTTTGACTTCCTATATTTTCCACTATGATTGTTTGGATAATATGGGAAAAATGTATATCTTTGTCAATGAATTAAATACGAATGTGCATGAACATAGAAACTATCCGAGAATATTGTCTCTCATTACCCCAAGCCACGGAGGACTTCCCATTTGATGAAACGATCTTGGTGTTTCGGGTGCTTGGCAAAATCTTCGCTTGCCTCGACTTGGAACGGTCAGAGTGGCTTACATTGAAGTGCAATGCGGATTATGCCATCGAACTTCGTGAGAGCCATTCAGAGATAGAACCTGCTTGGCATTGGAACAAGAAGTATTGGAACCAAGTTAACCTTAATGGTATGTTGGAGGATGATATGATCAAGGGCCTGGTTCGACATAGCTATAACGAGGTCGTGAAGAAGCTCAAGAAGCAAGATAAACTCGAACATCCAGAGGTGTTGGACATCAGAGAGTAATGAATTAAGCAAATTGGATACAAAGATGGATAAACGTAAATTAGATATAGCATATTTCCTTTCTTTTTGCATTGAGCAGTATAAGATGAAAAAGAAAATATCTGGGATTGAAGCTGTTCAGACCCTGAAAGAATATGGGGTGTTAGAATATCTGAGCGAGCATTTTGAAATATTGCATACACAAAGCCGACAATGGTTGCTGGCAGATATAGACGAATTCATTAATCTAAGAAAGGAGGAATGTAAATGAAATTATATCATGGAAGTTTAGAAATTGTTAGCCATCCAGAAGATGCCTTGCGTTATCTGTCGTTTATTGAAGCAAAGGAGGTCGTATTATGAACTTAACGGTGAACCAAGAGAATTTGTACTTATTTTTACCTTCCAAGGTAAGTTGGATGGCAGAGATGCTATCGGAAGATAAAGGAATAAGTATTGTCGAGGCTGTATATCAAGTTTATCTTTCTAATGTTTATAAAAGATTAGAAGATGAGAGTTCCAAACTCTGGCATTTGGGGCCTGTAGATTTGTATAAGGGAATATAAAGATAGTGTTATAGTATCCATGATTTCTTAATTATAATCGGGGAAGGTTAAGTTAGAAAAAAGTATAAAATATTTTGTAAAATATTGATATATAAAGATAAAATGTTATCTTTGCCAATAAATAAAAAATAAGCATGAGGCAGAATATACAAACATATAAAATAAAAGATAGAATGCGGAGCTACTCTTCCGCATTCAGCCGTAGTATGTTTGTTGATATTCTGAAATATGGTGATTGCTCTCGACTTGACAGCATCCATGACATGTATGATGGAAAGCGAAGAAAAGAAAAGACTTATTTGTCTTATCTAAAGTATCTTTATCGCCAGATGAGTGCTAATTATCGCTGTGAGTATGTTTATAAAAATGAGTTAATCAATGATTTGTTGATAAGAGAATATGCTCACCCAGAAACAATTGTATTTAGTGAGTTTCGAATGCAAAAATCTATTGTTGATTTGGTTATGTTTAATGGGTATAGTCGGGCGTTCGAAATAAAGACAGAGTATGATACTACCCGTCGCTTGGTAGTGCAATTGGTTGATTATACTCGTGTTTTTCAAGAGTGTTATGTCGTTATTCCTGAAAACTTGTTGGAAGCCTATGAAATAGAAATACCAGTTAATATAGGTATTATAATCTTAGTTGAACAAAATGGAAAAATAGGACTAAGAGAAGTTAGAAAGGCTGTCGAAAACGAAAATATAGATGCAGGTATGATGATGAAGTGTTTGCGTACAAAAGAGTATGAAAACATTGTCAAGGAAGAGTTCGGAAAACTTCCTAATGTTCCATATTACGAGATGTATGAAGCATGTGAAGCAAAGCTGTATGATATGCCTCCAGATAAACTGCATCAGTATTTTTTGTCAGAGATAGAAAAGAGAAAGAATAATATGAACCTCCTGAGAAAAGCTCCTATAGAGTTGCGGCAAATGTATCTTCAATTAGGTCTTTCTCAAAGGCAAATTGAGATTCTACAAACATATTTAAGTAACCCGATAAATTCAACGAAAAAGTTATGTATTTCCCATATTTAAGAGGTAAGCAATATGAACTTCTAGCATTAAAAGATTTCTCTCAGATAAGTCCAAATAATGCAAAGATCATACCTGTAATAGAACCAGTTAAAAGTCAGGTTAATGGCTTGAATTCTGCTTTGGAAGTATTGCGAGATAATGCAATGCGCTTTGCTGTTATCCTTAATCCAAAGGATGGTGATTTTAAGAAAGATAGGGATAATGATATATTTCCGAAGTTGCCAATTTTGGAAAGAGATAGAACCAGTTGGATTCCTGCCTATTTTTATAAAGGGAGAGTTGATAAGTTGGTGAGCCATGCAGAGAAAAACCAATTGGATAACATTATGGTGGTATTTCCTGATGGGGTTAATGCGCATGACGAGGGAGTCATAGAATTGGTTGCAAATAAAAAGGTTAGATATGTAATGGTTGCAAATTCCTCAATTGTCGCTTTTACAAAATTGAAATCTATGGGTAAAGAAGTGATTTTGTTGGATGACCATTTTGAACTACAAACAAAAAATGCGGATTATGCTTTAGCGCCAGATGAGTTTTTTAGCGATGATTTTGTATCTTATAAAGAGAATGGATTCTTTGGTTTTTCTGATTATACGGCATTGCCAAAAGTGTTCTCTGAGGGAGGAAGTTTACCTTATGCGATAGCAATCCATTTGACTTATCAGAAATCTCCTGAGGAGATTTTTGTGCATCATTTTGTTTCTGACAACAATGTTGATCAGTCTAATATTCGGGGTAAATTCCATGAAGCTGCCGTAAAGATAGGACCATTCTACAAAGAAGGTGGCTATCAAGAGACATCTGCGGTCATCGAATTGATAGATAAATCTAGCGATGTGGCAGGTTATCCTGGTTTAGGCTATATCAAGAAGTTGTCTATAGAGAATCATTTGGAGTTAATAGATAGATTAATAACAGAGTAGTGATCGATATGAAGATTTGCAAGAATTGTTTTTGTGACGAGGAAATGCAGGTGGTAGTCAGCAATGAATCTCATATGGAGGGAACTTGTGACTTTTGTGGTCAACAAGGTGCTCTAATAGATATTGATTACTTCTCTGATTTTTTTGAAGAGGTGTTGTCTTTATTCGCCCCTTCTGAGTCTGGTATGCGCATAGCTGATTTGATTCAACGTGATTGGGCTTTGTTCTCATCAAAAGGGTTAGGAGAAAAAATCTTAAGTTATTTTCTTGACAAGGGTAAATTTGATTATACAGTTGAGTCTAAGGTGGACTATTCTTCGTCTATACTCGACAAAATGCAAGTGTGGAATTCTGTAAAGAAGCAGGTTCGTGAATCATCTCGTTTTTTTGCGGATACTTCTTCTTTTGAAGATATGCACCTGATAGTATCTAATACAACAATACCAGAGGGTAGCATATTTTTTAGAAGTCGTGTTATTCCTTCTGGAGTGGAAAGTTTGAACAAAAAAGAGATGGGATGCCCACCAAAGGAAAAGGCAACTGCTGGGCGTGCTAATCCTTTGGGTATACCTTATTTGTATTTATGCCAAGATGAAGTTACCACTTATTATGAAGTGAGAGCATTGTATCTTGATAGATTGGGGGTGGCAAAGTTTAGGGCAAAGGAAGATCTTAATATATTAGACTTTACCTCGAAACTGAGCTTATATATCGCTTATGCAAATGCAACGGAACCACTGGCAGATGTAATTGTCAGACAAAAGTTGTTGCAAGCAATAAGTAGAGACTTATCTAAACCATTGCGTCGTTATGATTCTGAAATAGAGTATGTCCCAACTCAACTTGTTTGTGAGATTTGCAAGCTAAATGAAATGGATGGTATCCGTTTTGAAAGCTCTTTACATAAAGGTGGAATCAATGTGGTCTTGTTTGATGCAAGTAAAGCAGAGTGTGTGTCTGTTAAGAATGTAGAAATCGATAATGTTCAAATATCTTCGTGAGTTCCCCGTTGAAATTTGGACGAGTATTTTGTTTTGAAATAGTGGCTTTATGGATAGTTCGGAAAAACAGAATGTGTATAAAAGTATAGAGAGCAAACTGAGACATTGGACAACAATGGTCTTTAATGAGTTTGATGGACTTCAAAAACTTGGTAGCTTGTATTATTATACGGACATGAATGCTTTGGTTAATGGGATTATTGTACCAGAACCAGAGGCAAGCCGTGAGATTTGTCTTTGGGCAACAAAGTGGTCGCATCTCAATGATTCACAAGAAAACTATATAGCTTTGGGCATGTTGAAAGAAGCGTTTAAGAACAATATAGAAGTTTATGATGCTTTTGTGAAATTGTCTGGAGATAATCATTCTATTAGTTTTTCCAAGGAAAGGGATTCTTTGCCGATGTGGAGTATGTATGGCGCACAGGGGGCTGGTATTATGTTGGAGCTCGATGTTTCTGAATTGTTGAAAAAATATGGAGTTAGATTGATGCCTTGTGTCTATTATGATACAGAATATTTTGAATCGGTGCGTAACAAATTCTTTGGCTTAGAATTGGGCGATGAGTTTGAGAATATGTCTAATGAAAAAAAGACGTTGGCGATAGCCATATTAACAATAATGTTTGTTGGCACACTGAAAAACTCTGCTTTCAAATATGAGAATGAGGTTCGAATTGTCGGAATAGGAAATTCATATTTTTATGATGGTACAAGGAGTGAGCAATTCAGAGTAAAAAATGGAGTCTTAGTTCCTTATATAAAGGAGTATTTGCCAAAATCATGTTTGAAAGCAGTATGGCTTGGACCAACTGCGGATAAGGATTTGTCGTTAGACGCTTTGCGCTCGTATTTGGATAGGCACAATATTGAAGTTGAAGTAAAGTGTTCTGAAATTCCTTATAGGGGATAATATAAAGCTCAATATGTGAAAGATATAAGATTACCAATTAAAAAAATAGAATATGGGATATAGAAGAAGTATGTTTCCAAAATCATCTTCCAGATTAGGGAAGAATTTCCTTTCGGGTATAATACTTGGAGGAACATTGGGTACTGTATATGGAGTTAAGAAGGTTGTAGATAAAGTAAATGAAATGCCAAATTCTCAAAGTTCAAAAAATGATGAAAATGTTGGTTTTGGCTTTAAATGTTTTATTTATATGTTTCTTATAGCTTGGGTTATTGGGGGCGTTTTTGTTGGTGTATGGACATTTAAAATTATAGGGTACATTATTGTGCTCCCTGCTATGTTTCTTTTGTGGGGACTGTTGAAGGATGAGTTGCGAAATTACAAACGCAAAAAGGTTGAACGGTACATTGATAAGACATGATGGGCTGAGAATAAAAACATACAGAATATAAGTTTTAATGTCTTACTTTGTAAGTTTTGAATAAATAAAACACATTATAATCGAATAGTTTTTGTCTTTAAAGCTACACGGAGACTATAAACTATCGGTATTTACAATTTTATCTAGTGTGGCATAGATGGCATAGAGTATCATGGGATTATTATTAATTATAGCTATTATTATAATATTATTCTTTGTTTTACATAACAAAAAGATCAGAAAAGAAAGTATACATGCATTATTAAAAGAGTATGACCTAACACCATCGGAAGAAATCAAAGATGATGAATCCAAAATGTATGTTTGTATAGATAGAAAGGCTGAAAAAATATTATTTGCTAATGTGTCTGCAGAGGAAACAAGGAAAGAACTCGTAACCAACTTCAATGTGTCAAGTATGGAACAGTCGTACTTTAAGTTCCTGATTTTTGATGATAAAAATAATAAAGTTATTGCTGCCTCAAATAGATTAAAGGATGAATCTGGCATGGAGCCTCCATTTGTAAAGGTTGTTGAGAATATACAGGTAACTAAATATGAATTCTTGAAAGAATCTACAGATACATGTTTTTATATTTTCGATGAGGTTAATAAAAGTATGACTATTGGCAATATAAGTTGTGGAAAAGTAGAGCAATTATTGATAGACAACATCCTAAAAGTCGAAATAGTAGAAGATAATGTAACAACAATAGATAAGTCTGTTGGTAATACGATTGGTAAAAGTTTAGTAGGAGGTGCTATTGCAGGAAGTACAGGTGCTATCATAGGTGGTGCATCTGCAAATAGTTCAGTAAATACTATGCCAGAAAAAATAGCTATCAAGTTTTATATAAAGGATGTGAATAGTCCTTCTTATATTCTTAAGATACTTGATAGCAGTTCATATAGTAGTAAGGCTGCTAAAAAAGATTTTGCAAATGCTGCAAAGCCTTTTGCTATGAATATTTGTGATACGATTAATTCGTACAAAGCTATACATGATAATAAACTTTCTTCAGGAAACATATCTTTAAATATAGAGGCACTTACAAAACTTGCGGAATTAAAAGAAAAAGGTTTTCTTACGGATGAGGAGTTTGCGAAGGAGAAAGGAAAAATTTTGAATTAAGTCGTAAAGAGTAATAGTGTTAGGTTTTATTTAAAATTGATGTTCAAAAATGAGCGTTTCAAACTAAATAGTGTCAACGAACATTTATCGTAGCTTGACACTGTTTGGTTTGAAAATCTCTTAAAATAGAAATTTAGCACACCTGTTCGGATGTCTTTCGCATGAAATATGTTAAATCCGATATGTAATTTTACAAGAGTATTAAGAACAGGTCATACTCTATAAAGAATAATATTAGCAGCCAAAAGATATAATCAATATGTAGCTTGCAATATACTGTTCAATCTATTGTTTTTTCGTTTAAACTATTCTCATCTTTACAGAAGAAAGCTATAGTCTTATGAGGTAAATCATAACAAACTGCATCTTTTCAAGAAAAAACATTAAAAATAGATTAAATCCTTTGCTGTTTCCTCCTTTTTTCCTATTTTTGCATTTCTAACAAATCGGTAAGCCTATGGAATGCTTACCCCTAAATGTAAGGATAAAGTAATGGCAAATAACGATAAAGGTCTTACGCCCATGATGCGACAATTCTTCGAGATGAAATCGAAGCATCCCGAGGCATTGTTGCTTTTCCGCTGTGGCGACTTCTATGAAACTTATTGTGAAGATGCAGTTGAGGCATCACGCATTCTCGGCATCACACTGACACGCCGTAACAATGGTGGTTCGGCAGGTGGCGCAGAGATGGCTGGTTTCCCTCATCATGCACTGGATACTTACCTGCCTAAGTTGATTAGGGCTGGTAAGCGTGTGGCTGTATGTGACCAGCTTGAAGACCCAAAGAAAAAGCGTGCGGAGATAAAGGGAAAAAAGGGGTTGAGCCAGATGGACAAGATGGTGAAACGTGGTATCACCGAACTTGTTACTCCTGGTGTGGCGATGGGCGATAATGTCTTGAACTACAAGGAGAACAACTTCTTGGCGGCTGTCCATTTCGGTAAGGTTGCTTGTGGCGTGAGTTTTCTTGACATCTCTACTGGTGAGTTCTTGACAGGAGAGGGAAGCTATGATTATGTAGAGAAACTGATGGGAAATTTCCAGCCAAAGGAAGTGCTCTACGACCGTTCTAAGAAGAAGGATTTCGAGAAATACTTTGGTACTAAATATTGCACGTTTGAGCTTGATGACTGGGTTTTCACCGAGCAGACTGCCCGTCAGAAACTCCTTGGTCATTTCAAGACAAAGTCGCTAAAAGGTTTTGGAGTGGAGCATCTGAAAAGTGGCATTGTTGCCAGTGGTGCCATCATGCAATATTTGGAGATAACTCAGCATACTCATAACAATCACATTACTTCACTTTCTCGTATTGAGGAGGATAAGTATGTGCGTATGGATAGGTTTACCATTCGCAGTTTGGAGCTGGTGGCTCCGATGCAAGAGGATGGGTCTTCGCTCTTGAATGTTATCGATAAGACGGTGACGGCGATGGGAGGTCGTATGCTTCGAAGATGGTTGGTATTCCCTTTGAAGGATGTTCGACCTATCAATGAGCGACTTGACATCGTGGAATATTTCTTCAAGGAACCAGAATTCAAACAGTTGATAGATGACCAACTGCATCGTATAGGTGACTTGGAGCGTATTATCTCCAAGGTTGCCGTGGGAAGGGTATCGCCTCGTGAGGTGGTTCAGTTGAAAAATGCCCTCGAGGCAATCCAACCTATCAAGACGGCTTGTCTTTATGCCAAGAATGATGCCTTGAAGCGAGTGGGAGAGCAACTTAACCTTTGTGAGACATTGAAAGATAGGATTGCCAAGGAAATACAGCCAGACCCTCCACAGCTTGTTAACAAGGGCGATGTGATTGCTGATGGCTATCATGCCGAGTTGGACGACTTGCGTTCCATCAGTCGCCATGGTAAGGATTATCTGCTCAAGATACAAGAGCGAGAGATAGAAAAGACTGGTATTTCCAGTTTGAAAGTTGGCTATAACAATGTCTTCGGCTATTACTTGGAAGTACGTAATACTTTCAAGGACAAGGTGCCAGAAGAATGGATTCGTAAACAGACCTTGGCTCAGGCGGAGCGTTATATTACTCAGGAACTCAAGGAGTATGAGGAAAAAATATTGGGAGCTGATGAGAAGATTTTGATTTTGGAAGCACAGTTGTTCAATGAACTGATAGCTGCCATGCAAGAGTATATTCCCCAGATACAGATCAATGCCAATCTCATTGCTCATTTAGACTGTCTTTTGTCTTTTGCCAAGGCTTCTGAAGAAAATCATTATGTGCGCCCTGTTATCGATGACTCACAAGTGCTTGACATCAAGCAAGGTCGCCATCCTGTGATAGAAACTCAGTTGCCTTTGGGAGAAAGATATGTTCCGAATGATGTGTTGCTTGATACAGAGAAGCAGCAAATCATGATGATAACAGGACCTAATATGGCAGGTAAGTCGGCTTTGCTTCGCCAGACAGCACTTATCGTATTGCTTGCTCAAGTAGGATGTTTCGTACCTGCGGAGAGTGCAAGAGTTGGTTTGGTGGATAAGATATTTACCCGTGTGGGAGCAAGTGATAATATCTCGCTCGGTGAATCTACCTTTATGGTGGAAATGACCGAAGCGGCAAATATCTTGAACAATGTTTCTCCGCGCTCATTGGTGCTTTTCGATGAGTTGGGTCGTGGTACGTCTACCTATGATGGCATCTCCATTGCTTGGGCAATCGTGGAATATCTGCATGAACATAGCAAGGCGCAGGCTCGTACGCTCTTTGCCACTCACTATCATGAATTGAACGAGATGGAGAAAAACTTCCCTCGTATTAAGAACTTCAATGTGAGTGTGAAAGAGGTGGATGGCAAGGTGATTTTCCTTCGTAAGCTGGAGCCAGGTGGTAGTGAACATTCTTTTGGTATTCATGTGGCGGAAATAGCTGGTATGCCTCGCAGTATCGTCAAGCGTGCGAATGTCATCTTGAAGCAATTGGAGGATGACAATGCTGGGGTAGGAGGTGCAGGAAAGCCTAATGTTCAGCATATTGATGATCCGAAAGATGGTGTCCAGCTCAGTTTCTTCCAACTCGACGACCCAGTATTGTGCCAGATACGTGATGAAATCTTAGGCTTGGATGTCAATAACCTCACACCTGTGGAAGCACTGAATAAACTCAATGACATCAAAAAGATATTGTTGGGAAGATAAATGTCAAGTAAATAGAGGAACATACTATGATAGAAGTTCGCAATAAAAATATAAAGTCTTTATTGGAAAAGCTGTCAGAAAGCTAAGAATAAGGCAGAAATTGCAGATTTGCTAAAGAGTATGTGCCAAGACGGTTTCTTGGTAACGGAAGGGTATGGGCGAGGAACTAAATATTATCTTCCAAATATAGCAACCTCCGAGCCAAATATAGCAACTTCTGGGTTAAATATAGCAACCTCCGAGTTAAATATAGCAACTTCTGGGTCAAATATAGCAACCTCGGTAAAGCGGAAGATGCCTTATGATGAGTTAAAGCAAACCATATGTAAATTGTGTGCAGAATGGATGTCTTTAGAAGCTATATCAAATAGTGTAGGGAGAAATAAAACATATTTGAGAAGTTATATCTTGCCTAAAATGCTCGATGAGAAGTGTTTGGAAATGATGTTCCCTCATGTACCTAACCATCCTTCCCAAAAATATAAAGCACTAAGGTAAATGAACTGTATATTGTATATGTAACTAAAAAAGGTATGCCATAACTTATGGCATACCTTTTTGTATTATCGTTTTTAATAAGAATAAGGCCAAATTAGTCCTTTGTTCTGTATGCCTTCTTTTTTGGTAATTTTTACTGTAGCTTCTCCGTTTTTTCCAAAATATTCTTGTGCGGCTGCTATCATCCAAGGCATTATTTTGCGGAAACTTTGATCTTTATCAAGATGGTCTTTTACTTCTACTTTCCAGATGTTTTTCTTATTGCGATTAATAGCTGTGATTATACAACCAATATCTTGTTGATAAATAGCTGTAGTTTCAGTATTTGTTCCTGCAAATGTGATATCATTCTGTTTTATAGTTGTAGTTTTGTTTTCTTTGCCTGAGGCTTGGGCAGTAGTTTCTGTTGAATTAGTTTTTAATTTGGTTGTGCTATTTCCTTCAGCACTAGCATTTGCATTGGTTATAATTTTACCATTTGATATGCTGAAACTACTAGATGAAGAATAAGATGTTGTGCCAACGAACTCTTTTCCTCCAATGTAATAACTCAAAATAATACATAAGGCTGCATTTTGAGGAGAGGTTTCTGTATAACCACTTTCTTTTAATCTGTTAGATAAGATATTGGTATATTCTAAGTATTCCAAGTCATCGGCAAGAGAAGAATCAACAGGAGCGATATAATATGTTTTATCAGTTGGTGTTTTTCCAAATCCGCTAACGGTACAATAATACCAGCTTCCACAACTTCCAAGCAGCAATGTGATAAATATGCACATTGAAATTTTCATTAACAATTTAAAGATATTCATATGTTTAAATTTATAAAGAAAGGCGTGTAACTGTTCATAGCTTGTTCATTTCAGGTTACCGCCAAGTGACCTCACACATACAAGCACAGAACAGTTCACGCCCTTATAGG
>CAKQXI010000020.1 GCA_934281565.1 uncultured Prevotella sp.
CTCAGTAATCTCAGTTTTTTTTGTGACCATTGCATGAAAATTAGGTTACAGATTGTAAGTATTAAAATTATATTATATATTATTATATATATTAATATATATAATAATATATAATATCTATCTAAATTAGGTCTTGGAAATGGCAAGATAAAAACTGAGATTACTGAGATTTGAGACTGTTATTGGGGTTCTGACGCTTGGCACTCAAAAGCATTAACTTATTATACATCAACAAGTTAAGCCACATGATACCGTGAAACGCGGTATAAGGGTACCTTGGGAGATGAAAGTCGCTTGAAAGATACATACTTACACTTCAAAAGTACCTCCTCTGAAAAAAACTGTCAGAACTGTAATTGTCAGAGCTGTGCAGATTTACTCTATTTTTTTGAGAATTTTATCTAATTCTGCCCAATGTTCAGGAGTCATGCTACCGGGAGTAAAAAGACAGATGCCGTTGGCTCCTGCCTTGATGGAACTTTCAACAGCTTCACCTATCTCGGATGGTAACAAGCCTGAACCTTCCGGGTCCTTGATGCTCGACTTATTTCTCCAATCCCTACAAATAAAGAGACCACTATAAAGCAATGTATTCTTTCCTCTCAGAGCCTCAACACCCTCGGCTGTTACTTTGCCCACCCAAGAAGCTGGCTCCAAATAGAAATCATTATAGTTCATCGGGAACACAGCATCCAAGTTCCATTTATTCCATTCTTGGCGAACCATCCACGCTGCATGGCTCATAGGACCGGGGAATACATCTGCACTGATTTTCTTTCCCTTGGCATGAACGGCATCGGCAATGGCATTTACCAAGTCGGTTACCGCATCACAACGAAACTGTGCCCATTCCTTTATCTGAGAAGGGTCGGTAACCGTTGTTATATCGATGCCAGTCTTCTTCTTGAACGCAGCGACACAATCCTTGCAATAGCAATAATCAGCCTTGGCATATTCACCGTTCATCACCAGTCCATATTTTTCCCACAAGCCTTTCGCTAAGATGACATCGGCATAGCGGATATAATCCAGTTGGATGAAATCTACCTCTGGGATAGAGGCTATCTCTTGAAAATTCTTAACCAAAAAATCCCTTACGTTAGGATTTCTCGGATCCAACGTCTTATAGAAAGGAACATAGACTGGCTTATCATAAGCCGACTCACCCAGCCTATTCACCGTATACCAAGTAGAATCCTTGCCACCTTGCACCATCGTTGGGATCCAAGCATGATATTCCAATCCCAGCTTTTTAGCCACAGTAGCGGCTATCTTGATTTTCTCGAGGTCCATGCCAGCATTGAAACAGACACCTTTCACACCATGCTTCTTCCAAGCCTTGAAGTCGTTTGCCAAAGTTTCAGCCGTGGTATCCTTCCCCCATCCTTGCCATACATATACGGGTATCGCACCATGTTTGGCAACACCTCTGTCAAAAATACGCCCCGTCTCATCAATGACAACTTGCGTGCCATCAGACTTCGTTACGGAAATCTCAAACTTATGGGTGATAGCCTCCAGCTGAAGACTGCTGCCAGAAGGCAAGAAAGCCTTGTCTTTCGCAGTCAGCCCAAACTGCTTGATGGCAGTCATATATTTATGATACTTGCGATAATAATCATCTTGGGCATAATACATCGCCCACAACAATCGACGAGCATCATAATCGGCAGGATAAGCAAACGTATCAGTGCCCTCGCCTGCCCTTTTGCCTGACAGCAAGACAAATCCCCATCTCTCAGGCATGTGCATCGCAATCATCCCATTAGGTCCCCAAGTCCAGTTGTCCTCAGGAAGATACTTGCCATCCTCGCCTTTCTTACGGGAATACTTACCATGCTCATCAACATCAAGTTGCCATTCAACTCTGGAGAAGCCAACTCTCAGGCAATTGCCTTGTTTCAATATATTGTCAAACTCGGCAGCAAGAGCTTTCCTTGGGATAGCCAGCTCCACCGACCAACCTTTGTCTCTGTCGTCGGACTTATTCAGCGTACCGTCCAGATAAGTAGCGACTTTCAAGCCCGGACAATTCCATTGGAACTGCACGAAAGTGCGCTTGGTAGGAACACGATAAGGATACTCGATGCTCAAGTCGAAGACATTGCCAAGGGCATTCGTCTCTATCTCAAAATAATTCTGCGCATCACCCGTAGGGTCGATAAAAACCTCGAAGTCGTGATTATAATACACCACCTCATCACGCTTCACGATGTCCGCCCAAATGTCAGGTTCCTCCATCTCGCCATATACATAAAGGTAATCGTCATCCCAAAGCATCTTCGCCTTAGTCAGGTAACGTGGCTTAGGAAAGCCTGCGCCACTGATGTCTACGAAAGCCTCGGTGAAAGGAACTTTCTTCCAAGACTCTTCGTCAGCCCTGCCATCAATGGTAATGGCATCAGCGGTACGATAGCACACATAATGATTAGGTATCGTAAGAAATCTTTTATACTTATCCGTCAAAGACTCAGCCTGCACGGAAGAAGCCAACATCGCCCCCGTGGCAAGCAATACCCCCAGTCGCTTGGGAAATTGATTTTTTCTCATTGTTCTATTAATAAATTGATAGGTGTTACATGTCGATTATTCTTATAAACTGTGCAAAGTTAGCAGTTTTATTTTATTTAGACAACATTTTTTAGGAAAAGTATTCTTATCTTCTCTTTTTTTATTGTACTTTCAGTTTTTTTTCGTACCTTTGCACGAAAAAAGCATGAGAACATACCGTACCTTTGCCATTAGCTTGGCATTATGTCTTCCAATCCTCGGAACACCGCTCTCGGCTCAACCCAAGGGCATGAAAACAAAGTTGAGAACTTATTTTTTGCAGCGACTCGAAGCGGAAAACAATGCTTTGAAGTCTAACAGCATAGACTTCATGGACAACAAGGGCGCAAAGGACTTTGATGCCAGTATGGAAATCAAGAGCAAGGACATCAAAAAATACCAAGACTTGGTATGGAATGCCTGGAAAGAAGCCAACGCCATGCTGAATGAAGAAAAATTAATTCCATTGGACTCTCTTTCCGAAAACAGCAAAGGTGCATGGAACTTGCCTGAGACCTTGGAACCTCATGCCGTATTACCTTATTATTATGGGACAAAGCTCGCTAACACTACCCCACTTCCTTTCTTCCTATATATCCACGGTTCAGGTCCCAAGGATCATGAATGGAGCAATGGCTTGAAACTAAGCAAGCGTTTCGACGATGCACCTTGCATCTATTTCATTCCACAAATTCCAAACGAAGGGGAGTATTATCGCTGGTGGCAGAAAGCCAAGCAATATACTTGGGAAAAATTGCTCCGACTAAACTTGGTTTCTGGCAATGTGGATGCCAACCGTATCTATGTATTCGGCATTTCGGAAGGAGGATATGGCAGTCAGCGACTCGCCTCATTCTATGCTGATTATTGGGCTGCAGCAGGTCCTATGGCTGGAGGCGAGCCATTGAAGAATGCCCCTGTGGAAAACTGCGCCAACATTGGGTTCTCCCTGCTGACAGGTGCCGAAGACACTGGTTTCTATCGTGATAAACTGACGGGGTACATCATGGCAGCATTCGACTCTATTGAAGCTGTACATCCCACACTTTTCCGTCACCGTATCGAACTGATACCTCATCGACAGCATCACATCGACTATACGCCAACCACTCCTTGGCTCAAGATTTTCACAAGAAACCCTTATCCTAAGACTGTAATGTGGGAAGACTACGCCATGGACGGCAGACATCGTAATGGCTTCTATAACCTGCAAGTCATCAATCGCCCTGCATCAACAGATGCCGATGCTCGTACATACTATGAAATGAACATCAAAGGCAACACCATTGACATGAAGGTGAGTGACGTGAAATACGAGACCGTGGAACGTGATTCAATCTGGGGCATCGAACTGAAATTTGCTCGTCATTACCATCCTTCTACAAGTGGCAAGATTAAGATATATCTCAATGATAATCTGGTAGATATGAGCAAGCCTATAAAAATCATCATTAATGGAAAGACTGCATTTGAAGGAAAGGTGAAAGCCGACATCAAGGATATGGCAAATAGCAGTGTCGCATACTTTGACCCATGTCGCGTATATCCTGCCTCGGTAGATGTAGAAATCAAATAGCACACATTATATTAATTTCAAATGAAAGCATTAGCAATTAAGTCAAGTTTGTTTTCTTGCTTGAAAACATACAACAAGAAAACATTCATGTCTGACCTCATGGCAGGTATCATCGTTGGAATTGTAGCCCTGCCTCTCGCCATCGCATTTGGCATAGCCTCTGGCGTGACTCCAGAGAAAGGTATCATCACCGCTATCGTAGCTGGTCTTATCATTTCTGTCTTTGGCGGAAGTAAGGTACAAATTGGTGGACCGACAGGAGCCTTCATCATCATCATCTATGGCATCATCCAGAAGTATGGCATGGAGGGACTGACTATCGCAACCTTGATGGCAGGACTCTTTCTCGTGCTCTTTGGGCTGCTCCGATTAGGAACTATCATCAAGTACATCCCTTATCCTATCGTGGTAGGATTTACCAGTGGTATCGCCGTTACCATCTTTACCACACAAATCAAGGACCTCTTTGGTTTGACACTGGCTTCCAATCCTTCCGATTTCATAGAAAAATGGGGTGTATATCTGCAAAACTTTGATACTATCGACCCTTGGTGTGCCTTGATAGGTATCATAAGTGTTATCGTTATCGCCATCACTCCTAAGTTCAGCAAGAAGATACCGGGCTCACTCATCGCCATCATCTTGATGACTGTAGTGGCTCTGCTACTAAAAAACTTCGCTGGCATAACGAGCATCGAAACCATTGGTGACCGCTTTTCTATCAGTAATGAATTGCCTGCTGCTCAGGTACCAGTCATGAATTGGGAGACCATCAAGAACTTGGTTTCTCCAGCTATCACAATTGCCATTCTTGGTGCCATTGAGTCCTTGTTATCCGCTACCGTTGCCGATGGTGTCATCAGCGACCATCACGACTCCAATACTGAGTTGGTGGCACAAGGTCTTGCCAACATAGCTTCACCTCTTTTTGGTGGCATCCCTGCTACAGGTGCCATCGCCCGTACAATGACCAATATTAACAATGGTGGTAAAACTCCTGTCGCTGGCATCATCCATGCTGTGGTGTTGCTACTCATTTTCCTTTTCCTCATGCCCTTGGCACAATATATCCCAATGGCTTGCTTGGCAGGTGTATTAGTGGTTGTATCTTATGGTATGTGTGGTTGGCGTTCCTTCTTGGCATTGATGAAAAATCCCAAGAGCGATGTTACTGTGCTCTTGATTACTTTCTTCCTTACCATCATCTTCGACCTTACCGTAGCCATCGAAGTAGGCTTGATTATCGCTTGCTTGCTTTTCATGAAACGTATGTCTGAGACAACTGACGTGAAAGCTATCACTGATGAAGAAATTGACCTTAATAAGGAATTTGACTTCCTCTCTACCAACTTGGAGCACTACACGATTCCAAAGGGCGTAGAGGTTTACGAAATCAATGGTCCTTTCTTCTTTGGAGCAGGAAACAAGTTTGAGGAAGTGATGGCTGCTTTCGGTGATCGTCCATTGGTTCGTGTCATCCGTATGCGCAAAGTTCCTTTTGTTGATTCTACAGGCATCCATAACCTCACTAACCTTTGTGAAATGAGCAAGAAAGAAGGCATCCAAATCGTTCTCTCTGGTGTCAACGAGAAAGTAAACGCTCAGTTGGAACATGCTGGTTTCTATAACTTGCTGGGCAAGGAAAATATCACTGACCATATCAGTAAGGCTCTGAAAAGAGCTGAGGATATTATCAATGAGAAGAAATAATATTATCGATTTTTTTCAAAATGGAAAAAGGCTGAAAGAGCACATTTTTGCTTACTCTTTCAGCCTTTTTTCTATTAATCCTTGAATTCTGCATTTCCAAGTTCACAGAAAGCTCTTACTAAGCTTTCATGCACTATTATTGCTGTTTTTGAGATAATCTCATTCCTTTTAATATTGAGGTTTCTCCATCATTACCTTTGTATAAGTTTTAAACTCAGCTAAAAGCCTTTCATAATTAGGATTAGACTTTTCAATAATCAACGCTACATAATTTTCCACATCATCATCCATAAACTTAATCATTTTGACACAATACCTATCTTTAAACTCATAAGTATTATACCATCGAGTAAATAAACGAGCTCTCATTGCCTGCTTATTACCAGAAGTATCACACTGATACAACAAAACATCAGGATTCTTACGAAAAAATTCCTGAATAATAGCAATAATGCTTTCTTTCAATTTAAGATCACTCGGTGATGGTTCATGGCTATCATTCGTTATAAAGAATTCATAAGCACCATTTTCCCATACAGACTCATTTGGAACAAAACCTACACGATAAGCAACAGCCTTACCTCCTCTTTTAACAAGGAAAGAATAAGTATTCTTACCTATATACCAAAAAGAATACGGAGAAAGTATATTTAAACGACTTAAATCAAGCTTCTCCATAAGCCAATGCTTCTGCATTTAAAGAGTCATGGATACGCTGAAAATCACGTTGTTGCTCTGCTATCCATTCTTTCTTACGCTGCTTCATCTTGCGATAAGCAGCTATCATTTCTTCTCTACTATTATATTTAACCAATTTATATTCCATATTATATATTCTATATTCCTAAATTATTTTCCACCGCAAATATACAGCGAAAAAATGAAACTTCCAAACATTTAAAGAGAAAGATGAAAAAACTCATTGATTATCTTTGAAAACAATATTTCATCATTTACAATTTCTTCATATATTCCACGCACATTTCTGCGCATCTCTCACCATCTACACCTGCTGAAACAATGCCACCTGCATAGCCAGCACCCTCACCACAAGGGAAAAGACCTTGGAGACGGATGTGTTGGAGTGTATCACGGTCACGGATGATACGTACTGGTGAAGAAGTACGTGTCTCAGTGGCTATCAACGTAGCCTCATTGGTTAAGAAACCATGTGCATTCTTGCCAAAAGTCTTGAAACCTTCCTGTAATCGCTTGCTTATAAAGTCGGGCATCCAGAAATGAAGCGGACTGCTTATCAAGCCTGGAGCATAACTACTCTTAGGCAGATCATAGCTCAAGCGATTATTCACAAAATCTGCCATTCGCTGAGCTGGAGCAGTCTGTTTCATATTACCTTGCAGCCAACATTGTTTTTCCAATATCTGCTGAAAGTACATCATGATAAGTGAAGAGGGATGAGTAAAGAGTGATGAATCCTCTTGTCCTGCCGGCTGCAATAGGGCAAGCTCTTTCTGAGCATCTGTTCCAGTTAAGGCATCCTTCACGTATTGCTCTACATCTTCTGGATGCGTCTCTACGACCATACCCGAATTGCTCCAAGCTGTACCACGATTGCTTGGACTCATTCCATTCACTACAATCTGCTCAGAACCTGTAGCCGCAGGAATGACAAATCCTCCGGGACACATACAGAAACTATAAACACCTCGTCCATCCACTTGGGTAACAAAACTATATTCTGCAGCTGGCAAATACTTGCCTCTTCCATTCTTGTTATGGTACTGTATCTGGTCTATGAGCTGAGAGGGATGCTCCAAACGCACACCTACCGCTATGCCTTTTGCCTCTATCTCTATCTTTGAAGATGCAAGATACCGATAAACATCACGAGCACTATGACCAGTGGCAAGGATGACAGGTCCATGATAAGTTTCTTCGGCACCAGTTACGAGATTGACAGCCTCAACTCCTATCACCTTGTCTGCCTCCAAGATAAACCGCATCATCTTGGTTTGGAAATGTACCTCACCACCACACTTCAAGATTGTGTTTCGCATATTCTCTATCACACGAGGCAATTTGTCGGTTCCAATATGGGGATGTGCATCGGCAAGGATATTCGTATTAGCTCCATGCTGACAGAATACATTCAATATCTTGTCGACACTACCACGCTTCTTGCTTCGAGTATAGAGTTTACCGTCACTATAAGCACCCGCTCCACCTTCGCCAAAGCAATAGTTGCTCTCGCCATCCACCTTTTGAGTCTTGGTGATATTGCTAAGGTCTTTCTTGCGTTCACGCACATCTTTTCCTCTCTCAAGGACAATAGGACGATAACCCAGCTCTATCAAACGAAGTGAGGCAAAGAGACCACCAGGTCCCTCACCTACGACAATGACACGAGGCTTAGTGCTCACATCGGGATATTCGGTATGAACATATTGGTCATCCTGAGGATACTCATTGATATAGGCACGCACTTTCAGATTAACGAAGATTGTACGTTGGCGAGCATCAATGCTACGTTTCAAGACTCTTACTTGGTTCAATGTCCTGACATCCAAACCTTTCTCTCTCGAAAGATAACGCTTGATACCTTCCTCATTGGCTGCCTGCTCAGGCAAAATTCTTATTTGGTATTCTTGAATCATTTATTTTTTTCAATGTTGAATATTAAATGTTGAATTAGGCTAACGCCATATATGACTTATGACTAACATTCTATGGTTCCTAATACTTCTAACGTATTGAGATGAAACATCGTTACTTTACCATCTTCTAACATAGCAAAAGTCGGAGGATTTCCACCCTTAGGGAAAGTAATGCTACCTGTATTGACAATAATCTTGCCATTATCAGCATGAGAAAGTTCCCAAAGATGGGTATGTCCATAGATGATAGCGTCGTACGGTCCCTTTGGCATATTTTCCTTATTATATATATGACCATGAGTTAGGAAATATCGCTTGCCATTGTCTACTAGCAAGGCATAAGTTTCCATTATAGGGAAATCAAGCAACATCTGGTCTACTTCCGCATCACAATTGCCTCGTACAGCCACTATCTTATCTGCCATCGCATTAAGTCGTTCCACAATGCCTTTGGGATCAAGCCCTTCTGGAAGTCGATTGCGAGGACCATAATTGATGATGTCACCCATGATGCACATCATGTCACACTTTTGCGCCTCATAGAAATCAAGCACTTTTTCTAAAGCTGGCAAACAGCCATGGATATCAGAGAATAATAAATATTTCATTATGTCTTATAAAATTTTAATAGTCACCTTCAACCCATTTTCTACCAGACTCGGTATATTTTATCCAAAACAAGATCACAAGACCTATCACTAACGCTATAACGAAAACAAATGTTAACAAATCCATAGTTATTATTTTTTTAATTCCACCTTAAGAATACTATTCCCAATAAGAGCAAATACAGCCGCAGCAGCACTTCCAAAGGCAATGCAAGCATAATTAGCTGTCGTCATTTCCTTACCTGTAAAAAGAGGCGACAAGCCTCCCACTACCACACCACTGCACATTAACTTTGATAATCCGAAAAAAAACTCAGCTAACATCTCATTGCGCTTAAAGTTGCGCTCTACAAGTTTGTTTTTATTATTAACTTCCACTACCATTTTCCTATTGCATTAAAATCAGTGACAAAAGTACATAAATAATTCGAGACTTACAAACATTTTCTTACATATTATTAAGGTATAAGTGAGAATATTCATGATGCGATACCACAAACATAGTATTTTCACCTACAAAATGATACTTTTTCTACAATTTCTTTTGCAGTTTGATAGAATGTTATTATTTTTGCCGACAAGTTTTGCTTCTGCCCCGGTCGTTTCGGGGGTGGCATTACATTACCAAAATATTCAAGAACATGAAAGTATTAAAATTCGGCGGAACATCGGTTGGTTCCGTAAAAAGCATCTTAAGCTTAAAACGTATCGTAGAGAACGAGGCTAAGAAACAGAGTGTTGTAGTTGTTGTGAGCGCACTTGGCGGCATCACTGACAAACTCTTACAAACCTCTCAACTTGCCCTCGAAGGTGATGAACTATGGAAATCGGAATTCGATGCCATGGTAGACCGACACCACAAGATGATTGACACGATCATCACAAACACCACAGACAGAGAAAATCTTTTTAAATCGGTTGATGCCCTCTTTGAACAATTGAGAAGCATCTACTTTGGTGTGTATCTCATTCACGATTTAAGTGAGAAGACACAGGATGCCATCGTGAGTTATGGAGAAAGACTTAGCTCGAAGATTGTTGCCACACTGATACGTGGTGCAAAATGGTTTGACTCACGTGACTTCATTAAGACGGAGCGCATCAATGGCAAGGGAAAGCATACCTTGGACAGCGAGTTAACTAACAAACTGGTAAAAGATACTTTTGATGAACTGCCACGTATCTCACTCGTTCCCGGTTTCATCAGTCGTGACAAGAATACAGAACGTACCACTAACCTTGGTCGAGGTGGAAGCGACTATACCGCTGCTATCATTGCAGCCGCCCTTGATGCCGAGGTTCTTGAAATCTGGACAGACGTAGATGGCTTCATGACTGCCGATCCTCGTGTCATCAAATCAGCCTATACCATAAACGAACTGAGTTATATTGAGGCTATGGAGCTTTGCAACTTTGGTGCCAAAGTCATCTATCCTCCTACCATTTATCCAGTTTGTGTCAAGAATATTCCAATCAAAGTTAAGAACACTTTCAATCCTGATGCTCCAGGCACCATCATCAAAAACAAGATTGATGGCGACCAGAAGCCTATCAAGGGGATATCTTCCATCAATGGTACCGCACTCATCACTGTCACAGGACTTTCCATGGTGGGTGTCATAGGTGTCAATCGCCGTATTTTTACCGCTCTTGCCAATGAGGGAATCAGTGTATTTATGGTATCCCAAGCATCATCAGAGAACTCTACTTCCATCGGTGTACGAGAGCAAGATGTTGAAGAAGCGGTAAACGTATTGAACGAAGAATTCAAGAACGAGATTGCCGACGGTGCGATGTTCCCAATGCATGCCGAAGGTGAACTTGCCACTATTGCCATCGTTGGCGAGAATATGAAGCATGCTGCAGGTATCGCTGGTAAACTTTTCGGAACTCTGGGACGTAGCGGTATCAGTGTTATTGCTTGTGCACAGGGTGCTTCCGAAACTAATATATCTTTCGTTGTCAAGAGTTCTTATCTACGCAAGTCATTGAACGTATTGCATGATAGTTTCTTCCTCTCAGAATATAAGGTGCTCAACCTCTTTATTTGTGGTGTAGGAACTGTGGGCGGTAAACTCATAGAGCAAATCAAGAATCAATATGCTGAGCTGATGGAGCGTAATAAGCTAAAGCTCAATGTTGTAGGTATCGCTTCTTCCAAGAACGCTATCTTCAATCGCGATGGCATCGACCTTGAAAACTATCGTCAGGAGTTGAAAGCCTCAGACCCGAGCACACCTGAGTTATTGAGAGATACCATCTTGGCGATGAATATCTTTAACAGTGTATTTGTAGACTGTACCGCAAGCAAGGATGTTGCAGCCCTTTACCAAAGTTTGTTGGAACATAACGTGAGTGTCATTGCAGCCAACAAGATTGCGGCATCAAGTGAATATGAAAACTATGAGAAGCTCAAGAAGACGGCTATCCAGCGTGGTGTCGTATTCAGGTTTGAGACTAATGTTGGTGCTGGTCTTCCTATTATCGGAACCATCAATGACTTAAGAAACTCTGGAGATAAGATATTGAAGATTGAAGCCGTCCTGAGTGGTACGCTCAACTTTATCTTCAATGCCATTTCTGCTGTTGTTCCATTCTCAGAAACTGTTCGTCTTGCCAAAGAGAAAGGGTACAGCGAACCAGATCCACGTATCGACTTGAGTGGCATGGATGTAGTTCGTAAGTTGGTTATCCTCAGTCGTGAAGCTGGCTATCGTGTAGAACAGGAAGATGTTGAGAAAAACCTTTTTGTACCCAATAAATACTTTAAGGGAAGCATAGAGAACTTCTGGAAGAACTTACCTAAACTGGATGCCGACTTTGAGGCTAAGCGTAAAACACTTGACTTAGAGCACAAGCGTTGGCGCTTTGTTGCCACACTTGATGGAGGCAAGACCAGCGTAGGATTACAGGCTGTAGGACCTGAACATCCATTCTACAATCTTGAAGGCAGCAACAATATCGTTCTTCTCACCACTGAACGCTACAAGGAATATCCTATGCTCATCCAAGGATACGGTGCTGGTGCCAGCGTAACTGCAGCAGGTGTATTTGCCAACATCATGAGTATTGCGAATGTATAACACTCTAAGAAAAGATGAAACATATAATAATTCTTGGCGATGGCATGGCTGACCACCCGGTAGAGAGACTGGGTGGCAAAACCTTGCTGCAATACGCCAATACACCATATATGGATCTGCTTGCCAAGCAAGGCAAGACTGGTCGTTTAATCACTATCCCAAACGGTTTTCACCCTGGCTCTGAGGTGGCAAACAGTTCTATCATGGGATATGACCAAAATAAAGTATATGAGGGTCGTGGACCTCTCGAAGCTGCCAGCATTGGCTACGAGATGGAACCTGATGACTTGGCACTAAGATGCAATATCATCAATGTGAACGATGGACGTATCATCACCCACAATGGTGGAAATCTTGAGACTGAGGATGCTGATATACTCATCAAATACCTGAATGAGAAACTGGGTAAGAAATTCCCTGATGCAAAGTTCATCACAGGCATCCAATATCGCCATCTTCTCATCATTCGACATGGAAGCAAGTATATAGAATGTGCACCTCCCCATGACCATCCCAATGAAGAATGGGAACCTTTGCTGGTAAAACCTATGAGGAATGCCCCCATAGAAGATGGACACATCACAGCCCGCGACACCGCCGACCTCTTGAATGAGTTGATACTTGAAAGCCAAGCTCTTTTGGAAGCTCACCCATTCAATGTGGCTCGCAAAGAACGTGGCGAAAGGATGGCTAACTTGATTTGGCCTTGGGGCGGCGGTTATCGTCCTCATATGCTGACACTGATGCAGATGTATCCCCAAATCAAACGTGGTTCTGTCATTTCCGCCGTAGACCTTATTAGGGGTATCGGTCATTATGCTGGGTTACGAAATATTATCGTCGAGGGTGCAACAGGTCTTGCCAATACAAATTATGAGGGCAAGGCACAAGCTGCCATCAAGGCCCTTCGAGAAGGAGATGATTTTGTGTATGTCCATGTAGAAGCCAGTGACGAAGCAGGACATGATGGTAATCTTGAGTTGAAATTAAAGACAATAGAGAACCTTGACCAACGACTGATTAAGCCGATATACGATGAGGTATCCAAGTGGGATGAGCCTGTTTGCATGGCTATATTGCCTGACCATCCTACTCCTGTGGAAATTCGTACTCATGTCAAGGAGCCTGTTCCTTTTATCATTTATTATCCAGGCATTGATGCTGATGATGTAGAACACTACGATGAAGTAAGTTGTGTGCGTGGAAGCTATGGCTTAATCCAACTCCAGGACTTCATGCGGACATTCATGTCAGTAAACTAAAGTTAATAGTTAACAGTTTATAGTTTATAGCAAAGTTGCTTAAAGCAAGAATTCCCTATAAACTATAAATTTTAAATTAATTAAAAAGATGAGATACTATTCAACAAATAAAAAAGCTCCTATCGCAGACCTTCATAAGGCTGTAGTTAAAGGATTGGCAGAAGACCGTGGACTCTATATGCCTGAAATCATTAAAAAGTTGCCACAAGATTTCTTTGACCATATAGAGAAGTTATCTTTCCAAGAAATCGCCTACAAAGTAGCTGATGCTTTCTTTGGCGAGGATGTGGATGCAGAGTCATTAAAGAAAATCGTTTACGACACCTTGGCATTCGATTGCCCTGTCGTTGAAGTTGAACCAAACATCTATTCTTTGGAACTGTTCCATGGTCCTACACTCGCTTTCAAGGATGTAGGTGCTCGTTTCATGGCTCGCTTGTTGCAATATTTTGTACGCCAAGAAGGCAAGGAGCAAGTTAATGTACTCGTTGCTACCTCTGGTGACACAGGTAGTGCTGTAGCTAATGGTTTTCTGGGTGTAGATGGCATCCATGTATATGTACTCTATCCTAAGGGAAAGGTAAGCAAGATACAAGAAAGTCAGTTCACCACCCTCGGCAAGAATATCACAGCCTTAGAAGTTGACGGCGTTTTCGATGATTGTCAGGCTTTGGTAAAGTCTGCTTTCATGGACGAAGAACTGAACAAGCACATGAAGCTCACTTCCGCAAATAGCATCAATGTAGCTCGTTTCTTGCCACAGGCTTTCTATTATTTCAATGCTTATGCTCGCATAAAAGAGAAAGGCCTGGCAGACAAATTGGTTATCTGTGTGCCCAGTGGCAATTTTGGCAATATCACCGCTGGTCTCTTTGGTCATGAAATGGGACTTCCAATCCACCGTTTCATCGCTGCCAACAATGCCAATGATATTTTCTACAACTACCTACAAACAGGAAAATACAACCCACAGCCAAGCAAGCAAACCATTGCCAATGCCATGGATGTAGGAGATCCCTCTAACTTCGCTCGCATCTATGACCTCTATAAAGGTAACCATGATGCTATCGCAACCTATATCAGTGGCGCGACATACACTGATGACAAGATACGTGAGACCATGAAAATTTGTTATCAGCAAACTGGTTATGTACTTGACCCTCATGGAGCCTGCGGTTATCGTGCTCTGAAAGAAGGACTGAAACCCGGTGAAGTCGGTGTTTTCTTAGAGACTGCTCATCCGGCAAAGTTCAAGGAGAAAGTAGATGACATCTTGGGTATCAACATCGAAATCCCTACTCGCTTGGCAGAGTTCATGAAAGGTACCAAACAAAGTATCTCCATGACAAAAGATTTTCCTTCATTCAAGGCATATCTAATGAATGAATAAAAAAAGAAACATCTGCATAAATCCGAAATCTGCGGAAGAATTAATAAATATACTAAAAAGGCAGCTTGCTTTATACTGCAAGCTGCCTTTTTTATCACTCATTCTTAATTAGCCAATACTCTACAGATCCTAATACCTATCTGCGTGGGATGTTTTGACATATAGGTACGAAGAAGCATAGGCTCGTCTATCACTTTCTTATGAATACTGCTGGCATTGAGCAAATGAAGTCCATCCTTATGCCAAGAAGCTATACCTATATGGGTGGTATCTAATCCTTTCTTGTTCGTTACGATAGCGATGATGTCACCATCTTTGATGGTCTTTCGAAACAAAGCTGAATTGGCAATGGTTCCCTTAGGAATATAACGACATTGCTTGCCATTTACACTTTGTTCCAAGGCTCGAATCCCTGAAACCCATTCTGGATGAGCTGCTAACATCTTATAGCCAGACCGATGCGTTGTCATCCAATTGACATTTATACTTAAGACTGCTGTGAACGGTGGATTTGCCACCACATTTCTGACGATACCTTCACGCTCGTTAGCCTCCATCCATACTGTAAAATAATGCTGGCGTTTCACATATGACACTTCACCACCTATATAGCGTATATGTCTAAGATGATTGCAAAATGATGAAAAACTGGTCTCATGGTTCCTTGCACACATCGTCAGTGCCGTCACCATTTCCACATACGTTGTACAATCCAATTCACGAGTATTCACCACAAGTTGTTCTCTTTGGCTTGCATCAAGGGTTCCACCAACGTATGGCACACCTGCGAACTTCTTACCAAACCAAAGCATCCAACTTGCTGGCTTTTGCTTTTGTGCCAAAGCCTCTCTCAACAAAGCTACGACCTTTATACTATCCTCGCGCTGATAAATGACATCACTTAGACTATCTTTCGCTACACAAGGTTGCAAGAACGCCTGGCAAACTAAGATCATTGCCAATGCCAACACTTTTATTTTCATAATAATATATTTTTAGAATTGATTATTTCTTGCCAAAGTTATATCCTACATAGATATTGAACGAGCCAAAGGAATTATTGGTGGAAAACTGCTCTTTCTTGTAATTATAGGAATGGATAACAGAACTCATGCCTGCATACCATCGGGTATTGTTCCATACCAAACCGAAGCGACCTATCGCATCTAAGTTAAAGTTCTTGAAACTAAAGTCCTTGATGGTATGTGTCTTATGTTCTATATCCGATGACGATGAGTTGTAAGCCAGTCCCAAGGACAACGAGATATTGAACAAGAAATTCTTGGCGAACACCCAGTTGTACGCATAACCTCCACTCATTGAGACATCCGTATATTTCACCTTGCTATACATAAGCGTAGTATCTATATGTGCCACGCTTCCCAATGTAGGACTTAATTTTTCACTCACTACTTGTTCCAATGCCTGCAAGTCTATATCCAGCTTATGACGAGTATAGCCTATGCCCACCAACGCTGTTCCTGCGCTTTTTCGTTGCACAGTACTTTGTGCATAAGCTGCTGGATAAGAGAACTTTCTATGATTGAAGACATAATAAAGATTAAAGCCTCGGATACTCGACTTGATACCAGAGAAAGGGGTATCTCGAATGGCAGATGTATTGGCATTATTTCCCATGCTAAAGCTCTCTATCTTATAGTCATTACCTGTTTGTCGCCAGAACAAATCCACTCCCAACATACTACTATACAAGCTCAAGTCAAACTCTTTCTTGCTCGTATGCTCCGAACTCATGCTGATGTGGCTTAGGTCGAAAGTATATCCCAGGAACACCCATCTCCAACCTATATATGGTCCTAAACGAAACGACATATCTGGCGAAAACACAACCTTTTGTCCAGCCTTGTTGGAAAGTGAATATTTCTCATACGTAGTGGTTTGCTGCAACATGAAAGTATAGTTATAGTGCTGTGGCTCAATGTAAGTTGTATCCGTATTATTGAACTCACGGAAAAACTTGGTAAAGAGTTGTCCTACCTGATGAAATAAAGTTTTCTTGTGCCTGGCTCTCACTACACTATCTGGTGAATTGCCCTTGAACATAGAGGTATTGAACCATGTTTTTAGCAAGGAGGTATCCCTCATTTGCTGCCTTTCTTCCTCTTGGATAGAATACATAACTTTCCCTCTCTCTGGTACAGCCATCGATTTTACTGTAAAAGAGAGCCAGAAGATTATGATATATAATATACGTAATTTCACGCTATACTTAATTCTACCCAATAGTCCTACACACACTTAATTCTTCCAAAGCACTCGGTCGAGTACCCAGTTGGTTGGAGTAGCCGAGATACTGGTACACTCACAAGTGCCTATGCCCTGCAAATCCTCTATTACACTCTTGATGATTGGCAACTGTACGTATGGAGGATTTGGTACCACGATATTCGTACTTCCCTCACTGGTAATCAGTTGTATCGGATCATAGTTGAACACCGAGAACGACAACGAGCCTTTCTCGCCTATCACTTCGATACGGTCTTCCTTGGCACTCTCATGTCCCACAAAACACCAACTGCCACTGCCAGGGATACCGCTTTCAAAGAAGAAGCAAGCCGAGATTGTATCCTCCGCCTTATAAAGATGAGCACGATTGGCAGGATAACCATGTGCACGAGTGATGACACCAAAGATATCTTGCAAAAGGTCTATCTGGTGAGGGGCCAAGTCATAAAAATAACCACCACCAGCGATGTCCGGCTGCAAACGCCATGGCATTTCTTTACCAGAATTATAGTCCAAATCACGTGGAGGTACAGAGAACCTTACTTGTACATTCACCACATTACCAATGCCACCATTTCGAATAATCTCCTTTACTTTCTGGAAATAAGGAAGATAACGACGATAGTAAGCCACAAAACAAGGCACACCAGTCTGCTCACTCACACGGTTGATGCGAATACAGTCGTTGTAGCTTGCAGCCAATGGCTTCTCGATATATACAGGCTTTTCTGCTCGCATCGCCATGATGGCAAAGGTGGCATGAGACGAAGGAGGCGTAGCTATATACACGGCATTGACGTCTGGGTCGTCTATCAATTCCTGGGCATCAGTATACCATCTACGGATACGATGGCGCTCAGCATAGCTACGAGCCTTGTTCTCACTTCGGCTCATCACTGCCACCACTTGCGAACCTTCCACCTCATTAAAGGCTGGTCCAGACTTCTTCTCGGTTACTTCACCGCAGCCGATAAATCCCCAATTTATCTGTTTCATCGTTACTAACTATTTCCATTCTAATTTATTTTTGCGCCAGGGCCTCATTGATTTGCTCGATATAGTCCAGCACCTCGTCACGCCCCATCTTTTTCTCACTACTTGTGATAAAGTAAGGAGGCAGTTCCTCCCAACGGTCTTCGAGCGCATGCATCCATTTCTCGGCATTCATACGAGCCTTTACAGGTCCAAGTTTGTCAGCCTTGGTAAAAACAATGCAAAAAGGCACACCACTCTCACCCAACCAGTCTACAAACTCACGGTCTATCTTCTGCTGGTCATGGCGCACATCTATTAATACGAACACATTTGCCAACTGAGGACGCTGCAAGATATAGCTGCTTATCATCTGCTCCAATTGTTTCTGCACTGTCTTCGAGCGTTTGGCAAAACCATAGCCTGGGAGGTCTACGAGGTACCACTCATTGTTGATGATAAAATGATTGATCAATAATGTCTTGCCTGGGGTGGCAGAAGTTTTTGCCAGTCCCTTATGGTTACAAAGCATATTTATCAAGCTCGATTTTCCCACATTGCTTCGACCAATAAAGGCATATTCGTTCTTATTGTCTTTCGGACACATGCTCACTCTTGGAGCTGATATCGTAAATTCTGATTTCTTGATTTCCACGAGGTTTTTTAATTAAGAATTAATAATTATATCAACTTAAGCTATTTATTGACTAACTTTCTATTTCGGCTAATTCTAACCAGCGCATTTCCTTTTCATCCAGTTCATCCTTGATTTCTGGCAAGCGCTTGCTTTTCTCTGTCAGTTCTTCTACGGAGAGAGTACCACTGCAAAGAGCATCCTCCAGTTGCTTCTGCTCTTTTTCCAGAGCCTTTATATCCTTGGATAGCTGCTCATACTCACGTTTCTCCTTATAGCTCATCTTGCGACGGTTTTCATGATTGGCATCACGCTTGCTTGTACTTGCTGCACCATTCTGTGCTGAAGACTCATCGCCCACAGCTCCATTCTTCTTTGTTTTTGCTTCCGCCTCGGCAACCTCTTTGGTTTGCAATCTACTCCACTCACGATACTGAGTATAATTGCCTGGGAAATCTTTCACTTCACCATTTCCCTCAAACACTAAGAGGTGGTCCACTACCTTATCCATGAAATAGCGATCATGACTTACGACTATCACACAACCGGGGAAGTCTTGTAAGTATTCTTCCAGCACTTGCAAGGTCTGGATGTCAAGGTCATTGGTAGGCTCATCAAGAACCAAGAAGTTTGGGTTCTGCATCAGCACCGTGCAGAGATAGAGTTTTCTTTTCTCTCCACCACTCAACTTATATACGTAGTTGTGCTGCTCCTCTGGCGTAAAAAGAAAGAATTGCAAAAACTGAGACGCCGTCATGTGCCGTCCCCCACCTAAGTCTATGTAATCGGCAATATCGGTAATAACATCAATAACTTTCTGGTCTTCACGAAATTTCAAACCATCTTGCGAAAAATAACCAAATCGTACAGTCTCACCTATATCAAACTTACCACTGTCGGGCTTCACCTCACCAAGTAGCATTTTGATAAAGGTAGACTTGCCCGTACCATTGTTTCCCACGATGCCCATCTTCTCGAAACGAGCAAAGTTATAATAGAAATTATCGAGTATCACTTTCCTCTGACCACGGTCGTCAAAGGCTTTGCTTACATATTGACATTCAAATATCTTGCTACCTATATAAACGGTTGAGGCTTTCAAACGAACTTGTCGGTCCTCAATACGTTGCTTAGCCACTTTTTCTAACTCATAGAAAGCATCTTCACGATACTTAGCCTTGTGTCCACGAGCCTGTGGCTGACGGCGCATCCATTCCAACTCCCTACGATATAGGTTCTTGGAGTGCTGTATCTCAGCACGCAGATTGTCCATGCGCTCCTGTCTCTTTTCCAGATAATAAGCATAATTGCCTCGATAAGTATAGATATTCTGGCTATCCAGCTCCAAGATGACATTACATACTTTATCCAAAAAGAAACGGTCATGGGTCACCATAAAAATAGTTTTATTTCCACGATTTAGATAACCCTCCAGCCACTCTATCATCTCTAAGTCCAAATGGTTGGTAGGTTCATCCAGCATCAAGAAGTCTGGTTCGGTTATCAAGACATTGGCAAGTGCCACACGCTTTTGTTGTCCACCACTCAATTGCCCCATCGGTTGCTCTAAGTTGGTGATATGCAACTGTGTCAAGATTTGCTTTGCCTTAAGCACTTTCTCTGGGTCGCCCTCATGGTTGAAGCAGGCATCAAGCACACTTTCCTCTGGGTCAAACTTAGGCGACTGCTCCAAGAAGCCCACTTTAAGGTCACGGCGATAGATGATGTCTCCACTCTCATGTCCCTCCTTATCCATGAGAACAGACATTAAGGTAGACTTTCCCGTTCCATTACGTGCCACAAGACCTACTTTCTGGCCCTCGGCGATAGAAAAGGAAATATCTTCAAAAAGAACCTGCGCACCAAAACGTTTGGTGAGGTTTTGAACATCTAAAAACGGTATTTGATTAGCCATTATTTATATTTTTGATGCAAAGATAAGCAAAAAATTTGGCAGTAACGAATTTTTTAATTATCTTTGCACACGAATTTTAATACGAACTCGGTGTTTCCTTTCTCGAAACACCATCATTCAATCAAAAATTTCATATATACATAATATAATAATGTACAGCAAAGACGAATTATCATCTAAAAATGTCGCTGAACTAAAAGCAATAGCTAAAGAGATGGGAGTCAAGATTAAGTCTGGAGACAATAAAGAGACGATTGTCTACACCATTCTTGATGCACAGGCAGAGTTGCCTACCCAATCAGCGACCAAGCGTAAACGAGTGCGCATTACCAAAAAGGAAGATAGAGTTTACTCTGTCAAAGGAACAGAGGGTGAAAATTATGATGTTATGAAGAACCAAGTCAACGGTCCAACAAACAATACCAACTCAGAAGCATCGCTTTTCAACGATGAGAACGAAACTGCTACCACTGAGGAAAACCAACCAGTCGCCGATCCTCTGGCTGCTTTTCCTAAACACCGCGGTCGCAAAAGCAAGGCTGAGCTTGAGGCTATCGCCGCTGCTAAAGCTGCTGCCATCAAGCAACAACAAGCCGACCAACTGGCAGCAGAGCAACAAGCCTTACACGAGGATACTGTCATTGACAACAATGACGAACAGAATGAAGACTTCATACCAGAGGCTACACTTAATGATGGCAATAACAATAGGGATGAAAATGAGGGAGACGAGCTGATTGCCCAGTTGCAAGCTAAGATGAATGCTCATAACGAAAACCAAGCTTCTGATGCTCCTATTATTGAAAATACTCCTTCCACTATTGACACTCCTGTCAATGCACCTGCAAACCCAAAGGGCGTTTGGTCTGGTGACCCTGGTGACGGAACAGACTTTATCCCCGTTGTTGACCTTCCTATCGAAGACCAAGGTGCCATGCCAACCTTCGATATTTTTGACCGTCCTATGACTCCTGCCACTGTTGAGAACAATGCACCTGCTGCATCCATCCACGGAGTCAGTACACAAGAACCAGCATACGATTTTTCCGATATCATCACATCCAACGGTGTACTTGAAGTAATGTCAGATGGCTACGGTTTTCTCCGTAGCAGCGACTACAACTACTTGTCTTCTCCTGACGATGTCTATGTCTCTGTCAATGTCATTCGACGTTATGGATTGAAAACTGGCGATGTTGTCCAGTGCCATGTTCGTCCACCTCATGAGGGTGAAAAATATTTCCCACTCACCAGCATTGACAAGATCAATGGAAGAAACCCTGCGGAGGTACGTGACCGTGTTCCTTTCGAGCATCTCACGCCACTTTTCCCTAACGAGAAGTTCACACTCTGTGGCGACCAGAACACTACCAACTTGAGTACTCGTGTCGTCGATCTTTTCTCTCCTATCGGTAAGGGACAACGTGCCTTGATTGTCGCTCAACCCAAGACTGGTAAGACTATCCTCATGAAAGACATAGCCAATGCCATTGCAGCCAATCACCCAGAGGCTTACTTGATGATGCTCTTGATTGACGAACGTCCAGAGGAAGTTACCGATATGGCTCGTACTGTCAATGCCGAGGTTATTGCCTCTACATTCGATGAGCCTGCAGAACGCCATGTCAAGATTGCTGGTATCGTACTGGAGAAAGCAAAGCGTATGGTAGAATGTGGTCATGATGTGGTCATCTTCCTCGATTCCATCACTCGCTTGGCTCGTGCCTACAACACCGTTGCCCCTGCTTCTGGTAAGGTTCTTACTGGTGGTGTAGATGCCAATGCCTTGCAGAAGCCTAAGCGTTTCTTCGGTGCTGCCCGCAATATCGAAGGTGGCGGTTCACTGACGATTGTCGCTACCGCATTGATTGACACTGGTAGCAAGATGGATGAAGTCATCTTCGAGGAATTCAAGGGTACTGGAAACATGGAGTTGCAGCTTGACCGCTCACTCAGCAACAAGCGTATCTTCCCTGCCGTCAACCTCGTTGCTTCTTCTACTCGTCGTGACGACTTGCTCCAAGACAAGACTACACTCGACCGTATGTGGATACTTCGCAAGTTCATCTCCGACATGAACCCTATCGAGGCGATGAATACTATCCATAACAGTATGCAACGTACTCGTAACAACGAGGAATTCTTGCTCAGCATGAATTCATAAGAGTTTTTATACATTATATAAATCTCTCTGTCTCCGTGGCAGGGAGATTTTTTACTATATATACCTATTGTCATTATCGCTTATGGAAAAAAGAATAACTGAACAAAGTTCTATTTACCACCACCTTGAGCAGATGAGCGTGGAACAACTTACTGCCAACATCAATGCAGAGAACATGACAGTGCCTATGGCTGTTGAAAAAGCATTGCCTGCCCTCAACATTCTGATTTCAGCCATTGAGAGTCATGTCAAAAAGGGTGGCAGGCTATTTTATGCTGGTTGTGGAACTGGTGGGAGACTTGCCACCCTTGACACGATAGAGGTACAAAACACATACGGTATTGATGGCGAACAAATACAAGCCATATTCCCTGGTGGAATTACCTGTCTCACCCAAACAAAAGAATCCCGAGAAGACGACTTGGAAGATGGATGGCAACAGCTCTGCCATAAGAACATCTCGAAAAAAGACATTGTCGTGGGCTTTTCTGCCAGTGGCACTACCCCATTCGTCCTTTCCATCTTGCAACATTGCCAAACAAATGGTATCGAAACAGGCTGCATTGTCAATAATCCCAACTCTCCTATCGCTGCCCATGCCAATTATCCTGTGGAAGTTATCACTGGACCTGAATTTGTAACTGGAAGTACTCGCATGAAAGCTGGCACTTCACAAAAGCTAATTCTTGACATGATAAGTACCACTCTCCAGATAAGGCAAGGCAAAGTGGAAGACAACAAGATGGTGCACGCCAAACTTATCAACCACAAGTTGATTGACCGTGCCGTCCGCATCTTCATGGAACGAAATCCCCAATTTACTGACTATGAAGAAGTAAGACTCTTTATTCTAAAAGCTGGGAATGTCAAGAAAGCAGAAGCCCTAATCCTTAAAAATCTGCGTTAATCAGCGGGAGAATATATCTCTGCAGAATAAAATATTTGCATAATCTGCGAAATTTGCGAGACATAAATATCCACGTAATTTGCGAGAGATAAAGAAACAAGATTTTGGTGTCAGACCGTATTTCGCCATAAAAAATTTTGGTGTCAGACCATATTTTCGCACAAAACATTTTGGTGTCAGACGGATTTTTTGTATATTTGCCACAAAATCAATCAATTATGGAAAATAGGATATTTAAGCGTAAAATTTACGACAAATTAAAGGAATGGAAAGATAACTCCAAGGGTAAGACCGCATTACTCTTGGAAGGAGCCAGGCGTATCGGAAAGTCAACTCTTGTTGAGCAATTTGCCCAGCAAGAATATCGCTCCTATATATTGATTGATTTCAATGAGACTTCAAGGGATGTAAAAGCCTTGTTTGATGACCTCATGGACATGGACTATATTTTCATGTATCTTCAGAATGCCTATAAGACAGTTCTCTATGAACGTGAATCGGTTATCATCTTTGACGAAGTACAGCAATGTCCCAAGGCTCGCCAAGCCATCAAATACTTGGTGAAAGATGGACGGTTTGACTATATGGAAACAGGATCACTTATCAGCATTCGACAGAATACCAAAGGTATCAGCATACCAAGTGAGGAGCATCGTATAGAAATGTTCCCAATGGATTATGAGGAATTTCTTTGGGCATTGGGTGATAAGATAACCATGCCATTATTGCATCAATGCTTGGAAAAGAGAAAGGCACTGGGAGAAGGTCTCAATCGACAAAAAATGCGTGACCTACGCCTCTATATGCTGGTAGGAGGAATGCCACAAGCCATCAATGCTTATCTTGAGACAAAAAATCTCCAACAAGTGGATTTGGTAAAACGGCAGATTATTCAGCTTTATGCCGATGATTTTCGCAAGATAGACCCTACTGGCAAATTGTCTAAGCTTTTGATGGCGATACCATCACAGTTGAGTCGCAATCTGATTCGCTACCAACATACACCTGTTGTGGGGAAAATAAGTACTGAGAAAATAGATGAAATGATACTCTGCCTCGAAGATAGCAAAACGGTAAATATCGCTTATCATGCGGATGACCCAAATGTTGGTATGACGTTGACTGCGGATTTCGGCAAATATAAACTTTATGTTGGCGATACAGGACTGTTTGTGACTTTAGCATTTTGGGATAAGGATTTCACAGAAAACATCATTTATCAGAAACTTCTTAACGACAAATTGTCCGCCAATTTGGGATATGTGTATGAAAATTTGGTGGCACAGATGCTTCGGGCATCAGGCAACAAACTCTTTTATTATACTTTCCAAAAGGACGATAATCACTTTTATGAAGTAGATTTTCTGTTGTCAAGAGGTAACAAACTTTGTCCTATTGAGGTGAAATCATCGGGCTACAAAGCCCATGCTTCATTGGATGCTTTTTGTGGCAAATACTCGGATAGAATAAACCAACCTTACCTTATCTACACCAAAGATTTGCAGAAAGATGAAAAAACTTTGCTTGTACCAGTATATATGACTTCATTATTATAAAAATCTCCCTTATCTTATTAGACAAGGGAGATTTATGATAACACTTTAATCCAATTTCAAGATTTGTTCTTTCGTAAGACCAGAATAAAGAATGACCTTATCCAATGACAAGCCATCAGCCAACATCATTCGAGCGGAAGCTATCTTCTGCCTCGTGGCACCTTTCTCCATGCCTTTCTTCATTCCCTTCTCCATACCTTGTTTCATGCCTTTCTCCATTCCTTGCTTCATAGCAAACTCCCTTGTGGCATAAATGTCACGCATATTCTTGATGTCCTCGTCATATTTTTCCAAGTCTTCCTTGGAAA
>CAKQXI010000021.1 GCA_934281565.1 uncultured Prevotella sp.
GCATCGGTAGTCCAATACTTGTCACTGGAAATATGCCAAATATTACCACTCTTAGTTGCTTTTTCAAAAGGAAAATACCCTGCTTCTACATTATCTTTCTTGGATACTGCACTAACAAAGATTTCATCACCAATCTCTGTTACCTTGCTTCCTCTGGTGGATATTCTATTCTGATTATTAATCTCTGACAGAGGAATACCAGAACGAGTAACCAGCTCGTCCTTGCCATTATAAAAATAGGTTCCTACTTGTTCTACTGGATGAAGATATAACGGCTTTCCCAAGTCACTCTTTACGATTAAAGGATGATAAGAACCAACGGTACGAGTGGTTTCATCATTACTGCTGTCAGAATTTGGTGTCCATCCATTCACTTCTGTTGCAGTAAAGGAAATCTTTTTGTCGGAGAGAGTGATACCAGACATTCCAACACTTTCAGAACATGACACCAAATGTGCCGATACTACTGATAAAGATGCCAATGCCAACAATAAACTTACGCTTTGCCTTTTAATGTATATCATTGCTTGATAGCTATTAATGTTCCGCCGAACTCCCCAAAGCAGATGATTATTAAAACAGGCTTAATCTATTCAAAAGATATTGGCGTAGGAGTCCTTACTTCTATTGCCCAAGTATACTGGAGGTATTAGGAGACCTTTGTGCCAAGGACAAGAAACAAGGGGACACACCTACGCCAACTGGGTATATATTATATAGCACATAGTATACCCCTCCTATATGAAAGGGCATACTTGTGCCGTGTATATATACACGTTATAATAGGTATCCACTATCATCTTCCTCTGAGCACATTTGAAAGTTCCTAATTTTCAGTATATCAGAAGCAAAGTGTAGTAAACACCAAATTTCTATAAATAGAGCCAACTCGCAGATTAACGCCGTGCAACTCATTGCCAACTATCCACGAATGACGTTGCAAAAGTAATGAAAAGATTTGAAACTTGCAAAGAATTCGTTTGATTTTATATAGTTTATAGCTAAAGAAGCCTATTCCTTCATTATAATTCTCATAAGAGACAAATAAAAATAAATGTTGATTTATTTTGTATTTTGCCCAAATAGCAGTACCTTTGCATCTGAAATGTGGCAAAATCATTGCTCATTTCTATCATAAAGAATAAATAGTTTTATAATGGGAAAAATAATATTGACGGGCGACCGTCCTACAGGTAAGCTCCATTTGGGGCACTATATTGGTTCTTTGCAACGCCGCGTGCAGTTGCAGAATGCTGGTGACTATGACAAGATGTTCGTATTCATGGCTGATGTCCAAGCTCTTACTGATAATGCAGACAATCCTGAGAAAATCCGCCAGAATATCATAGAGGTAGCCCTTGACTATCTTTCTGCTGGTCTTGACCCACAGAAATGTACACTCTATATCCAGAGTTTGATACCAGAGTTGGCAGAGTTGACGGTATATTTGATGAACTTGATTACTGTATCTCGTGTTCAGCGTAACCCTACAGTAAAGACAGAAATCAAGATGCGTAACTTCGAGGCAAACATTCCTCTTGGTTTCTTCTGTTATCCTGTAAGTCAGGCTGCCGACATCACTGCTTTCAAGGCAACGACCGTACCTGCTGGCGAGGACCAAGAACCTATGTTGGAGGTTACTCGTGAGCTGGCTCGCCGTTTCAACCAGATTTATTCTCCTGTATTGGTAGAGCCTAACATCCTATTGCCAGAGAATGCCGTTTGCCGTCGTCTTCCTGGAACAGATGGCAAGGAGAAGATGAGCAAGAGTTTAGGCAACTGCATCTACTTGAGTGATGATGCCGATACGGTATGGAAGAAAGTGAAAGGTATGTATACCGACCCTACGCACGTCAACCTCAATGACCCTGGTCACTTGGAGGGTAATGCCGTGTTCACTTATCTTGATGCGTTCTCCAAGGATGAGGACTTTGCGGAGTTCTGGCCAGAGTTCAAGAACCTTGATGAATTGAAAGCTGCTTATACTCATGGTGGTATCGGCGACATGAAGTGTAAGAAGTTGCTCAACAATGTCATCAACAAGATGCTTGACCCAATCCGTGCTCGTCGTCATGAGTTCGAGCAGGATATTCCAGAGATTTTCAATATCTTGAAGAAAGGTAGTGAGCAAGCTCGTGAGACTGCAGCCCAGACCATGGATGAGGTCCGTAAGGCTATGCGCATTGATTATTTTGATGATGCGGCTTATATACAGGAGCAAGCAGAGAAGTTTAAGAATTAATGTTGAATGTTGAGTGTTGAATTAGGCTAATGCCCTTAAAACATTCAATAAAGTCAATATTCAGCAAAATCAATATCCAACAAAATCAACATTCAACATTTAACATTCAACATTATAATACGTGAATAGACGAATATTAAGTTTAGCGGTACCGTCGATAATATCCAATATCACGGTGCCGCTATTGGGTTTGGTAGATGTCGCCATTGTCGGTCATATCGGCGATGCCTCATATATTGGTGCCATTGCGGTAGGCTCCATGCTCTTTAATGTCATCTATTGGTTGTTCGGGTTCTTGCGAATGGGAACGAGTGGAATGACCTCACAGGCATTGGGCAGACGAGACTTTGCCGAGGTGGTAAGGCTCTTGGTGCGTTCCTTGGCGATAGGCGTAGGCATTGGCATCTTGTTCTTTATCTTACAAAGACTTGTCATTGGGGGCGGACTATGGGCGATGAAGCCTGAGAATGATGTCATGGAACTGGCACGGAGATATTGCTATGTCTGTATCTGGGGAGCTCCCGCCGTACTGGGACTTTATGGCTTCACAGGCTGGTTCATTGGTATGCAGAACACACGTATTCCCATGGTCGTGTCGCTTACCCAGAATGTCATCAATATCATCGCATCACTGGTGCTGGTCTTTGGTTGCCATCTTACGGTAGAGGGAGTGGCGTTGGGAACGGTCATAGCCCAATGGTGGGGCTTCTTGATGGCATTGCTGATGGGACATATTTACTACCACCGACTTACTAAGTATGACTTCGTTCATGGGCTTTTTGCCGTGGAGTCTCTCAAGAAGTTCTTTGTGGTAAACCGTGACATCTTTCTCCGTACGGTATGTTTGGTTTCGGTCAATCTTTTCTTTACAGCCGCAGGTTCACGGGAAGGCACCATCGTGCTGGCTGTCAATACATTGTTGATGACACTTTTCACGATATACTCTTACTTCATGGATGGCTTTGCATACGCTGCCGAGGCATTGAGCGGAAAGTATTATGGCGCAGGAAACCGTGTGGCGTTCACTGAAGTCGTGCGTCGGGTATTTGTCTTTGGAAGTGTCGTGGCGATAGCTTTCACCTTATTATATATAATAGGAGGCAGCCATTTCTTGGGATTGCTTACGAGTGACGACAGGGTGGTAGCGGCATCAAGTGAGTATTTCTGGTGGGCAGTGCTGATACCTGTGACAGGAATGGCGGCATTCGTGTTTGATGGCATCTTTGTAGGTATAACCCAGTCGGGCAGTATGTTCCTGTCGACGGTTATATCAGCAGGAATATTCTATGTCCTTTTCTTCGGATTGCATACACTCATGGGCAATCATGCCTTGTGGTTGGCGTTCCTTGTTTATCTCTCTATGAGGGGAATTGTATTGTGGTTTATCTACAGAAGAAAGATGCAACATTAAATGAGAATTTTTGCACACTCAAAGAGCGTGTGCGCATTTTTGGGCGAAACAACATTAATATAGTTTAAATCTCTTGCTTTTATTCTTCAAAGTCTCATTATTTTCGTAATTTCGCCAAACAAAATAAGTTATCGTACAGAGTAAAATGACAGCTGAAGAGTATTATCAGGAAGGAAACGCATGGCGTAAGCGAGGTGATTTCAAGAAAGCCATCGACTGCTATATGGAGGCTATCGCTCTCGATCCGGAGAGTCCTGCCGTGGCAGCCAAGGAAATGCTGGATGATATTCTCAACTTTTATTGCAAGGACTATTACAACCCATGATGTAGGAATGGGTTCGTGGTGGTTTTCTGAAAAATAAAGAGAAATAAAACATGAGCAAGATTAAAGGGGCTATTGTGGTCGATACAGAGCGTTGCAAAGGTTGCGCACTCTGTGTGGAAGCCTGTCCTCAGAATGTCATTGCATTGGCTACCAAGAAAGTCAATGTGCATGGTTATCGTTATGTAGAGGCGGCCGTTCCCGATGCGTGTGTCGGTTGCACTTCATGTGCCATCGTATGCCCAGATGGATGTATCACTGTATACCGTAAAAAGGAGGACTAAACAATGGCTGAACAACAAGAAGTAACATTAATGAAAGGCAATGAGGCGATAGCCCATGCCTGTGTAAGATGCGGTGCGGATGGTTTCTTTGGCTATCCTATCACACCACAAAGTGAGATTATCGAGACTTTGGCTTTGCTCAAGCCTTGGGAGACATCGGGTATGGTGGTTCTGCAAGCCGAGAGCGAGGTCGCTGCCATCAACATGGTTTATGGTGGTGCTGGCGCTGGTAAGCGTGTGCTTACTACTTCGTCCAGTCCTGGTGTAGCTTTGATGCAGGAGGGTATCTCTTATATGGCTGGTTCCGAGATACCGGGCGTTATCGTCAATGTGCAACGTGGCGGTCCTGGACTGGGTACTATCCAACCTTCCCAGAGTGATTATTTCCAGGCTACTCGTGGTGGTGGCAATGGTGATTACAATGTCATCGTGTTGGCTCCTGCTTCTGTGCAAGAGATGGCGGACTTCGTGGACTTGGCATTTGAGCTTGCCTTTAAGTATCGTAATCCAGCCATGATCTTGAGCGATGGTGTCATCGGTCAGATGATGGAGAAAGTGGTGCTTCCACCTATCAAGCCTCGCCGCACGGAGGAGGAAATAGCCAAGGAGTGTCCTTGGGCTACCATCGGTCGTCCTAAGACTCGTAAGCCAAACATCCTTACTTCCTTGGAGTTGAAGCCAGAGGTAATGGAGCAGCGCAATATCGCCTTGCAAGAGAAGTATGCCAAGATTCGTGAAATTGAAGTGCGTTACGAGACTCAACAGTGTGATGATGCCGACTATGTGATAGTGGCTTTCGGTAGTGCCGCTCGCATTGCTGAGAAAAGTATAGAGAGTGCTCGTGAACAAGGTATCAAGGTAGGTCTGTTCCGTCCAATAACCCTTTGGCCTTTCCCAACGAAGGCTATCCATGAGCTGGCGAAGACCAAGAAAGGCATCCTCGTTGCCGAGGTGAATGCTGGTCAGATGGTGGAGGATGTACGCCTGGCAGTGAACGGTCTTGTTCCTGTTGAGCATTTCGGTCGTCTCGGTGGCATCGTTCCGGAACCAGAGGAAATCGTTGAGGCGTTGAAGAAGTTAACAGTTGATAGTTAATAGTTTTTTTAGGGCGATAGACTCCTATAAACTGTAAACTATAAATTATAAACTAAGAATAATGAACGATATAATTTCGCCAGAGAATCTGGTATATAAGAAACCAACGTTGATGAACGATACCCCGATGCATTATTGTCCGGGGTGCTCTCATGGTGTGGTACATAAGCTCGTGGCTGAAGTCATCGAGGAAATGTGTATGGAGGATAAGACTGTCGGCGTTTGTCCTGTAGGATGTGCCGTGTTTGCTTATCGTTACTTGGACATCGATTGGCAGGAGGCAGCCCACGGTCGTGCGCCAGCAGTGGCTACGGCTATCAAACGATTGTGGCAAGACCGCCTTGTGTTCACCTATCAGGGTGATGGTGACTTGGCTTGTATCGGTACTTGTGAGACTATCCATGCCTTGAACCGTGGGGAGCATATCGCTGTTATCTTCATCAACAATGCTATCTATGGTATGACAGGTGGACAGATGGCTCCTACAACCTTGTTGGGACAGAAGACTTCTACTTGTCCATATGGTCGCCAGCCCGACCTTCATGGTTATCCTCTTAATATTACCGACTTGGCTTCTCGTCTTACTGGTACGTGCTATGTCACTCGTCAGAGCGTAGAGACTGTGGCAAGTATCAAGAAAGCAAAGAAAGCTATCCGCAAGGCTTTTGAGGCAAGTATGAAAGGACTTGGCTCAAGTTTGGTGGAGATAGTGTCTACTTGCAACAGTGGTTGGAAACTGTCGCCTGTCGAGGCTAACAAGTGGATGGAAGAAAATATGTTCAAGCAGTATCCTAAGGGGGACTTGAAAGATACAACAGGAATTTAAGGGTATATAAGAATTTAGAGGGAAGTTAAAGGAATTTAGAGAGAAGTTAAGGGACAAATGCTTAAGATATTATTCAAGTTGTAACAAGCATTAAAGCTGTTGTCCTTTAACTTCCGTAACGACCGAAGGGAGTGATAACTTCCCTTAACTTCTTTTAAATTCCCAATAAAAATAATAACAATGAAAACAGAAATCATTATATCTGGTTTTGGTGGACAAGGTGTTCTCTCAATGGGAAAGATCCTTGCCTACTCTGGACTGATGGAAGACAAGGAAGTGACATGGATGCCTGCTTACGGACCAGAGCAGCGTGGCGGTACTGCCAACGTTACTGTTATCGTGAGCGACAAGCGCATATCTTCTCCTATCTTGAGTCATTACGATATAGCCATTGTACTCAACCAGCCATCGCTTGACAAGTTTGAGTCTAAGATTAAGCCTGGTGGAATATTGATTTATGATGGTTATGGTATCATGAACGCTCCTAAGCGCAAGGACATCACTGTCTACCGCATTGATGCCATGGACAAGGCTGCGGAGATGAAGAATAGCAAGGTGTTCAACATGATTGTATTGGGTGGTTTGCTGAAGGTCTGCCCAGTGGTTAGCACCGATGGTCTTAACAAAGCACTCTATAAGTCGTTGCCAGAGCGTCATCACGGCATGATTCCGCTCAATATGCAGGCGGTGGAGGAGGGGATGAAGATCATCCAGAAGATGTAATCTTACGAATATAAAGGGGCATAGCTACATATCTTCCATCGACAGCCCCTTGTATTCGATATGGTATTTCGTTTTGTCCCTTATTTCCGAAACCGCCATTTCCGAAACGGCGGTTTCGAATGCAAAGATATAGAAAATGTATTGATTATCAAATGGTTTTGATGTGTGATTTAAGATAAATTATGACATAAAAGATTATTGAGAAAACGAAACCGCCATTTCGGAGATGCCAAATACATGGTTGCTGCAAGAGACAGTTAGATTCCCTATTTGCGATTTCTTTATACGAATCCCCCAGCAAAGTAGCTTCTTGCGATGTAATACGATGGCTCGTAATAAGCTGAACAATTATAATTGTCAATGGTCTCGCAGATATCGTGGTTGTACACTCGGATAATGCCTGCGGCATAGTCTTCTTCGTCAAGTCGAGTTTGAAGAATTAAGCGCATATAGACTTTGCCCATGTCGAAAGGGGATGGAATGTGAGAGCATAGCTCAGGGTCAACTTTTGTGATGTCGAAGTCGCCTGTTTCTAATTCGAACTCGTTTATCCAGTCATCAACTACTTGGAGAGGATTTTCGCAATGGCGTACTTCTGCTATAGATAGTTGGCGCAAGAAATTCTTGTAGCCAATCTTGTTGACTACATATTTGTTATGTTGTTTGACGTGTCTTGCCACTCGCTCAATCATGCTGCAAATGAAGAAGAGGTCGTTCTCAGTAATGTCCTCTTCTGGGAAATATATATTCTTCATAATTTCAATGCTTTATTAATTTGTCTTATAGAGAATAATTGGAAAGGTACTTGATGCAATCCAATGCTTTCTGCGAGCAAAATACAATCTGATGTGTAGGACGCTTGAACTTGACAAGTTCCCAAAAGGCGGCTCTTGAAATCTCTCCTTTCACGAAATCCTCAATGAAATTCCAAATGGTATCGTCTGCCATGGGACCTTCTACGATGTCATAATCATGTCGGATTCCTCTACGGCAATCAACGATGAAATCAAGCCATTCCTCTGTCATTTGACTAAAGATTTTAGTTTTGCATCCGTAATATCCTGAAAACTCATATATGTTGACGATATGACTTCCGCTTTTAGTCAATGCCCATTTTTTAGCTTGTTTCTCAAAGTTGGTGCAATAGAAGCCATAGCCGAAGTCTTTCTCGTAACCTCGGATGCGAATGTCTGGATGTTCTACGATGACATTGCTGCCGTAATATAATATATTGTTGCTTATATCTTTATCATTTATTGTTTAGTAATCCTTTGCCAGCCAAGTGGCGAAGAAATAATCATATACCCTGTAGGCATCGTCTTCCTGCGTGATAATGTCGTTCTTCAGCAAGCCTTTGATGGCTGATTGTACAGAGCTGGCGGATGGCAAATGATACTTCTTAATGAAAGCGGAAGATGTGACTGACTTAGCTACACCCTCTCGGGCAATGGCTTGAAGGATGAGCTTTTGCTTAGGAGGCAAGCGAGACATTAAATCTTGGTAACTGCTTTCTTGGATGAGGATGACATTCTGCATGGCAATCTCCAACTTGTCTGTATCGCATAATTCGTCATTAGCTGTCAGCGAGAATAGTTCATTCATGAGCATTTGTACAAACCAAGTGCAGCCATTTAATTGTTGATATACTTGTTTGACAAGTTCTTCACTTACATGTTTGCCTCGTTCTTCGAATAATCGAGTGGCGAAAGATGTGTATTTCTCCAAAGGAATAGGGCTTAATCCCATGCTGATGGCACTTTGGTAAAAGGGTTTGGAGGAAGAATTGAACATATTGCTCATGAGATGTCTCTTGCTTCCAGCAAAGATAAACTGTGTTTGTTTGCATTGTTGTATCTTAGTGCGAAGCATAGCCTCCACGTTCTTTTCCTCATAGTTGCTGATTTGCTGAAATTCGTCTATGGCAACAACACAAGGCATATCGGCAGTTTCAAGATACTCGAATATCTCATCGAGTGTAGTTTGAGGTGTTTGTATATCTCCCAAACTAATGTCAAAGCTTGGTTCGCCTGACATGGCATCCCACCTGAATCCCATTTTAAGAGAAGTGATGACTTGGAAGAAGCGTTCTGTCCATACCTTACCCTTTGGCTTTAGTTCATCATATATGGCTTTACCCAAGAGATAGACTAACTCAGCCAATGAGGTGGTGGCATAAATGTCAACGAAGAATGTATGGAAATGACGAGTCAATTCCTTTTGATGAAATGTATGGTGAATCAAGCCAGTCTTTCCCATACGGCGAGGAGAAATCAGTGCCACGTTACGACCGTTCTCAATTTGCTTGATTAAGAAAGCAACTTCGTCTTTGCGGTCGCAAAAGTAGTCGGGAGATATGTATCTACCAACAATGAAAGGATTCAGTATCGTCAATTTTTCCATATTCCTATGCCTTTAATTATATATACTTACCAATTTTATTGCAAAGATAATAATTATAGTCGTAATAAATGTGATAATAAGCAGAAAAAATGTGATAATTAGTTAAAATATTTGTTTGAATGATTGAATAGTAGTAATTTAGTGCTGTGAGATCATTAGGAGTATACAGAGAAAGTGAAAGATTTTATATTCTCAATCTATATTCTATCGGAGACATTCCGTACTTTCGCTTGAAAGCGGTACAGAAATGACTCTGATAATCATATCCTAATCTGCTGCCAATTTCACTGATGGGAAGATCAGTATCGAGAAGATATTGGGCAGCTAAATTCATACGATAATCGAAAAGATATTGGAACACCGTGGTGCCAAACTCTTGCTTGAAGGCTTTCTTTAGTGTACATTCGTTGGTGCCTACCATTGTGGCAAGTTCGTGCAGCGATGGCATATCTTGATAACGAGAGAGGATGATGTCCTTGGCATCATGTATCTTATCTCGGATGATGAAGCTGAGTGGATTAGATGATGGTGATAAGCTCGATGGCATAAGGAAGCCCGACAGACAATCGATGATTTTCGCCTCTAAATATTTATGTGCATTGTTTCCCATCATACGGCAGCGATGAATGTCACGAGTAGCTTTCATCACAGCATCTTCCACAGGGTGATTCTCACGGAAAAAGAACTGATGACCGAAGTCGTGCAGGGCAAAGGGAGATAATTGATGGAATGTTTGTTCATCATGTTCTATCAAGGCTTCGATAAATGGTTGAGGAATGACTATGTTGAGGATGTCAAGCGATACGTGATGATCGAGATTTAAGTTCACGCTACCTTGTCCGTTGAGGAAACAGATGTTGGCATCTCCCTTCTTCCAGTCCACTTCTTTCTGGATTCCTCTGCCTGCATACACATTCTTGATGCCCTTGCCTTGTGTGGCAATGGAAAACATCATGACTGGGTGTACATCGTGGTTTACGCAGAAGCCCGTCTGGGTTTCCTTACCATGGAAGTGTTGGCTCATGATACCAAACTTGTCATAGTGCCACTCTTGGAGAGAAGCTTCTAACAGGTTGGTATTGATGTGATTGCTTTGTTCAATCCCGTGGTTGTCACAGAAGACCATACCATTCTTATGAACAATCTCCTCCTTTATTTTTCCGTATTGCGTAATCTGGCAGTTTATCATTGTTCTAATCCCTTTCTAACACGATTTTAATTCTGTTCTTATTTCTTAGACTTGTTTAGAAGCCGAAAAGTTGCAGATGGGGAACAAAAAGTAGTTTTTATTCTATTCCGTTATATTAAAACGTTGTTAGGGTGATATTATTATATTTGTAATCTCAAATAAAACAAAGAAGCGTATGATAATAACAGTATTTATAATAAAGGTGATGACCGTTTGGTTATTAAGTTGAATTATTTAATAAGTGAAAATTATGGAAATTACAGAAAGAATCGAAACAAGAAAAGATGTCAAGGCGATAAGTGTTCGCTTGATAGGTGATTATCAGAAGCTCAATTACATGGAAGCATGGAATAAGCTCGGTGAATATTGCCATGCCAATGGTATCGACTATAATTGTGCAGATGCCGAGTACATCAACATCTATCATGATAATCCAGCCACGACGCCAGCTGCAGAATGTCGTGCCGATGTATGTATTGCTGCATCGATTGTTGAGCAGATGCAACCTACGGAGGATGTGAATATTATCACTATCTATGGTGGTCGCTATTTAGTGTATCGCTATCAAGGACCTTACGAGAATTTGGGCGAGGTAAATGCCAAGGTATATGGTGAGATGCTTCCTCAATCGGGTGAAAAGGTAAGACTGGGCGATGGTGTCTTAGAACATTGTCAGATGTTTGAGCGTTATCTCAATGATCCTGAGACCACCCAACCAAAGGATTTAGTAACAGAGATTTGGATTCCAATAGAATAAGGCGAATAGAATTAGGAGCTTGTCTTCATTTTCTGATTGCCATAGGGCATCTGGTTTGCCTCCTATTAGTTTAGCATAGTTAACTATGGTACTTAGCTGTCGTAACTATGGCACTTAGGAGGTGTAACTATATTGTTTAGCATAGCTATCCTTGTTATATATCTTCCACTATGATTATAGAATATAGATGTAGAAATAGACCACACACCACACAATACAATAGTTAATGTCTTGATATTTAGCTGTTTATATTGTGTGGTGTTTTCTAAGCGCCACACTACTATAACACTCATAATATCAGTTGTTTATAGCTATTTTGTGCGGTGTGTGTGGTCTATTTTTATATTCATTTCTCTGTAACTTTAGAAAAGGATTATCTTTCCATTCTTCCCACAGCTTCCTCAGCCGTGTTCTCTCCACTATATTGTTTCTTCGCTTGATTGAAGCGATAGGTAAGGTGAATCTGCAAGCAGCGTGTATCTTGCCATTTTTGCTGCTCGAATCTTATATTTCCGTATGTTCCATCCGACTTTTGACGACTGGTGTTGAATATATCCGATACACTCACGCTCAGCGATAAACGATCTTTCAAGAAACTCTTATTGAGTTGGAAGCTGAAAGAGTTGGTGCTACATATCTTCAAATAATCATAAGTACCGCTGCTTCTGAAGTTGTAAGACAGGTTCATATACCAGCCCTTTGGCAGATGGAATCCGTTATATATGTTAAAGATGTAGTAAGGATCGTGAAAGCTTTTCGTCTCGCCCAAACATTCTGCCTTGATAAATCCTTGTTGGATGCCAGTCTGCACCTGTGGCTCGTACCATCCCCAGCGGTGGCGATAACCAAGAAAGGTTCCCCAGTTCCAGCAATGGTCAATGTTTGCCCATGTGAGATAACCTGTCTGTGGATCATCATCCTGTGGGGTGATAATGGATGTGATGTAATTTTTCACATAGGTGTAGCTCGCCTGTAAAAAGAGGTCATGATAACTCAGCTGATATTGCACCTCATGGCGTTTGGATGGCTCCAACTCGGCATTGCCTACTTGCCGTAGATAGCGATTTGCATATACCGTACCTGTGTTCAACTCTTGAAACGTTGGTCGAGTCTCGTTCGAACGGTAACTCAATGTTTGGGAAAATCGTCCTGCCGTATGACTCAGGGAGAACGATGGAAAGAGGTTATCGTATGTGCGATGTATGGATTGCTCTGGCGAAGTGATATTGTCGAGCTTGCTTGCTACGTGCTCATATCGCAATCCCACTCTCATGGAGAACGGTTTGAAGTCAATCGAATATTCTGCAAACGCTGCACTGTGGTCTTCGGTCGTGATACTGTGCGTGTTGTCTCCCTTGTCGATAGGGGTGTAGTCGACACGAGATTCGCTCTTTACATAGTTGTATTCCCCTCCAAACATCAGGGATTGCTTGTCGTTGATGGCATGGTTGATACGAGCCTTGGCTCCCCATACCGTACCATCGCTTTGTGGTAGGAGATAGAAGTTGTTGGAAGTGCCTAAACTGGAGCTTTCATTGACAAATTGCCCTTGCTCGGTATGTAGCTTCACGAAGTCGCCAAAGAAGTTGAACTTCCATTTCTCGCCCCACTTGCCCATGTAGAAAGCATTCACATGATGCTGCCAGTTGTCGTAGAAAAACTTGTTGTGTCCTGTCACCTCATCATCCCTCTTATCGTTGGTTTCGGCAAAGCTGGTCATGAGGTAAGGCATCAGGTGCTTGTTAGTATATCCGTCATATTTCATTCCTATAGTATGGTTGGTAGAAAGAGCGAAATCCAATCCAGCACTCCAATAGAATTGGTCGGTATAGCCATGTTTGTGGTCGAGGGTAGAGGAACTGCGATACGTATTGCCATCGGTTGCATAGTGGGTGGAGGTGTCGGTTTCTTTCCAATAGGATTGATAATTGGCATAGCCAATCTTACCATAGTAAGCTGTCTTGCCTGTGGCATAGGTAAGATCAAGGTCGTGGTGGTTGCTCACATGCTGGTCAATAATTATTCCTGAGTTCTCCACAATAGCGAGTCCTTCGAGATTTCGTTTGGTGATGATGAGCAACACGCATCCTATATTGGAGCCATATTCGGACCCGGGATGATGGATTACTTTCACCTCCTTGATTTGGGTGACAGGCAGATTCTCCACTACGCTATAATCTTGTACCTTTTTGTCATTGATGTAGATTTCGGGTGTGCCGCCAATGAAGGCTTGAGGCTTTCCATCCTTGAGAAACATACCGGGTAGTTTGCCAAGCACATCGGTGGTGGTAGGCTCTTTTTCTAAAGAGGTACCTGAGATGCGAGCTACGATAGCACCGCCTTTCTGCTTGTATTGAGATTGAGTGCCCTTGATGGTGACGGCTGCCAGTTGTTTCTCCCAAAGGATGCTATCTTCACGAGTTTGGGCTGAAGCTGTGGCTGGTGCTACCATTGCCATCAGAATGACTGAGGTTAAGAATGGGCAAAAACGAAAAGTCCCCATCATTGTTCCTTGCTTACAATTTTGCTTTGCTTTCATATTGATGTTCTTAGTTTAGTCAAATATTGAATGCAAAGATAGCAATAAACAATGATGGGGATTTTAATATAACGGAATAATACAGTTCTTAATATTTATTCCACTAATCGAATACTCATAGGGCTGATTGTAATCAGTCTTCTCTTATACAAGTCACCGATGGCACGCTTATACACTTTCTTGCTTACATGGAAACGCTCGTAGATGTCATCTGCCTCGCTCTTGTCGCCAAGGTCACACTCACCATCGTTGTCTAAGAGATATTGATAAAGAACCTCGGCAAAATCAGTCGTTTGCTGGATGCCAGTCTTCTGGAGCGTAACATCAATCTTACCGTCAGGACGAACCCTGCCGATATATCCTTTCATCTTGTCGCCAGTATGGATATATTGGAAGATTTGGTCTTGGTATAAGAGACCAGGATACTGGTTATCGATAATAACCTTGAAGCCAAGGTCAGTCTTTTGCCAGATGAGCAAGTCCACCTCTTCGCCATGCTTATAGTGAGGATGCCCCTCGTTCATATAATGTTCCACCTTGGCAGAAGCAACGATACGATAACTCTCCTCGTCAATATGGATATGTACGATGTATGAATTGCCAATCACCATCCGTTTCTTCTGCTCACGGAAAGGACAGAAGATGTCTTTCATCAAGCCCCATCCAAGGAATGCTCCGTACTCATTGACCCATTTGACCTCAAGATAAGCGAAGTCACCCACCTTTGCCAATGGCTTCTCGGTAGTAGCGATAATACGCTCGTCTTGGTCGAGATAGATGAATACATCCAATTCGTCACCAATCTTCAATCCTTCGGGTACATAACGAGTGGGGAGAAGAATTTCACCCTCGTCGCCACCATCGAGATACATGCCGAAGTCAACTTTCTTCACAACTTTAAGGTGGTTGTAATCACCTAACTTTATCTTGTTCATAACAGCTTCGTTTTTATCATTTAGTTTTTAGATGATTGGTGCATCTTCTTCGTTTTCTTCTTCCACAACTGGATTTGTAGGAACAATATCTTTCTCAATCATACCATCTTTGAGGTGGATGGTTCTGTCAGTGATGGATGCCAAGCCCTCGTCATGTGTGACGATGACGAAAGTCTGCCCGAACTTATCCCTCAAGTCGAAGAAAAGTTGATGAAGCTCAGCCTTGTTCTGGGAGTCAAGGCTTCCAGACGGTTCATCGGCAAGGATGACCGCAGGATTGTTGACCAAAGCACGAGCCACAGCGACACGCTGTTTCTCACCACCAGAAAGTTCTGCTGGTTTATGATTGGCTCTGTCGCTCAATCCCATGAAAGCAAGCAATTCTTCTGCACGTTCCTTGGCTTCGCCTCGACTTTTTCCTGCGATAAAGGCAGGAATCATGATATTCTCCAGTGCCGTGAACTCTGGCAAGAGCTGGTGAAACTGGAACACGAAGCCAAGGTGCTGGTTGCGAAAGTCGCTCAACTTCTTAGTAGATAGCTTGCTCACATCGATGCCATCTACTATGATACTTCCATTGTCGGGCTTGTCCAAGGTACCAATAATCTGGAGCAAGGTAGTCTTACCTGCACCACTTGGACCGACGATACTTATCACCTCACCTTTATCTATATGCAGGTCGATACCTTTGAGAACCTGCAAAGAGCCGAAGCTCTTGGTTATGTTTTTAATATCTATCATTGTTTCTATATTCCATTGTTAAGGCAATGGTCCTTTTGGAGATTTTGAAGGCAAAATTAAGCAAAATATTCGGAATCGCCTAATAAAATAAGTAAAAATGTTATGTTAGCTTTTGTATTTATAGGTGTCTACAATGGTAAAAATATACCTTTTCAAGTATTTTTTCTCGAAAATATTTTGTTTACAACTTATTTTCTTGTAAATTTGTAGCAAAAAAATTGATATTAAAAGGCTAAGAAATGAAAAAGAACTTAATTTCGTGTATGGAGATAGCGAAGTGTCACCTTGGGCAGTTGCCTGATTTAACGGATGCTGATTATGCAGAGTTTGCAAATCTTTTGTTGCATACAATCGAGGAAGCTAAAGTTGCTGAGATTACAAAAAAAGAGGAAAAAACTATCGCAATCAACTTGACCATGTATTATGAGGATGTTATAGCTGATAGTGGTATATGGCGTAGCTTTACCAGTCAAGTGCACTCTCTTTATGGAAAGTATTTACCATTCTATGCAATCAATGAGAAGACTTATCTGCAAGATGAGCCAAATATAGAAGATGTGAAATTCCTTATCTGGTATACGTTGGTAAACAGTAGAAGAACGTCAGGAGAAGTCTTTGACCCAGAGGCACCGTTCATAGAGCAGCTTAGTGGAGAAATATTTGATATAATGGTAGAGTGGTTTGAGAAGATGCCTATAAACGAAACGTTGCAGGAAGTTTTTCGTGTATCTTCTTATCATGTATTGGATTTCTACGAGATGCGAGATGTACTTGAATGGCTTTGCTATGATTGTTATCTGACTCGTATCGTTAACCAAGACGAGGTGATAAGGGAGGAAGCTGGCAAGGTCGTTGATTGGGTGGATAAAAGTATGACAGTAGCCAAGGAGGCTGTAAAGCATACCATCCCATTTAGAACCAAGGTCGGTCCTTTGGCATTGTCGCCTCAAAAATGGTTCAGCATGATTTTGAAAAACCAACCAGAGCAAGAGGAGTGTGAACTGGCATGGGACATAGAGGCGATGGATTGTGAACCTTTCGGGGTGTTTGAGATACTGGATGCAGATGAAAATGACGGTATGACCTTGATGGATGTCTATGGTGAAGAGTTTTATATCTCTAATGTGGAAATGGAATATCCACCATCTGTCAGTTATTCCAGCAAGGGTATCATAAGTTCTTTCGTCATGTATAAGGATAGGTGGTTCTTGAATGCTGATAGCTTGTGGACAAAGGAAGATTGGTTTGATAGTGCTTGGAAGAAAGTCGAGAGAGAATGGGAAAAGAAAAACAAGAAATATACTGAGCAGAGTGATTTGTTAAGCAATGGTTTGGTTGATGAGGATAAGTTCCGTGCGTATTGGAAAAGAAAGAGGGGCAACTTGAAGATGGCGCTGGAATTCTCAAGCGAGTTACTGAAAGGTGTAGTAGAGCAAAACTTGCTGCCTAATCTGAGATTGAAAGCTATCGGCGCAGATGCTAAGCGTGGGAAGCAACTGTTCCGAGAAAACTATGATTTCTTGGCAAGGTGTCTTGCAAGAGAAAATTATGAAGATGTAGAAGTTTTAACCCCAATGATATGAAAAGGAGAACTTATATATTGATGATGAGTGCTTTTGTTCTGCTGGGTTGCTCGCAAGGCAAGAAACCAGCGAATGCAGAAGCACAGCAGCAAGCTACTTCCCAGACGGAAGTGGCTGCTGATAGTGTGAAAGATGGTGAGGGCAAGGTTGTTTATCTTTCCACCGAGGATTTCAGAAAGAGAGTGATGGACTATCAGGCGCATCGCCAAGACTGGGTGTTCAATGGTACGAAGCCAGCTATTGTTGACTTCTATGCCACGTGGTGCCATCCTTGCAAGATGATGTCACCTATTGTGGAGCAACTGGCTAAAAAGTATGCTGGTAAGATAGACTTCTATAAAGTGGACATAGACAAGGAGCAAGATGTGGCAAACGCATTTGACATCCAGAGCATCCCGACATTCTTCTTCGTTCCTGTCAAAGGAAATCCACAAATACAGATGGGAGCTATGGAGAAAGAAGAATTTGAGCGAATAATCACATCTGTATTGTTGAAGTAATCTATTTTTTGAGCTTCTTTTTGAGCCATTGGCTGAATATCTCGTAGGCACTCTCTTCCTCTTGGTGTTGAGGCTCGGCGAATGTAAGTTGCTCTCCAGAGGCATCGCCATATTGGTCGGGGAAGATAATCATTAGGTTTGTGCCAGAGAAGAACTTGGTTAGTTCTTCTGGCAAACGTTCCAATGCAGCCTTGAACGAAACGGTTCCTTTACGAGCCGTAATGACGACAAACAGATGGTCGGCTGATATTTGTGAAGCCAACTGGGGCAGTTCGTTCCAATGTTTCATAAGGGTATAGTCTGCACGTACCTCGGCATGACGGCTCTTGATATACTCATTGATAAGCGAGAGTGTCTCATTCCTGCCGTGGAACTGGATACGGCAATCAAGGTTGCCAGCCAAGCGTGAGAGCCTTTCGAGCCAGCGGTAGAAGCCTGGCTCAAACTCAGCCCTTGATGGTACAGCCACTTGTATCTTTCGAATGGTGTTCAAAGGTTGTTTGATGCGAGCCATCATGATTTGGCGACTTAGTCCATTGAACAGACTTTGATGGAACTCCCCCCAGAACTTAGGCGAGATTTCTGGGTGACTGTGTATGCCGATGATAATTTCAGAACATTGGAACTCATTGAAAGCGTGTTTGATACCGTTGGCTATGTTGGCGGCAATGCGTACTTGTGTCTGGGTCATCACATCAGTGGCGGCAGCCAATTGGCTACAATGTTCCAGCAGTCGTCGTCCCTGTTCTTGGTTGTATCTCATATCTTTGTCGTCATAGACCACATTGAGACAGATCAGTCCACGGTTCAGTTTCTGGTTCCTTACCAGAAAAGCAAGGTTCATCAGATTATCGGCATATTCAGGATAACGCACTGGTATGAGTATCTTCTCATCGTTAGCTTTCTTATCATCCTCGGCATCAGGTAGTTCTTTGTCGCGGAGGATAATCTTGCGAGAAGACCAGTCGGTGAGAAGTGAGGAGATGATGCAAGTGCAGAGTATCATGATGACCACACCGTTCAGCATATCATCATTGACAAGATAAGTGTTTTTGCCAACGAGGATATTCATACCCACCATAACCATGGCGATGCTTCCCGCAGCATGGGCGGAGGTAAGACCGAACATCATGTGACCAGAACTCCAAGGCAGCCGAAAACCGATGCAAGCAACGTATGCTGCAATCGCCTTGCCCAACGTTCCGAAGAACACGATATAGAACACTACCCAAAGGATATGTCCACCTTGGAATAGCAAGTTGATATTGATGAGCATTCCCACACCTATCAGGAAATAAGGAATGAAAAGTGCATTGCCGATGAACTCCAAACGGTTCATCAATGGGGATACGTGCGGTATATACCTATTTAATATAAGACCTGCGAAGAAAGCTCCAAATACACCCTCAATGCCTACGGTTTGCGAAAGTGCCGCACTCATGAAAAGCATCGCCATCACAAAGATGAATTGCATCACGGCATCGCTATATCTACGAAGAAACCATCTTGTAAGTCGTGGAAGAAGTATAATCATGGCACCGCAATAGGCAGAAAACTTGACGATGAAGAACACCCAGAACAAAAGTCCATCATGCTTGCTGAACGAGGCGACAAGTCCTGCTAAGATAATGAGGGCAAGCAACAAGGACAGCATACTGGAACCTACGCTCAAGGTAACGCTTGGCTTCTGTTGCAAGCCGTATCTTGAGACGATCGGATAAGCTATCAGGGTGTTGGAAGCCATGATGCAACTAAGCAGCAAGGAAGCCTTGGTAGAGTAATGCAAAAGGTTGATGCTCATGCAATAAGTGAGTATGAACGGGACGAAGCAAGTGAGCAATCCATAGATAAGTAACCGAGACTTATTCTTCTTCATCCCCTCCATGTCCATCTCCAGTGCGGCGAGAAACATGATGTAATAAAGCCCCACTTTGCCAAAAAGTTCAAATGAGGAATCACGTTCCAAGATATTCAGTCCGTATTTCCCCACCAATACGCCAGCTAAGACCATACCGATGATATGAGGAATGCGGAGTTTACCCATGATGATAGGGGCAAAGAGGATGATGATCAACACCACGAAAAAAATCAACGTAGGGTCGGTAATAGGGAAGTATTGAGCAATATTCAACATTGGCTTTCTTGTTTTTGAGTGCAAAAATACGAATAAAACTTGAATGCTCAAAGTTTTTTGTGTCTTGATTGTTTGTGAGTATTGTTATTTTTTGTAACTTTGCAGATAATATAATGAATTAAGCATTTTACGAAGATGGCAGCATTGAAATTATATCCAGTAGGAATCCAGACATTTGAGGAGATTATCAAGCGTAATCTTCTCTATGTTGATAAGACGGAATACGTTTACAGTATGACGCATGGCGGTGGTAAGTATTTCTTCTTAAGTCGACCACGCCGTTTTGGTAAATCATTATTGGTTTCTACTTTCCAAAGTTATTTTGAAGGTAAGAAAGAACTTTTTAAAGGACTTGCTATCGAGAAGTTGGAGAAAGAGTGGACTGAATATCCTGTGCTTCATTTCAGTATGGCGAGTGGTAAGCACATGGAGAAAGAACAACTCCAAAGGTACCTTCTTTTTATTTTGAAGAACAATGAGGTGCGATATGGCATTGATGATGATTCGGTCGATCCCAACATTCGATTGTCTAACTTGATACAGACAGCTTATCAGAAGACAGGCAAGCAGGTGGTTGTTCTCATCGATGAATATGATGCGCCATTATTGGATGTGGTTCATAAGGATGTAGAGCTGTCGGAATTGAGGAATATCATGCGCAATTTCTACAGCCCATTGAAAGATTGTGAGCCATATCTCCGCTTTGTGTTCTTGACAGGTATCACCAAATTCTCACAAATGAGCATTTTCAGTGAACTGAATAATATCTCCAATGTGAGTATGCTGCCTCAGTATGCAGGTATCTGTGGTATTACCAAGGAAGAATTAGTGACAGAAATGTCTGCAGATATAGATGCTTTGGGTGAGAAACTCGGTAAGACAAGAGAAGAAACGTTTGCAGTTCTTCGAGAGTACTATGATGGTTATCATTTTGCAGGAGAGTCGCCTGATGTCTTCAATCCGTTCAGTCTGCTCAATGCCATGGCAAATGGTAACTTGGATTATTATTGGTTTGCCTCAGGTACACCAACCTATTTGATAGAGATGCTCAACAAGTTTCAGGTGATGCCATCGGAGATTGGTGGTAGCGAAGCTGATAAGTCGGAGTTTGATGCTCCTACGGAAAAGATGACCACCGTCATGCCTTTGCTCTATCAGAGTGGTTATATCACCATTAAGGGCTATGACTCAGAGACAGATCTCTATCTGCTTGATATTCCTAATAAGGAAATCCGCGTGGGGCTGTATCGTTGCCTTTTGCCTTATTATATAGGAACGAATACACTGAAAGGTACTACGATGATAGCCAAGATGTCGGCAGCTATCCGTCGTAATAACATAGATGGTGCCTTGGAGATGTTGCAAGCCTATCTTGGTACAGTTCCCTATTGTGACAACACAGATTACGAGGGGCATTATCAGCAGATGATGTATGTCATCTTCTCCATCTTAGACAACTATGTGGATGTAGAGGTTCGCACACCAAAGGGTAGGGTGGATATGGTGCTTCGTACAGCTACCCATCTCTATCTCTTTGAGTTGAAATTAAACAAGAGTGCTGATGCAGCAATGAAGCAGATAGATCTGAAAGAATATCCGAAACGTTTCGCCCTCTGTGGTCTGCCAATCGTGAAGGTAGGCATTAACTTTGATGTGGAGACACATAACATTACTGATTGGAAAGTGGAGGAATAGGTAAAGACCATGCGCTTTCGTGCCGAGCATACCATTATCGTGCCTTGAATATCATCCAAGGCACGATTTTTTGATATTTCAGATGGGGATGTTGGTTGGTGTCTCCGATGTTGTGTGACTTGCCGTCTGGGGTACGATAAAAGCTGTGGCACTTACCTCCAGTGATATAAATGGCATCAACGAATCCATACTCCCGCAAGGCATCGGCAAAATCCCAAAGGGTCTCGGGATGGCGAGTCTCTATATAGTATAGCTTATCATTGTTCATTCTTGCCAATGCACGACGTTCTACCTTGCCATGCAACTGGAATTTGGCTGGCAATACACCGTTGGATACCAAGATGAACTGGCGGAAGAAAGAACCCTTTTGCTCCATCACATAATCCTTCACCTTTTCACTTCGGGATACCCCTATTACGATGTTGCCATTTGCCATGCCACAATAGCCCAGTCTTGATTTGTCCGATGCCAATTCCTTGCCTTTCATGACAAAACTTCCGAGATATTGGTTGTCGCTGGTGTGGTCAGCACAGCGACTATACATCCATACCGATGTGTCGGTAGTGTCTGGTTCTGTGAGAGAAATCTCTGCTTGCAGGTTTCTTAGTTCATACATATTAAGGGCAACACCAAGGATGGAGTCTGTGGTAAGGATAATCTCTGGCTTCGTTCCCTTAGCATGGACTTTTTGTAATTTGGCGATGTTCTCATCGGGGCTTACGGAGATAGGTACACCTATATTATAATAATAGTTGTATAGCCGCCAACCACCATACGATAGGATGCAAAGTAGGGTAGAGGCAATGATGCCAAGAGCTATCCAACGCCATTTGTGAGGATGTGGCTGATAGTCTTTTGTCATTGCTGCTTCATTTTCTTCCTCTTGTGGCTTGGTTTCAATGGAGATGCAAGCTTGAGCATCTTGCTCTATTGTATCCATATCTAAGCGAGCATCATCGTCAACGAAGAGGATACTGTTTTTCTGTTCGAAGTGTTCGTTTGGTTTGCTCATGAGTTGCCTCCTTCCTTTTCTAATCTTTCTTTCAGCTCCTTGAGAGCTTCTTTAGAAACTTTGAGTTGAATATCTTTTTCCAACTTGCTGCTTGAGAGCAAGAGTTTCTGCAGCCCAGGGTTTACCTTGAAGATGAAGTTCTTGTTGACGATGAAACTTTTGCCCACACGATTGAAAGGAGAGTCTTCTATCATCGTCAGTTTGTCCATCACGTCGTGCAGCTGGCTGGTTATGCTTTCCTCCTTTCCGTTGCATAGGTATATGTTGGAATAGTTTCCATCGCCTTTGATGAAAACTATCTCGTCAGCAGGAATTCTAATAATCTCGCTGCTGGTTGTTATCTTAAGCCATTCCATAATCTTGTAAAGTCTTTAGAAAAAGATATTGTTGCAAAAGTACGATAAAATTCTGGAACGGCAAAACTTCTTTGGGCATTTCTACTGAGTTTTTCCCTTTTGGGGTCATTTTATACAGCAGCAAGAGTATTTCATACGGTGAAGTTTGATTTGTTAGGCTGTCTCCTTGTTTTTCATTACTTTTGTGTCCAGAAACTTTTAAAATCCTATAAATAAATTAAAGTATGAAGAAGATTATGATTACGTTGTTGATGGTAGTAGCTGCCACAACAACCAGTTTCGCAAAGAATGATAATTCGGATGTTACCAATGCTGTAAAGACAGTGGCGGAACAAGTGAAGAATGCCCCAACAGGTACTGTTTATGGAGTGGTGAAGAATACCAAGCAACATATAGTTGTGAATACTCCCATAGGAAGATATACCATCGAGAAGAAAGATGGTGGCATTAGTTTTATGGAAATGTCTGCGAAGGTGGTATCAGCCAAGAATGGAGTTTATAAAGTAAAGTCTTCCTTGGGTAATTTTACGGTGAATGCAAGAAAGGGGACTGTTACCAAGAACTAATTTTGAATGGTGATTGAATAGGAGAATGTTAGGAATATAAGGCATTGCAGCCACTGTCAGAATAGAAATTGTGGAAAGATTTGGTTCTGCTAACAGTGTCATGCAATGCCTTTTTTTTGCTTTTTCATTTTTTTCTGCAAAAAAGTGAAGATAAGTTTGGTGAGGTAAAGATTATTTCTTACTTTTGCCATAGAGTTGGAGCGAACGGAAAAGAACGTGTGCGAGGAAGACTCAAATGAATGAGCGTATTGAACGTTATCCTAGAATAGAAATGTGGAAGTTTCGAAATCTGCTTGGATAGTGAACAATTCGGCTCACGCAATAGGATTATTGTATTCTTTCGTTTCGGGAGAAGATGATATACCTTTTGGCGTGGGCTATTGTTTTATGCCAGCAGATAGGTCCTTCCACAACCTCTATTCAGGCAAATAGACAATAGTCCCACGCTTTTTCATGAAACTTAATAATAACTTAAAAGGCTGAATTGGGACTATAAGCCATTTAATTCTTATATGAATGATAATAAACTATTGAAAGTAATCTCAGTACTTGGTTTTGTAGTCTTAGCTGCTGTTAGTTGTTGGGCAACATCTGAATCTCTTCATTTGTTGTTGCCTACTTATCCTATTTTGTTATGTTGGGCAATAACTGTTGCTTTTTTCTTTGTGGCATCATGGGGTACAAAAATGATTGCAGATAGTTTGAACCAAAACATCTACATGGAATGCAAGGTCTATGAGAAGTGCAGCTTCTAAAGCAGAATTAGAATGGATGTAGGCTAATCCAGAAAGAGCAACTAAAGTATATAAAAGTGGTGCTCGTGAATTTGGAGGACTAGATAATTAGCTTGCATTACGTTAGGTTAGAGATGAAGCTATAAAGCCATATTTAACTATTAAGAATAGACTTTTAGGAGGAGTTGATTTAGTTGAAGATGCAGGAAAGGGTACTCTTAAATTGATTAAGTCTCACCCTAAAACTGTTGCATCTATTATCGGTGGTAGTGCAATTTTAGGTGGTGCTCCTATTGTTTATAATGCTATATCTAACAAAGTAAGTGGTGCTAAGGAATCTTTAAGAGATTAGTCTTCACGTATGTTTGATGTACTTTGGGGAAATACTTTTGGAACTAGGGGACATGGGAGTTCTAATTATAAGATTTTAAAGAATGCGTTCACTAGGTAGTGTGCAGCATATACAAACGATCATATGAGAAAAGAAAAAGCAGATATATATCAAAATGCTTGGAACTCAACAGTTCCATAGTATATGTCAGGTTATGAAGGCTTAAAAAGACCTAAGAAAGATGCATCTTTTGATGAGTTGTAGAACTATAATTATGATGCCGCAGATAATTTAAAAAGTAAAATAGATACTACAAAATTAGATAAAAATATGGATTATCCAGTTAATCTATATTATACTGATTCTCCATTTGCAAGAGAAGCATTCAATACAGGAACATATAATAGAGCGGGTAGCCATACTGGATATTTACGTAATATTGACGGTTCTTGGAAATTAATACATAATGTTCATGGAGATGTTAGACAAAATGATTTAGAGGACGTATTAGGTTCTAAAAACGAAACAGGAATAACATGGATTGGAAAAGGTTATCGCGCTACTGCGGATATTTGATAGCAGGCGTAATACTACTTTTAATAGTATTTAATAGGAGTAATTATTATACTCCTGATGTAATAGCATACGATTATGCAAGTAAAAACGGGCTATACAATGCTACTATTATATATGTAGATTTTGGAAAGGGTAGTGGAATTAATAGGTTATATATTTATGATATACCTTGCGATTTCCAAATAGAAGTGCAACATTCTTCGGTGGAGCGCAAGCCCTAAGACTATGAAAAACACCGGAGAGGTTT
>CAKQXI010000022.1 GCA_934281565.1 uncultured Prevotella sp.
AAGAGCGACTTAGGAAAACCATTGTATCTTCATCCTGTGGAGCAAGTGGGAACTTATTTTTATAATGACAAGGACGAGTTGGTTACTCGCTCTGGTATTCCTCAGTCTGAAATAGACAATCAGAATAGTATATCCACCAGAGGAACCAAAGTAACGAGTATAAGCAATGAAATCTTTGTTAGTTCTGTATCTAAGAAAGATAATGTAGAAGCCGAGTTCTTTCCTTTTGAAAAGGCAACAAGGAGTGGAAACACTTGGCATACTTCCAATGATAAGTATTGGGCTACTGATGCAACCTTATCATTTTATGCTTATGCCCCAACAGATGACAGTATGCTGTCTGAAAGTGGCAGTGGACTGTCGAAAGACAGGACAGTTCACTATGTAGCAGGAACAGGAGACGATATTAAGTTACAACCAGACTTCATAGTGGCAAAGAGTGAGGACAATCACCGTTCTGCCACTGAGGCTGCAAGTGCCGTAGACTTGCAGTTCTCCCATGCCTTGACAGCCATCACGTTCTCTGTTGGCAATGATATGGTATTGGGAACTGTCAAGAGCGTTGCTATTCGTAATGTCAAAGGAAAAGGTGATTATAATATATCCACAGGTCAATGGACATTGAGTTCTGACTTATTTGATTATGAAATACCTTTAGGTGCTGATGGCAATGGTATTGGCATAGAAACAGGTGTGGCAAAGGCATTGACAACCGACCCTCTGACCCTTATGATGATACCACAGAAGTTTGATGCCAACAGTATAACAAAAGTTGAAATCGTATTCAACAATGGTGTTAGTGACCGTACACTCTCCGCAGAATTGAAAGGTACGGAATGGCAAGCAGGGCATACGATTAACTATAAGCTCTCTGCCAGTGCTATCACTACGCTTAATTTAGGCGATGTCACATTTCCTACTTCATGGAGCAATAGCATCAATGCAACAGCCACCAATAAACTAAAGTCTGCTTATGCCAATGGTGACAAGATTGGTCTATTTGTGGTAGATGAGAAAAAGAAAGTAAAGAATGCGAATATTGCCATTACTTATAATGGTTCGGCATGGACTTTACCAAGTGGCGAAACTTATAAGTTTTCACCTCAATATACTTATTTTGCTTATTATCCTTATCAGTCCAGTTTGACAGGCTTGCCTGCTGCAAATACAACAGTAGATGTAATAAGCAATGCCACGACATTCTTTAGCTCTGCCATCAGCACTTGGAAAACAAGCAAGTTGGCTTCCGACCAAAGTACACTTGCCAAACTTGATGCCTGTGACTTGCACATAGGCAAGGCTACATTCGATAACACTGCCAGCAAGATTAACTTTACAAATATGGCTCATGCCATGGGACTTGCTGATATTACAAGAGAGACTAAGGCTTTACCACATTTATATAAATTAAGTACAGACCAAAGCTATACTTGGACGAATGGCTCTACCTCTGTAACGGCAAGCAACAGTTTAACTAATAGTCGTAAACTCTATGATGTCACTTCTACAAGAGGTATAATGATAGTGCCACCAGCTACTGCAACATCATTCAATAGTACCAGTACTGGCAATGATGCATGGAGTGGAGCAGTTTCCATTACTGCTGTATCCAATGCCATTGGTACAGGAACAGCCAAACTTAAATTATCTGCCTTAGACAAAGGCACTTATACTATGGCTTTAGGTGACATCTATTATTCTGATGGTGCTCTTTCTCACCAAAGCGATGCATTGCTTTCTGGCAAGACTCCAATTGGGGTTGTTGGTTATATTGGCAATAACAAATGGACAGAAAGTGGTACAGGAAGTGGTCATGGTGGTCATGCCTTGGTAATGTGCCTAAAGACCATCGGGTCTACTGGAAAGACAAATATAGGTATTGGCTATGTTTGGGGACCATCTGGTATCGATTTGGATGATACGAAGTTTCCTAACATGACCACTGATGCCTTGATAAAAGGCTCCTATGCAAGTCAAGTTCAAGGCTCTGGATATACGGCAACAAATAATTTAGTTGCATTGGGTGAAAGTTATGTGGCTGCAACCAAGGCAAAGAAATACAATGAACTTCCTGCACCTCTAAATAAAAGTACAGGATGGTTCTTGCCTACTGTTGGTCAATATTATGCTATCTTAATAGGTTTAGGTGGTGGCAACTTTACTGAAGGTGGTTTATATGGAGGTCTTGACCATTTGGGATTTTTTAAAAGAAATGGTTCTTGTGCAGGGATTACCGATCCAATCAACAAGGCATTAGCTAAAGTTGGAGATGCTAATTATACAGATTTTTTCGGCAGTGTTAATACTTCAGCTTCAACTTCTTCAGAGTCTTCTGCAACATCTCCAATAGCACTTGATTGTGGTATAGACGATGTTACTGTGGGATATGTTACAGGTTCTATTCGTTTCTTTGGTGTAGATCCTTATTTTAAGACATCATTGCTTATGGTCCGCCCATTCCTTGCTTTTTAACAATATAGTTTAAAATTGATAGTAAGAGCAAAGTATTTGGTTAATTTTATGTATCTTTGCATCCATTAATAAATAATGGTTATGACAGACTTACAACAATCAACGGCTCGTTTTGCCGATACCAAGCCACATTACTCTCTCCTTGATGGTCTTCGAGGAGTAGCAGCATTGCTCGTCGTATGGTATCATGTATTCGAGGGGTATCAATTTGGCTCTGGAGCAGCAATCATCAAGGAGATCAATCATGGTTATTTAGCTGTTGACTTCTTCTTCATCCTTTCTGGTTTTGTTATTGGCTATGCCTATGACGACAGATGGGGAAAGACACTTAGTATGCCGAACTTCTTCAAGCGTCGTCTCATTCGTCTTCATCCTATGGTAGTGATGGGAGCAGTGATAGGACTTGTCATGTTCATCTTGCAAGGAGCGGTGGCATGGGATGGGACTCATGCCACAATATCGGCGATGATGATAGCCTTGCTCTGTGCTATGTTCATGATACCAGCTATACCCGGTTGTAGCTATGAAGTGCGTGGCAATGGTGAGATGTTTCCTCTTAACGGTCCTGTTTGGTCGTTGTTCTTCGAGTATATTGGCAACATACTTTATGCTCTTTTCATTCGCAAGTTATCCACCAAGAACTTGGCAATATTGGCAACAGTCCTTTCTGGAGCATTGGTTTGGTTTACGGTAACCGACCCAGCAGGATACGGTATGTTTGGCATAGGTTGGACCTTGGATGGACTGAACTTTGTTGGTGGATTGCTTCGTATGTCATGTCCCTTTACGATAGGAATGTTCCTTTCACGAGTATTCAAGCCAGTTGCCGTGAAAGGAGCATTCTGGATATGTTCATTGGTATTGCTAATCTTGTTTCATGTACCTTATATAGAGGGAAATGGAACTTATTGCCTCAATGGCATCTTTGAGGCAGTATGTATCATCTTGATATTCCCTGTCTTGGTATGGTTGGGGGCATCTGGAACAACAACTGATAGTTTTAGCACTCGTATTTGTACGTTCTTAGGCGATATTTCTTTCCCCCTTTATATCGTACATTATCCATTCATGTATTATTTCTATGCTTGGTTGATTGATAAGAAGCTCTTTACACTTGGCGAGACTTTGCCAGAGGCACTTATTACTTGTGCCGTATCAGTCATTGTGGCATGGGTATGCTTGAAATTCTATGATATTCCACTTCGCAAATGGCTCTCCAAGCGGTTCTTGGCAAAGAAATGAGCCGATTAGGGAAAGATTAATAATATTTCTGGCGTTCTCACTCCGGGTTTGAGTTCGCCACCAATATAGAAATATTTGTTTCCCCATTTAACCAGTTGTGCTCCAGCCCTTGAAAGGCGTTTGTCATATAGAGGATAAGCGTTCCATTTCTCCTTGATAGGGTTGAAGAACAACAGGTTACCATTAAATTGATACCAATCAATATCTTTCTGCAAATAATCCTCTTTCTTCACAAGTTGATAACTACCGCTGATGGCATCCCAAAATATATCCTTGTTAACACCTCCCAAACATAATATGGACTGCTTGGTAAGAATAGCAGTGGCTCCTGTCAAGGTAAGTTCTTTACCCTTGGTATCCTTGGGAGCCTCCAATTGTTTCCAAACCTTAGAGGCAATATCATAGCTGTAGCCATTGGTAGCGACTGTACTTTGCAAACCATTGGCAAAGAAACCTCCCCAAATATATAACTTACCTTTATCTGCCACGCAAACAGGTTGAACACGAGGACATTCAGGTATCTCAGACAGATATTCCCAATCTTGTTTCTTGCTGGCATCCCAGTGTAATAAGGAAGCCGAAGCCTTTCCATCTTGGTTTCCACCAAAAACATAAATATGATTGGTGAGTTGTGTCACAGCCATATTGTCAACGGTATATGGTAAAGATGGCAATAACTTTATGATTGCTTTGTCTTTTTTCTTATTTAATCGGATGCTTAAAACTGTCTTGAGACTATGCTCATTGTTGTTGCCTCCTATCAAAATCAAACTGTCACCCAAGGAGACGACACCACCATAAGCAGCAGGTTCTGGCAGATAACCTATGAGTTTCCAGTCTAAAGATTTATCAGATACCTTGGCAGCATAGATGCCTGCATAATATTTCTTCTTGCCTGTCTCTGGAAAATTACAGCCACCAGCCATGATAATTCTATTGCCAATCATGCCAGCATAACAGGCAGAAACACCAAGACCGTAACCAGCTTCCTCAGATGGGAAGCCTGTCACGGTCTTGATATTGAATGATGTCTGTGCCTTGGCTATATGAAAGAGACAAAGCATCAGTACTAATAAAAGATATGTCTTAACTTTATGATTGTTCATATAGGTCGGCGTTCTTTTGTACTTGAGCAAACTGCGCAAGGAAATCCACATACTTATCCACGACAGCCTCAGCAAATCTCTTACCTTTCTCGGCTGTAGCCAATGCAGGATTGCCAATGCCAGTATCCTTGCTTACCATAGACCAGTTGCGTGGTATCCAGATTTGTCCTTCTCTCAATTCCTTGATACGGAAGTTTTTAGAGTCGCCAGAGCCAGCTTCTTCTTTGTTGACTAACTCAGGATGGTAGTGCATCATGACAGAAGTCTCAACCTCGTCGGCATGGTCGCCAGGATGTTCAAAATAGTCCTTGGCAGGACACATCTTAAACCATTCGCTGGATGCAATGATAAAATCGGGATAGTCAACGGTAAGGTCGCGAATCATGTTCTTGAAACTGTTGCCACCATGACCGCTAACTATCAACAATTTTCTGATACCTTGTATATATAAGGAAGAAACAATGTCACTAAGAATAGCCTTCTGGGTCTCATACCTTGAATGTATGCAGAAAGTCAACTCACGTTGTCCTGGGTTTTGTGCTCCCATTGTTACTGGAGGCATCACCATACTATATACATGATGCTTGTCAAATAGCTTGATGGCAGCATCGACGGCAATATCATGCGACAAGATGCAGTCTGTCAGATATGGCAGATGCAAGTTATGTGGTTCGGTCGCTCCCCAAGGAAGTATGGCAAGCTCGTATGTATGTTGCTTGGCTGTGCCATAGTTTGAGACCGACAAATCAAATTCTTTGTTCATCATTTCTTGTATATACTGTTTGTTTATTTGTTAAGGATTTCTTGACAGAGTGAATAGCTCTTGATCATCATACGTGGGATATGGAACGGACCCTTGAAGATGTTGCCTTTGGCAGGTTGTGCCACTGTTCCGTCACGATGCAGGTAACCATACCATTCACCATACTGCTTGTCTGGGAAATGGGCGTATGTCCATTCACTGATGCGTTGATGCTTGTAGATATACTCATCATCACCAGTAGCGAGGTAAGCATAGAGCGAAGCGATAATTGTCTCACACTGAGGCCACCAGAACTTCATGTCCTGGGAATAATCCTGTGCAGGCAAGTTGCGGCAATCACAGAAATTGATGATGCCACCATACTGCTTGTCCCAGCCCCAGTCCCAAGACCAGTCGAATATCTGCAAGGCGAGTCTTAGGAGTTCCTTATCCCAACCTCTGAGCTTGGACTCCTCCATGATGAACCATGAAGTCTCAATGCAATGACCAGGGTTGATGGTTCTTGTCATGTTGGTATCAATGAACTCACCGTTCATGCCAACGGTTTCCAACAAACACTTAAACTCTGGATGGATGAAATACTTCTTCAGTTTCTCAATGGACTCGTCAATCTGAGCTGTTAGCTTAGGGTCGTTGATAACTTTGCGGATGCAAGAACCCACATTGATAAGAATCATGACGATACTATGACTCTGCAACTTCACCGACTCCTCGAACTTAGGCTCCAAGAAGCCTGGGGTAGTCAAAAAGCGTTGTGTATCCTTGAATATCTCCAAGGCACGCTCGGCGTATTTCTGTTCGCCAGTAGCCAAGGCATACTCCGACATGGCGATGGCAGCGAAAGTCTCCGAGAACACATAACGGCGTTTACGGATAGGCTGACCATCGGCAGTGACGGTAAAATACATATGTCCGTTATCGTCAAAGCAATGCTTCTCTATGAAGTCAATAGCACTCTTTGCTGCTTCCAGCCATTGCTGGTTCTTTTCTACATTGTTATAGGCAAAGGCACAGACAAAGGCAAAACGCCCTTGGAACCAAACGGACTTGGTAGAGTCCATCAAACTTCCATCCCTGTCAAGACAAGTATAGACACCACCGTTCTTCTTGTCCCAGCCATGCTCCATCCAGAAAGGCATGATATTCTCGGTCAAATCGGCCTTATAGGATGTTGCCCATTGATTGATATAATCTTTTATATCCATAGGTCTATATTTTTTTTATGGCTTGTTAAAATTGATTGCAACGCTCAAAGAAGTTGATGTCTTCCAACTCTTTCTTCATGGCAGCTTCTTCCTCGTCAGTCATGTTGCGGAAAGGAACACGGTTAGGACCTAAGTCGAATCCTAAGAGTTTCATGATGCGCTTGCCTCCAACGATGTTGCCACGATAGTGACAGATGACATTGATAACTTCTTGTGCAAAGTTTTGTTTCTCTCTCGCTGTCTCAATGTCGCCTTTGTTCCAAGCATCGATGATGCCAACAAGTTCACGACCATTGTAGTTGGTCGTACCACCAATTCCACCTTTTGCGCCACCTTGTGCCAAGCTGGGAAGGATAGTCTCGTCCTGTCCATGCAGCATATCATACTTGCCATTCTTGTACAAACGGCATTGGTTATATTCGTACAAGCTCTCAAACGTATATTTGATACCAGCAAAGTTAGGGATACGACCATCCACGGCTTTCAACAAATCAAGCATAGGCAAGTAAGCACCGTTGAAAGCAGGGATATGATAGTAATAAAAAGGAAGATTTGGAGCAGCAGAAGCTATTTCCTCACAGTACTTCACAAGTTCCTCAATACGACCAATGTGTGGGAATGGAGGAGCCATGGAACCTATGCCCCAAACACCTAATTTCTGTGCATGCTCTGCCAAACGGCGGCTCTCACGTAGACAGCAACTACCTACATGAACTATGACCTTGAAGCCCTCTGGAGCAACTTCCATCCATCTTTCTGCCAATTTCATACGTTCCTCAGTGGTCAACATATAACCTTCACCAGAAGAACCATTGATGAACACACCTTTAAGCCCATTCTTTTGCAACATCTTGGCGTATGTTTCAATGGGTTCTAAGTTTACATCTCCATTACTATAAAACGGAGTGAAAGGAGCGTCAATTAATCCGATAATCTTTTCCATAATGAGTGATTTTATTTATTGTTCTTTATTTTATGATGATAATATGTATGTCGTCTTTATTCCAAATTGTCAGTCTTTGGCTTTAGGAACACCAACTGCAAAGTTAGTGCCACAATTACTACAATGCCCAACAAGGCGAAGCCAAGCCCCAAGTTTCCACCATCAGTCCACTTGCCCAGCACTTGGGTAACCAATGCGCCAGCGAAGACTCCCACCATGTTCATGATGCCATACGCCGTTGCCCTATATTTGGCAGAAATAATCTGGCATAAGATAGGCATATTGTTGGCATCGAACATACCATATCCTACGCCGAATAGCAAACCTGCCCCTACTACTGCTGTCAAGCTATGGCCAAAGCCCAGGAGGAACAAGGCAGGAATGGTCATGCCCAAGCCTATGGCACTGGTATAGACACGGCCTCTAATATTCTTCTGTACCCATTTGTCGGAAAGAAATCCACCGATAAGTACACCGATGAATGAAGATACAGCTATCGTTATTGTTGACATTGGTCCTGCTTGTGACATGGATATGCCTAAGTTGTCGGCAAACAACGTTGGCAACCAGTTCTTGGTAGCCCACCCGGGTAAACTTGGGGCAGCGAAGTAAATCAAGATAACCCAGAAAGCCCATGTAGACAACACCACGGAGAGTCCCTTGAAGATGTTTTCTTTGGCTGGAGAAGCCTTGACCTTGGCTTGTACTGGAACTTTTTTCTTATCTTTGTCATGAAGCAACAAGAATAGTATGATGGAGTACCCGATGCCGATGATGCCAAACCAATGGAAGGTAGAGTGCCAAGAGAACATGGCTGCAACAGTAGCACCAAAGCCACCGATGGCTTGACCGACATATAGACCTGTCATGTGGACACCTATTGCCAAAGACCTGGACCTGCCCTCGTGCCAGTCGGCAATCAAGGACAAGGCGGAGGTATGTAAAGTGCCTCACTGATACCCATCAAAGCACGGAGCCAATATAGTTGATGAAAATTGGTGGCATACCCCATCAAGTAGGTTACTGCCGACCAAACGAACAGGCTTCCTACCACAAGTCGCTTCCTGCTGATACGGTCTGCTACGATGCCGGCAAAAGGACTTACTATGCCATAAATCCAAAGGAACACAGCCATCAATGCTCCAAAAGCCTCGGCTTGGTTGAGTTCAACAATGTCTATTTTCATTGCTCCCTGCATCGTAGAGAGCATCTGGCGATCCATATAATTAAGGAGTGCCACTACCCAGAGAAGTGCCACTACCAGCCAGGGATAATATTTACTATTTTTCATCTGTTTTGTCTTTAGTTATTATAAGGTAATATATGTATGTTAGGAGAGGTTACTTTGCCTTTCCCCTGAATGTTGATGTTGGCAAACCATCTTGGTTCACCAGATTGGCGCGAGTGAAAGGTTGCCAGCCATATCTTACATATATAGGAACTCTCACTTTGGGAGAGGTGAGGCGTACTTTGTTTCTTTCTATCGTGACAGTGGCAGGATAGAACAGTCCGTCTTCTTCTGCAATCTCGAAGCATGAGGGAGCTTTGCCATCTGAAGTACGAAGCCCATCGCCATAATTAAATGAAACAACCAGTGTGGCACCGTCTTTGGTCACATTTTCAAAGATAGGTCCTGAAGGCGTGACATGATGGGCGTATGTCTTGTTTAGTGCCCATCGTCCCAAGCGTTCACCAACAGGTTGCTTGTTGGTGGGATGCACATCAAGGGAGTCGCCGTAATCCGAAGATACAGCCATGCCTGTGTTGGGGATAGACTTCATCAGACGAAGTTGACTATCCCTGAACCATGTCCATGACGGACGGTTTAAGCTGGACAACTGTACAAAGTAGAATGGCATCTGTGGGTTCTTCCAATTAGTCCTCCAACTGTCTACCAGCAAGTGGAATAACTTTTCATGAGCTTCCATATTATGGGCATTCGACTCACCTTGGTACCAGATGACACCTTTGATAGGATATTGCTGCAAAGGCATGATGCCACTCTCGTAAAGGTAACATGGTTCATAAGGATGTCTTCCCAGTCGAGTACTGTCATTGGTAAGGTTCTTGGCAGCCCGATTTCTTACCCAGTCTTGGATAAAGTCATTATATAGCCAATCTTTCAAGATGGCAGGAAACTGGGTTTCCAAGGTATTGCGGTCTATCCAAGACTCTGTTGGCGAACCACCGATGGCATTGCATATCAATCCTACTGGTACTTTCAAGCTATCACGCAACATCTTGCCATAATAGTAAGCTACGGCAGAGAACTTAGCTGCCGTTTCTGGCGTAGTTGGCTTCCAGCTTGCATTCTCGAAGTATTGTAAGTGATTGAGAGAATCAAGGCAAGAAGTGCGCCATGCCACATCGTATGTTTCCCATCTTCCTTTCATGTCATAAAGGCGTAAGTCAGAATCATTTGCCAAAGGAATGTCTTTCTTGCCAGTCGAAGCCTGATGCAGCATGAATGCCATGTTTGATTGTCCAGAACACAACCAAACTTCGCCTACTGCTACATGACGGAATATCTTCTTTTGTCTATCTGTCTCGATGGTGAGCGTATAGTCATCGCCAACTTTCAGGGGTTGTAGAGTTACGCACCATTCACCACGGTTATTGGCAATAGCCATTGATTTTTGCTTTGCTATGCTTACAACCACTTTTGTTCCAGCATTGGCTGTACCATGGATGTCAAGTGGAACATTGCGTTGCAATACCATATAATCGGTGTAGAGGTTAGAAAGTTTCAAGCCTCCGTAGTTGCCCGTAATACCACCATATACTGTCTTGGCGAGGATGCCTGCACCCTCTGCGTTGGGATGGATGGCATCTGGCAATAAGTTGGGATAAGGATAGAGAGACGCATGGAAGTCTATTAACTCCGCTCCACTTACTCGTGCTACCGTCTCAATGGCATTTTGTATCTCGTCATGCCAAAGTTTGGTACCAGAAATAAAACGAGGATGACGGTCGGCGATGGGAGTCATGCGAGCCAAGATGAAGCGTACTTTGGGATTGGCACTGCGTAGGGAATCCATCAAGGAAAGATAATCTTTAACAAACTCATCCCGGTAGTTGGGCCAGTTACGAGGGTCTGTGTCATTGATACCTAAATGTATCACGGCGATGTCGCCCTTGAAAGCCATTGCTTCCTTGAACTCAGTTTGTTGTATATAAGGACGGTGACCATGGTTCAGCAATGTAGCACCGGGCTTTCCAAAGTTTCCTATCAGGTACTTGTTGCCAAGCATCTTCTGTAGTTGCACAGGATAAGAGAAGTGTTCTCTGTCTTTGATGCCTGTACCATACGTAATGCTATTGCCGATACAAGCGACCTTGATTTGCTGTATTTGTTTCTTTTTGGCTGCCGATAACGTAAGGGAACCAAAAGAGAGCATTGACAGCAAGAATACTGCCAATACTCTTTTTGAAAAAGTTAATTTACCATCCATCATATCATATCTTGTCTTAAGGTTTTGTTTACTAAACTTTCGCAAATGTAGAAGTTAAAGAATTTAAAGAAGTTAGAGAACTTAAAGCCAAATGTTTTATGGCTTAAAATGAGCAAATAGGCTGATAGTCTTTCACTTCTAACGTAAAAAAACTCCGATTATTATGTACTTGGGCTTAGAAGTGAGAAGAAGAAGGAAAAAACCTTCTTCTTCTCTTTTTTATCTATGTCAAAACACTATTACTGCCTTTTCAGGCATGAACAAAATAAATAACCTCTCATGGTTAATCAATATCCTGGAGTTTGCTTCAATTCACCATTCAAGCCACGGGCATTCTCGTCTATCGGCCACAATAGCCTATCTTTATTGGCTGTAGAATATTTCGTAACGTAGTTTGCGCCCATCAGGCGAAGGTCATGCCAACGTTTGCCCTCAAAGAGGAATTCACGGCATCTTTCTTTCAAGACAGCCTCAATGGCATCGGCATCACTTCCTACAAAAGAGTTGTTGTTATAGAAAGAAGCATCCTTGTCATTAGGATAAGCCACCTCGGTTTGGTGTGCATTGAAGTAAGTTTCGCCATAAGCACGTTTTCTTACCTCGTTGATTTCGGTAGCGGGGTCCTCACCCAACAGAACCTTTGCTTCTGCCAACCCTAACAGGCAATCGGCATAGCGATAGATTGGATAATCGTCAAGCCAACTACGAGTAGACTGTCCTGGGAGCAGCACACCTTGGTACTTATAGGCAATGTTGCCGATGAAAGTAAGTTTGCCATCCTTATCTTTGGTATATATATCTTTCAGGCTACCAGCTTTGCGGGTATCCCCGTCACGATAGAGTTGTGACCACAGCTTGTCATTGAGTGATACACGCATGACACCATTCATGTCTTTCATGGCAGACTGGTTCAATGCGGTGCCATCCGCCTCATAATAGCTGTTCATGAACTGCTGGTTCATCACCAAGGTTAGGCGATAGGTATCTTGCCACATACTGTACTCATCTTTTCCATTGTAAATAGCGAAGATGATTTCCTTGTTGCTCTTGTTGTCATAAGCGAAGACTTGGGTAAAATTGTTCAGCAAAGCGACATCAGCTTTCTTCACATTTTCGTATGCGGTCTTTGCTATCTGATAGTCGGCGTTTCCACCGTTCATCTGGCGACCACTCCAGAGGTAAACCTCACCTTTTAACATTTCTGTAGCAGCCAAGGACCAATAGTTCCTGCCATTGGTGAACTTATAGTTGTCGCCATATGCTGTTTCCGAGGCAGTGATGTCTTTCTTGATTTGTGCCATTACCTCTGCTGCGGAAGAAGCAGCTTTACCCATATTGCCGATGTTGACCGTGCTACCTTTGGTATAGTCAAGCATCAAGACAACATCTCCATAGGTCCTAAGCAACTGGAAGTACATATAAGCACGTAAGCCGTATGCCGCACCGAGATAATTGTTCTTGGTGGTGGCATCCAAGAGTTTTGTGTTCTCTGCTTGTGTTATCAGCAAGTTGACTTGATTGATCAACGTATAGCAAGAGCCAAAGTTCGTGATAATAGGATTGGATGCACTCAATAGGTTGTTCCATAGTTCCTGATAACCACTGGGAGATTCGCCACTGAAAGGAGAACCTGCATAGAGATTGGAACGCATTTCACCCCACTCATGGAGGGTAAAGTTACGTTCACGGAAGAGTCCTTGGAGACCTGTGTTGAAAGCACTGAACTGGTCTGCTTCCTTCCAATAACCTGCATCGGTGATTTCGCTCTCAGGCTCCACATCAAGACAGCTCGTCACAGACAAAGCCATGCATCCTGCTGCGATATATGTTAAAAACTTTTTCATTGTTGTCTAATTTTAGAATGTTACTGATAAACCAAAAAGTAAGGTGCGTGGCGTTGGGTAACGACCATTGTCGATACCTGCTCCATAAGTGCTGTATGCTGCAGGCTCTGGAGAAGCACCGTCATAGCCTGTGATATAGAACAAGTTCTGACCTGTTACATAGACAGAGGCATTTTCCATTCCAATCTTGCTGATCCAGTTCTTTGGTAAGTTCCAGTTGAGGGTTATCTCACGTAGGGCAAGATAGTCTCCCTTTTCATAGAAACGTGAGCTGTTGCCATTTACTGCAGTGTAACCATTGTTCTCACGAGTGATGTTTTTCTTGTTCAACTGGTCTGCATAGGTGAAGACAGGAAGGTCAGCACTTGTATTAGTCTCTGACCATGTGTCTTTCACCTTGTCTATGATATTGAACTGTCCCTGGTATTGTCCTAATGAACGAGCCTTGAGGTCGTTATAGATGGTGTGACCGAGGGAATAATCGAAGCGAGCATAGAGAGATACATTCTTATAACCAAAGGTTGTCGTGAAACCACCAGTTACCTTTGGGAAAATGTTACCTACTACCACACGGTCGAGGCGACTGATATGTCCATCGCCATTCACGTCTTCCCAACAAACATCACCGGGTTCGATTGGTTTCCAACCATCGGATTCCTTATAGGTCTTGCCTGTGTTAGGATTAATTTGGTTTGCCATGCCAGGACCATAGAGGTTGGCAATGTCGTCGATGCGATTATTGGCATTTGCCTTTACATCGTCCCAGTCCTTGAAGATATGTTGCTGGTTATAGCCAACCAAGTCACCTAACTTGCCACCTTCGCGGTATCCACCAATCCACTTGACAGGAGTATTGCCATTGGCATCAACAGGTCCTGCGGCAACCTCATAACCACCAATCTGGTTGAAAGGCTTGTCACTGCTTGGCAATAGAAGAACCTTGTTGGAAACAGAAGTAAGGTTTGCCGTTACATCCCACTTGAAGTCCTTGTTATTGATGATGTTAGCTCTCATCTCAAACTCAAAACCGCTGTTGCGTAGCTTGCCAAGGTTCGTCTTCATGCTTGCGAAACCAGTATAACCAGGCAAACTCATGTCGGTGAGCAAGTTGCTGGTCGTACGGTTATAATAATCGAGGATGAAGCTCAGGCGATTCTTAAAGAAACTGATGTCAAGACCAGCTTCGAAAGATGTACTCTGTTCCCATTTGAGGGCTGTGTTGGTCAATGTTGAGTTATAATAACCAGTGGTACCGTTATAGGTCTTGGCACCAATCTGTTTATAAAGACCATAGATGTCGAAGTTACCGATGCCATTCACATTACCATTGACACCATAGCTCAAACGTGGCTTTAAGTTGCTGATGACATTGGATATCTTGGAATTCTTCCAGAAATCTTCCTCCATTACGTTCCATCCTACAGATACACCTGGGAAGAAACCCCAACGGTTGTCTTTCAGCTTGGAGATACCATCATAACGATAGGTGAAGGAGAAAAGATATTTCTGCTTATAGTCGTAATTGATACGACCAAAGAGTGATTCAATGCGGTATCTGGTCTTTGAACTGGTTGTTGCAGTACGAGTGGCACCCACGTTCAAGGTTGGTATGGCATCAAATGGTGAGTTCTGTGTAGTTGCGCTCAACTCATAATAATGATAGTCAAAGTACTCACCGCCAATCATGGCATCTACGTTATGATTTTCAAAGAATGTATCATGATAGTTCAGTGTTCCACTCAACTGGATCTGGGTGAAACGATTGATTTCTGCATTGGCTTCACGGGTTCTGTTCATTGTGGATGAAGTCTGTTCTTGGTAAGCCTTGTTGAATCTCTCGTTTTGATAGTCATAGTGATACAATGAAGAATTGGCACTGAACACAAGTTTCTTAGGGATGATGCTCAAGTCAAAGCCTAAGTTATAAGTCTGCTTGCGTGTACCATTGCTGCTTGTCAGTTTGTCACGGTAATAGTTAGGGTTACCATCACCCGTGTTCCAGCCTGCTGCTGGTGAGCCATCCTCTAACCAAGGATTCCAAGTAGGACGCTGCGAACGAGTACGGTAGAAGAACTCATAAGTACCAATCCACAAGGATGGCTGCTGAGACCAACTGTAAGTTGTGCCAGCTTTTACGTTCAGGAAAGGAAGTATCCAATAGGAACCATTGAAAGAGCCATTGAAACGCTTATAGCCTGTACCTTTTACAGAACCATCCTCGTTATAATAGCCAAGGCTGGCAGCGAAAGTACCTTTGTCGTTTCCACCGCTAAGGCTCAGATAGTGGTCTTGGGTAATGGAAACATCGCGGAAAGCAGCATCATCTATCTGCCCACTATAATCTTTGTATAGAAGTTTCTTGCCCTCGTAATATGGGTCGTCCATGACAAGCCAGCCCTGGTTTACAAGATCCTGGTTGCTGTCATCAAGATATTTTAAGTCAATCAACTTGTTGCCAACGCCATAACCAACTTGATTGTCTACTGCACTGGCTTTAGCATTGTTGTTTGTATAACGCTTATAACCCAAGCGATTGTAATAAATATAATCATGGGCGTTGCAGAAGTCATATCCATAGCGGGTGAAGTTCATACCTAACTTCGCTTTGTAATTGATGCTTGTCTTGCCAGTCTTGCCACTTTTGGTTTGTACCAAGATAACACCACCATTGGCACGAGCACCGTAGATGGCAGTGGAAGCAGCATCTTTCAGGACTTGAACCGACTCAATGTCAGAAGGGTTGATGTCACTGAGACTTTCACGTACGATACCGTCTACAACTATCAAAGCACTGTTGTTACCACCAGTGATGGATGCGCCACCACGCAAAGTAATCCTTGGACTTGTACCAGGCTGACCAGATTCACTGATGACACGAAGACCTGTTACCGTACCTTGCAAGGCATTGCCGACATTACTAACTGCTGCATTCTCCAATACCTTGTTGTCCATCTTGGAGATGGCGGTAGTAAGTGTGGCACGTTTTTGTTGTCCACCATAACCAGTAACAACAACTTCGCCCAAACTCTGTGTATCTTCTTTCAGAGTCACCTTGAGCGGAGTGCCATTCCATTTTACTTCCACAGGGTTAAGTCCGATGTATGAGATAACCAGTACATCACCAACTTTTGCATCTTCGAATGAGAACTTACCGTCAAGGTCGCTGACGGTTCCCTTGGACGAACCTTTAACCATGATAGATGCACCGATGACAGGTTCTCCTTGGTCATCAGTAACAATTCCAGTGCAAGCCTTGCTGTTTTGTTGTGCTTTTTGCGCAGACATTGCAGCCATAGAAAACTTGCATAGAGCGGAACCATGCTACTTGCTCCTCCAAGTAGCAAAGCTAAGCTAATAGATTTTAAGCGTGTTGCCATAACTAATGAAATAGTTTTAAGTTAATAATTATGTCCTTCGACGCGGCAAAGATATGCTTTAGTATTGAATTTATATCATTTTATCATGTTAAATTTTATAAAATAGCTATATTTTTTAATTTTAATATACAAAAATGGAATAATAATTATTTAAATATGAATTATTTTGGCTGATTAGATAATTTATTCTTTGATATAAGTTTATTTGAATTAATTATTAAAACTGTTTTATTAAATGAATGTAGAATATTATTCGTAAATAATAAATATTAAAATGATAGTAAGTGCATTGAATATTTAATGATGGGATCTCAAAATATTTGGATTAATCTTTATTTTGGCTAAAAATATTAAATTTCAAAGGGTTTGTGTTTGTTTTTTATTTATATTTGCATAAAAATCTCTATATTTGCATCATAAACATATTATCATCTATCATGGTACAGCAATTCTTAAACAATATTATAAAAGATAAGAGCAAGTCCAATGCCAAGGCAGATGTGTTGGGGCAACTCGCCCAGCAGGGCGGACTTACCATCTCTGAACTTTGCCAATGCTTGGGATATAGCATACCTTTTATTACTAAATCGCTCAATGAATTGATAAATGCTGGTCTGGTACAGGAAACTGGAAAAAAGGAAACCTATGCCAAACGTGCGCCACGTGTCTATGACCTCATACCTGAGTCTGGTTACTTCCTTGGAATAGACCAAGGAAAGGACTGCCTGAGCTTAGGTGTCTGTGATTTTTGTGGGAATATGGTCCACAAGAAGAAAGTGCCTTTCTTTTATGACGATAGTGAGGAATGTTTTGAGGAACTTGTAAATATCATCACTCGATATATTGATGAGTGTGGTATAGAGAAGAGCCTCATCCTCAAGGCTTGCATGAGCATCGGAGGTCGTGTCAACCCTGTGGAAGGAAAGGCATATAGCTGTTTTACTTGTCAGAAAGAGCCTTTGGCAAATGTATTGTCTGAGAGAACAGGACTGTCTACTTGCATAGATAATGATTCAAGATGTATGACATATGGCGAGTTCCTCAAGGGCTGTTGCAAGGGCGTGAAGAATGCTATATTCGTTAATATCAGTTGGGGATTGGGAATAGGAATTATCTTTGATGGCAAGCTCTATTTCGGTAATTCGGGATATTCTGGAGAGTTCGGACATATGCACATTTATAACAATGGTATTATATGCCATTGTGGCAAGACTGGCTGTTTGGAAACAGAGGTCTCTGGAATGGCATTGCAGCGAAAGATGACGGAATTGCTTCTTTCTGGTGAAACTTCCATCTTGTCGGACAAGGTTGTCAACAAGAAAGAACCTTTGACCTTGCAAGACATTCTGGATGCCATCGCCAAGGAAGATGTGCTTAGCATCGAAGCCTTGCAGAAAATGGCGAGCGAACTGGGTACTAACCTGGCTGGCATCATCAATATCTTCAACCCAGAGATGCTGGTTATTGGTGGAGACTTGTCGGTTACGGGTGATTACTTGATACAACCTATCAATATGGGCATCAAGAAATTTTCCTTAAATGTCGTAAATGAAGATTCTAAGATTGTCATATCTGAACTAAAAGACCAAGCTGGATTAATTGGGGCTTGCCTGATGGCTCGACACAAGCTATTGTCTGAATAAAGAAACTTAAACCTTTTATCATTATGATTGTATCAAACTTACAAAATTCAGGGAGGATTGAGTCACTTCATCCTCTCTTTAAGCAACTTTTCGATTTTGTGAAAAGCCATGACTTGCTTCATGAGGAGTTAGGGCGTATTACTGTGGATGGAGACAAATTGTTCATCAACAATGTTAATCCAGAATGTGTAGACCAGGACAGTCAGAAACTGGAAGTACACCATAAATATATTGATGTGCATATCCTCTTGGAGGGCAAGGAACGAATCGGCTGGAAAGCCATGGAAGATTGCAAAGACTTGGTACAGGCATATAATGAGGAAGGTGACTGTGCCTTGTATTCCGATAAGCCGACAACATTCATTGACTTATTGCCAGGACAGTTTGCCATCGTTTATCCCGAAGATCCTCATGCTCCTGTCATTGGACAAGGGAAAATAAGAAAACTCATAGCTAAAGTATTACTATAATATCATCAAGGTAATGAAAAGAACATCCTTATTCCTTTTGGCAGGACTCATCAGCACATCAATATGGGCAGATGGTACCTTGGGAGGCTATTTCTACCAACTGCAAGAAGCACCTACTGGCTGGGAATGGCAAAGTCCCGATTCCGTGGCATACAACAAACAGCAACCTCATGCTTGGTTTTTCTCTTTCCGTACGATAGAAGAAGCTCGAAAGGTTCTTCCAGAGAACAGCTCTTATTGGAAATCCTTGGATGGACAATGGAAGTTCCATTGGGCTTCCTGTCCAGATGAACGCCCCAAAGACTTCTTTCTTCCTGGTTATGATGTGTCGAAGTGGGATGACATCACCGTACCTATGAGCTGGAACATGGCAGGATTGCAAAAGGACGGAAAAAACAAGTATGGCGATCCTTTGTATTCTAACCAGCGTGTCATCTTCCAACATACATGGAAGATTGTCAATGACTGGAAAGGTGGCGTGATGCGTACTCCGCCAAAGGACTGGATGACTTATCGTAACCGCAACGAAGTGGGTTCGTATCGCCGAACATTTACCGTTCCTGCCGATTGGAGAGGGCAGGAAGTATATATCAATTTTGATGGTGTAGACTCTTTCTTTTACCTATATATCAATGGTCATTATGTAGGTTTCTCGAAGAACTCGCGTAACTTGGCTGAGTTTAACATCACTCCTTATCTCAACAAGGCAGGAAAGGAGAATACGGTGGCTGTGGAGGTATATCGTAACTCTGATGCTTCTTTCCTTGAAAGCCAAGATATGTTCCGCTTGCCAGGAATATTCCGTACTGTGGCATTGACGGCAAAGCCTCAAGTACAGGTGAGGGACATCAAGGTTATTCCTGACTTGGACGATACTTATACCAACGCTAAGTTGCATATCACGGCACAGTTGCAGAACTTATCCAAGAAGGCAGTGAAAGGCTATACCGTGCAATATTCGCTTTATGCCAATCGACTCTATGCCGATGACAATACACTGGTGTCTGGCATTACTGCATCATCCTCTTTATCTGACAAGTTGAATGTCAATGGAGAGATAGACTTGGAGACGACTCTTGATGCTTCCAACAAGGTAAAATTGTGGAGTGCAGAAGCTCCTTACCGCTATACTTTGGTGGGAGAGCTGAAAGATGCAAAGGGAAAGACCGTGCAAACTTTCTCTACCATCGTAGGATTTCGTAAGGTGGAAATTAAGGATACACCTGCCAACAAGGATGAATTTGGATTGGCTGGCCGCTATTATTACTTGAATGGTCGCCCTATCAAGCTGAAAGGTGTCAATCGCCATGAAAACAATACACAGACAGGACATACCGTTAGCCGTGAACAGATGGAAAAGGAGATATTCTTGATGAAGCGTGCCAACATCAACCATGTACGTAATTCTCATTATCCCGATGCTCCTTACTGGTATTATTTATGCGATAAGTATGGCATCTATCTGGAGGATGAAGCTAACTTGGAAAGCCATGAATATTACTATGGCAAGCAAAGTCTTTCTCATGTTCCAGAATTTCGTAATGCCCACATAGCCAGAAATATGGAGATGGTACACGCCAATGTTAACCATCCGTCAATCGTTATCTGGAGCATGGGAAACGAGGCTGGTCCTGGCAAGAACTTCGAGGATTGTTACCGTGCCATCAAGGCGTATGATACAAGTAGACCTGTGCAATATGAGCGCAACAACGATATTGTGGATATGGGGTCCAACCAATATCCGTCCATTGCTTGGGTGCAAGGTGCTGTCAAAGGAACTTACGACTTGAAGTATCCTTTCCATATTTCGGAGTATGCTCACTCTATGGGCAATGCCTGCGGTAATTTGATAGACTATTGGAATGCCATTGAGAGTACTAACTTCTTCATGGGTGGTGCTATCTGGGATTGGGTAGATCAGGCTCTTGACAAGCAAGACCCTGTTACTGGCAAAACCTACTGGGCATACGGTGGCGATTTCGGAGCTGATAACAAACCTAACGATGGTATGTTCTGCATGAATGGTGTGATGCGTCCTGATTTTACACCAAAGGCTCAGTATTATGAGGTTAAGAAAGTGTATCAGAATGTGGCGGTCAAGGCTCTTGATATGAAGAAAGGGTTGGTTGAGATTTTCAACAAGAACTATTTCGAGCCTCTTAAGAACTACCAGATTGTGTGGTCGCTTTTCAAGGATGGTGTTTGTGTTGCCAAAGACCAGCCATTGCAAGGACCTAAGAATATCATTGGTCCACGTGAAAAAGGTATCTATACCTTACCTTACGACTATAATGCCCTGGACCCACGGAGTGAGTATTTTGTCAATATCCAGTTCTTGTTAGGTAAAGATATGCCTTGGGCAGAGAAAGGATATGTGCAGATGGAAGAACAAATCCGTGTGAAAGGTGCCGATGTCGCTGCTCCATCCATTGCTTCCGTTGCCAAGGTAGGCAAGGCTTTGCAATATCAAGTGGATAAGTCTGCAAATCGGGCTAATGTCACAGGTTCCAACTTCTTGGTTTCTTTCGACCTTGCCACAGGAGCTATCTATAGCCTTGAATATGGCAACCAAGCCATTATCAAAGATGGCAATGGCCCTAAGCTGGATGCTTATCGTGCTCCTACTGATAATGACGCTGGTATCGGATACCCTACGGCATGGTTCAAAAATGGACTGTACGATTTGCAACATACTGTCAAGGACTGGAGTTGCACGGCCAAGAAAGATGGCACTTATCAATTGAGCTTCACCATTGAGAGCCAAGGTAAAGAGGGATGTGACCAACCGTATGGTAATCGTGACCGCAATCCTGAGTCGAGCTATACATTCGACACGAACAAACGCCGTTTGACGGATGAGGACTTGAAGTTTACCACTCGGCAATTTTATACCATCTATAAGGATGGTTCCATAGAGTTGCAAAGTGCCATCAGTTCCAATCGTTCCAGAATAGTGTTGCCACGTATTGGTTACTCTATGATACTTCCAAGTGAACTTAACCAGTATGATTATTATGGGCGTGGACCTATCAACAATTATTCAGACCGTAAGACCAGTCAGTTCATCGGATGGTATCATGGTCCTGTTTCTGAACAAGGCATCATGCTTCCTAAGCCTCAAGCCCAAGGAAACCGAGAGGAAGTACGTTGGTGTGCCGTTACCAATGGCAACAAGCAAGGTGTCGTGTTCATAGCTGATAGTGTTATGTCAGCCTCTGCCCTTCCTTGGAGCCAGCAAGAACTTACGCTTGCCGCACATCCGTATCAATTGCCAAAGAGCAGCGGTACCCATTTGCACTTGGATGCCAAGGTTACAGGATTGGGTGGTGCCAGTTGTGGACAAGGAGGTCCCTTGACTCCAGACCAAACACTCAGCACTACTTATAGCTTTGGTTTCATCATCCGTCCTGCCCTATTAAGTGAAATCACTCGCCTTACAAAGGTATCTGCAACAGGCACGGCGATGATAAAGAGCATCAAAAAGAAGATGCGGCAGAGCCAACAGACATCCAGCTTGCAAATAGCCTTTGCCTCAAGCCAAGAACCCGATGAGGGCGATGCCACCTATCTGGTGGATGGCGATCCGTCTACTTTTTGGCATACGATGTATTCCATCACATTGGCGAAATATCCTCATTGGGTAGATTTTGATGCAGGAACTCAAAAGACAATCAAAGGCTTTACATATATGGCACGCCAAGATGGCAATCTCAATGGTTGTATCAAGGACTATGAAATATATGTCAGCAATGACAATAAGTCGTGGGGCGAACCGATAGCCAAAGGGCGTTTTGAAAAGACTGCCAAGCGACAAAAAGTAATGTTCGACAAACCTGTCAAGGCACGTTATATTCGCTTGCGTGCCTTGAATGAGCAAGATGGACAAGACTATGCCTCTGGCGCTGAGTTCACTCTTGTGCTATAACAATTAAAAGGGTTGCCACAATCTGGCAACCCTTTTAGTTTCTTTTCTTATCCAACCACAGTGCAAGCAAAGGGTCGGCTATGCTATATACCTTTTCATTTCTTGTCAATATGTCATCCTCCAAAAGTTTAAGGGCAGCCGACTGGGTAGCACTTGGCGATTTCAAACGATGTTTCTTGGTAAATGCTGCGGAAACAATACTTTTGACTTGTTGTTCCTCATGGATTGCATAAAGCACTTCTTTCTGGGGTTCGGAAATATAAGCGAGAAGCTCACGGATACGATAGTCGTTTTCCAGTACGAAGTTATCTATGATATTGTCAATGAGATCAATGTCGCAGGTCACGCCATTGGGAGTCATTGCATAAGAATCTTTCATGATGCGCTGGACATAAAGGGTTACGCCACGAAATGTGTTGTATGCTTTCTCTATGGCTTCTGGCATGATGTCCTTACCCCCTTCTTGGAAATGCTTGATGGCAAACTCTTTGTAAATAGGTAGCTTGATAGCTTCCAATTGTATCAGTTTGGCACTTTGGAAAAAAGGACGGCGAGAGGAAAGGAACATTTCCTCAAGAATTGTACGCTGGCTTCCTGCAAATACAAAGTTGGCATTGCTAACTTTTTGGATATACGAGCGAAGTACAGCCTCTATATTCTTTTCGGGATATTTGGTGATTTGCTGAAATTCATCTATCACTATCAAACATCGTTTGTCGGCTTGCTCTATAAAATCAAATATTTCCTTGATGGTATACTCTGGCATATTAATATCGCCCAATTTGACATCGAATGTTGGCACGTTTTGTATTGGGTCATAGCTAAAACTTGCAGATAATGAGCGCAAAGTCGTAATGAACAAGCGGCGCATCTTGTCACTTCGGGATGCAATCTTTTCATAGATAGCTGTACCGAGTGTATAAATGAACTCCTTGAAGCACGTGGTATGCAGAATATCAACACTGATGGTAAAATAGTCTTTTTGAATATCTTCCTTGTCAAACACGAAATCCACCAAGGCGGTCTTGCCCATTCTTCGTGGTGAAGTTATCACCACGTTCATTTGGTTGAGCAAGGCTTGCTCCAATACTTGTGATTCCACTACTCTGTCACAGAAATATGCTGCAGGAATTTTACCTGTAACGATGAAAGGATTGATATTTACCGTCATATACCTTAATATATTTATTGGTTAAGTGCTACAAAGATACGATATTTTATTCAAATTATCCAAAACAAATAATCTTTTTTCAATAATTTATGTTTTCCTTAGTCATCTAATCTTCATTTCTTCATACATGATACCTTGACAAAGTGCTTTCTTGTGGTCTAACGATAAATGTTATCAAGGTTTGTTAAAGTTCTTCGTATTGGTCTAACACAGTACTTGGTTATGGTCTCATGAAGTGCTTCGTTAGGGTCTTATAAAGCACTGTGTTAAGGTCTCATAAAACACTGTGTTAGACCAATACGAAGTACTTTATAAAACCTATACGAAAGTATGTATGGAAGTAATAGAATTTAAATCTACCACTGGTTTAAGATAAAAAAGACTCCCAAGACAAGAATTTTATCATTTTTTAGAAAAAAAGGAGAAAAAAACTTGCAACTATTGGATATTTTTCATAGATTTGCAATCGATACGATTATAGTTGAGACACTAAATCATTAAAATTAACTCTTCACCTAAATTAATATGAGTAGAAACTTAAAACCTAAAAACCAGATGAAGGCTGCAATGTTAGTATGTGCGCTGGCTTCGATGTCTCCTGCGTTTGCTTATGATGCTGTGGCTAAAGCCGACAATTTTACCCCCCCCATTAAGTAGCATTCAGCAGAAGAAAGTAGCAACAGGACGTGTGGTTGACAATCTCGGAGAACCGCTTATCGGCGTAACCGTGATGGAAGCGGGTACGTCCAATGGTACAGTTACAGATGTGGATGGAAACTTCACATTGAGTTTGAACAAACCTAATGGAAAAATTACCGTTTCTTATATAGGCTATAATCCTCAAACACTTGCAGCTGCTGGCAACATGAAGATTACCATGAAGCCAGAGGATCGAGAGCTGAACGAGATTGTAGTCGTTGGTTATGGTACACAGAAGAAAGTAAACCTTACGGGTTCCGTATCTTCCGTGGATAGTAAGGTCTTGGAAAGTCGTCCTATCCAGAATTTACAAAGTGGACTTCAAGGCTTGATGCCCGGTGTAACTATTAGTGGAACAAACGGTGCCCCTGGTATGGATGCAGGTAGCATCAATGTGCGTGGCGTTGGAACGCTCAACACTTCTTCCCCTTATATCCTTATTGACGGAGTTGAGTCTGGCACGATGAGCAGTCTTGACCCTAATGACATTGAAAGCATCTCAGTATTGAAAGATGCTGCCTCTGCCGCTATCTATGGTTCCAAGGCAGCCAACGGTGTAATCCTTATCACGACAAAGCGTGGTAAGAGTGGCAAGCCTCAAGTTTCTTACAATGGATACTTCAGTGTACAGAACCCAACCAATATGATAGATCGTTTGGATTCTTATGAGTATGCCCATATGCTCAATGATGCACTTCAGAGCGAGGGAAAGGCTAAGAAATTTGCGACAGAGGAAGAAATCAATGCGCTTCCTAATACAGATTGGTATGACTTAGCTTATAAGACTGGTTCTTTGCAGCATCATAATATCAGCGTGAACGGTGCCAATGAG
>CAKQXI010000023.1 GCA_934281565.1 uncultured Prevotella sp.
CGGAACTACGCACAGTACGCCTTTTAAAAGAAATTCAGCAGGAATTGCACCTCGACAGGTTGCCTATGCAGATAGAGTGCTTTGACAACTCCAACATATCGGGTATGGATGCCGTAGCTGGGTGTATTGTATATAAAGGTATGAAACCGTCACGCAAGGACTATCGCAAATATAACATCAAGACGGTAGTTGGTCCAGACGATTATGCTTCCATGCAAGAGGTCGTAAGGCGTAGGTACAGCCGTATGATGGAAGAAGATACGCCACTCCCCGACCTTATCATTACCGATGGTGGCAAAGGACAAATGGAGGTGGTTCGCGAAGTCATAGAAGACGAGTTGCATCTTCATATCCCTATCGCAGGCTTGGCAAAGGACGACCATCACCGTACCAATGAATTGCTCTATGGTTTCCCACCCCAAACAGTGGCTTTAAAGCCTGAGAGCGAGCTATTTAAAGTACTCACACAGTTGCAAGACGAGGTACACCGTTATGCCATCACCTTTCATCGCGACAAGCGTTCCAAACACGCTTTGCACAGTGAGCTGGACGACATCAAAGGCATTGGTCCAAAGGCCAAAGATGCCTTGCTCAACAAGTTCAAGAGCGTCAAGAGGATAAAAGAGGCTGATGCTCAAACACTTGCAGAAGTATTAGGACCACACAAGGCGGAAATCCTAATAAATTATTTCCACCAAACCGATGGGAATATGAAATAAAAGCAGTATATTTGCACGAAATAAACATTAGGTTATATGAGAATTGTTATACAGCGTGTAAGCCATGCTTCCGTCACCATTGAGGGGAATGTAAAATCAGCCATCAAGCAAGGCTACCTCATCCTCCTTGGCATAGAAGAAAGTGACACCTCGGAAGACATCGGTTGGCTTGTAAGAAAGATTATCGGACTACGTGTTTTCGATGATGAAAATCATGTCATGAATCGCTCTATCATGGATGTAGACGGTGAGATATTGGTTATCAGTCAATTCACTCTGTTTGCCAGCTACAAGAAAGGCAACCGACCCAGTTGGTTAAGAGCAGCCAAGCACGAGATTTCCATCCCACTCTACCAAGAGTTTTGCAAGGAACTCAGCGAAGCATTAGGCAAGCCTGTTGGCACTGGCGAGTTTGGAGCCGACATGAAAGTGGAATTGCTCAACGATGGTCCTGTTACTATCTGTATGGACACTCATAATAAGGAATAACTTCATGTCTCACATATTAAAAACGAACTGGAATATGACCATAAAAGAAGCACAAGAAGCTGTAGACCAATGGATTAAGGATTATGGAGTGCGCTATTTTAGCGAACTAACCAATATGGCGTGCCTCACGGAAGAAGTGGGTGAATTGGCTCGTGTCATCGCAAGGAAATATGGAGACCAGAGCTTCAAGAAAGGTGAAAAGTCCAATCTTGGTGAGGAAATGGCAGACATCCTATGGGTATTGATATGCCTTGCCAACCAAACTGGCGTTGACCTTACGGAAGAACTCAAAAAGAGCTTTGAGAAGAAGACTAAAAGGGACGCTGAAAGGCATAAAAACAACCCAAAACTTAATTTAGTTAATAGTTTATAGTTGATAGTTTATAGCATTAAGGCGCAAGCCTAATTCAACATTCAACATTAATTTAACACTTAACATTAAACAATAAACATTATAATAAACGATGAGCAGTATCAAAGATCAAGTTCTTGCACAGCAGCAAGGACAATATAACGAGTCTGACGACAAGTATTTAGTGGCTCTCAAGCAGTATGACACCAACCTCAATGACGAGGAAGTAGCTGCTGAGGTAAAGAAGATTATCGACGAGAAAGTAGCTGAGAATGAGACCCTTGAGGTGAAGAAATTCCTCTTTGGAAGTGTAGAGTTGACATCTCTGCATACCAACGACACGGAAGAAAGCATCCTTTCCATGATAGAGAAAGTAAATAAGTTCGCCAAGGACTATCCCGACCTCCCTCATGTAGCGACAGTATGCACCTACCCTAACTTCGCTGGACTAATCAGCCAGAGCCTTGAAGTGGATGGCGTTGAAATCGCTGTCGTAAGCGGTAATTTCCCATCCTCACAGACATTCATCGAGGTAAAGGTAGCGGAGACAGCCTTAGCACTCAAGGATGGTGCCACAGAGGTAGATATTGTGATGCCTGTGGGCAAGTTCTTCAGTGAGGATTATGAAGGCTTATGCGATGATATTCAGGAGCTTAAAGAGACTTGCGGAGAACATAAGATGAAAGTTATCTTGGAGACTGGCGACCTTGGTTCATGCAGCAACATCATGAAAGCCTCTATTCTCGCTATGTATGCTGGTGCAGATTACATCAAGACCTCCACAGGCAAAGAGAAAATATCAGCCACACCAGAGGCTGTCTACGTGATGTGCCAAGCTATCAAGGCATATTATGAAAAGACGGGAATCCAGATTGGTTTGAAGCCTGCTGGCGGCATCAACACCGTCCATGATGCAGTTGTTTACTACACTATCGTAAAAGAAGTCTTAGGCAAGAAATGGCTCACCAACCAGTGGTTCCGCTTGGGTACATCACGCCTTACCAACCTCTTGTTGAGTGAAATCCTCGGTACAGAGACCAAGTACTTCTAAATAGGTTCTTGATAGGATTTATCAAGACTTCACAAAGTGAAAGATAATGCCCTGACAATGTATGTTGTCAGGGCATTACAATATATATCATAAAGACCTCATGAAGTACTTTCATTGGGTGTCATGAAGCACTGTGTTACACCCTAACGAAGCACTGTGTCACACCTTAACAAAGTGCTTTATCAGACCTAAAGAAAGTACTTCCACAAGTCTATACTTTTCGTTCTATGACGAAATCAAGATAGGCTTTCAAAGCCTGCTTGACCTCACTGTTACGTACTTTCGTCTCCAAGAAGTCCATTGCCTCGGCATGGAATTCCCACATACGCTTGTCGGCATACTCTATACCTCCGTTCTCCTTGGTGAAAGCCACCAATCGGGCTATCTCCTCTTGCGTTATCTCATGGGCTTTCACCTTATGGGCAAGCCTCATCATTTCCTCGTCGCCAGTCGATTTCAAGGCATAGATAACAGGCAAGGTCAACTTGCCCTCAATCATGTCATTGCCCGTAGGCTTTCCTATCTCCTTGGAATTATAATAGTCGAAGATGTCATCGCGAATCTGGAAAATGACACCGAGGTTCCGCCCAAACATCTTAGCAGCCTCCACATCCTCAGGAGAGGCATTGACTGACATCGCACCAATACCAGCGCAAGCCTCGAACAAGGCTGCCGTCTTTTGCTTAATCACCTGATAATAAACATCTTCAGATATTTCTTGGTTACTGATGCTATTCAACTGCAATATTTCGCCATTGGACAAGATACGCCCCAATTCGGCAAGATAACGGATGATTGTTTCAGAATGGGAATAAGACACGTGGAGAAGCGCAGTAGAGAGAATATAATCACCAACGAGCACTGCCACCTTATTATTATAAGTAGCATTCACGCTCGCCTGCCCCCTCCGCTCACCACTTTCGTCAACCACATCATCATGCACCAACGAAGCCGTATGAAGCAACTCCAAGCCCACTGCCGAATGTTGCGTCACCTCGGTAATCTTGCCAAAGTTACGTGCCATCAACAGGATGAGCATTGGGCGCATACGCTTCCCTGCTCGCTGACGAATATGATCGAGCACTTGCGAAAGAAGCCCATCGCTATGTTCCAATGACTTGTTAAACAAGTCTATAAAATCTGCCAGTTCTGCCTCTATAGGCTGCTTGATAAGTGATAAATAATCCATTTATTCTGAAATTTGTTACAAAATTAATGATTTATTCGTAAAGTGTGGCAAAAATTTAGTAATTTTACACCATAAAAATGAATATTATGGATAAATTGTTCCTTTTAGACGCATACGCACTCATTTACAGGTCATATTATGCGCTCATCCGTAGCCCAAGGATTAACTCCAAGGGGCTTAACACATCATGTATCATGGGCTTCTGCAATACCTTGAACGAAGTCCTTACCAAAGAAAATCCTACACATATCGGAGTCGCTTTCGACCATGGCAAGACCTTCCGCCATGAAGCTTTTCCTGCATATAAGGCTCAAAGACAGGAGACACCAGAAGACATCAAGCTCTCCATACCTATTATTAAGGAGATACTGGAGGCTTACCACATCCCTATCCTACAAGTCGATGGCTTTGAAGCTGACGATGTGATTGGTACCATCGCTACCCAAACTGGCAAGAAAGGCATTGAGACTTATATGCTTACACCTGACAAAGACTATGCCCAACTGGTTCAGGACAATGTATATATGTATCGTCCACGACATATCGGTGGTGGATATGACAAACTTGGCACCAAGGAAGTGGCTGAGAAATATGACATTCCTTCGGCAGCACAGGTCATTGACCTCCTTGCGCTGATGGGTGACAGTGCCGACAACTATCCTGGATGTCCTGGCGTTGGCGAGAAGACCGCTGCCAAACTGATCAATGAATTTGGTAGCGTTGAGAACCTTATCAGCAATTCTGATAAGCTCAAGGGCAAACTGCGTGAGAAAGTTGAGGGTGCTGTGGAAAATATCAAGATGGGAAAATTCTTGGCTACCATCCGAACCGATGTCCCTATCTCCATCACCTTAGATGAATTGAAAGTTGCCGAGGCTGACATGGATAAATTGAGCGAAATCTTCGCCGAACTGGAATTTAAGTCATTCGCAAACCGTATTCTTAAAAAACCTCAAAAGAAGCAAACAAATGCTTCACAAGAGCTTGATTTGTTTGCCGTAAACCAAGGCGACGGACAAGATGAAAATAAAAACACGATTTTTGAGACCATTAAAACGGTAGAACATAAATACAAACTCATTGAAACAGAAGAAGATGCGAAGTCGCTTTGTGATTTTTTAATGACAAACAAGATTATCAGTTTAGACACAGAAACCACTTCTACCACTGCCATTGATGCCGAATTGGTAGGTTTGAGCTTCGCAGTCAAGGAAAAAGAAGCCTTTTATGTTGCTATCCCTGCCAATCGTGAAGAAGCGTTAAAACTCATAAACATATTCAAACCACTCTATGAGCATCCTGACATTCTCAAGGTTGGACAAAACATCAAGTACGATTATGAGGTATTGATGAACTATGGCATAGAGATCAAGGGCAAGATGTTCGACACGATGATTGCCCATTATCTCATCCAACCAGAATTACACCACAACATGGATTATCTTGCGGAAATATATCTCAACTATCAAACTATTCACATCGAGGAACTGATAGGCGCAAAGGGCAAGACTCAAAAGTCTATGCGTGACCTTGCTCCTGCCAACGTATATGAGTATGCTGCCGAAGATGCCGACATCACCTTACAACTCAAGAACGTGCTCGAACCAAAACTTAAAGAGAGTAACCTTGAGAAACTTTTCTGGGAGATTGAAATGCCACTAATTCCTGTATTGGCTGCAATGGAAAGGAATGGTGTTCGCATCGACACCAAGGCCTTGGAGGAAACTTCTGCCAACTTGACGAAACAACAAGCTGAAATTGAGCAGCACATCTATGAGTTGGCTGGCGAACAATTCAATATCGCTTCTCCCCGACAAGTAGGTGAAATCCTCTTTGGAAAGATGAAGATTGTTGAAAAAGCCAAGACTACCAGACGAGGGCAATATGTGACAAGCGAGGAAGTATTGCAGCAACTTAGGTCCAAGAGCCCTATCATTGATGACATTCTGAATTACAGAGGTTTAAGGAAACTTCTGAGCACTTACATCGATGCCTTGCCAAAGTTAGTCAATCCTCGTACAGGGCATATTCATGCTTCGTTCAACCAAGCCATCACTTCCACAGGTCGATTGTCTTCCAGCGACCCAAACTTACAGAACATTCCTGTTCGTGACAATGTTGGCAGGGAGATAAGACGATGCTTCATTCCAGAACCCGGATGCTTGTTCTTCTCTGCCGACTACTCGCAGATAGAACTTCGCATCATGGCACATTTGAGCGAAGACCCAAATATGCTGGAAGCATTCCGTGAAGGGTTCGACATCCATGCCGCAACGGCTGCCAAGATTTGGCATAAAGATATTAAGGATGTAACAGATGCGCAACGCAAGAAAGCCAAGACAGCTAACTTTGGCATCATCTATGGCATCACGACCTATGGACTCGCACAGCGCATGGATATAGAAAACAAAGAGGCAAAACAAATCATAGACGACTACTTCCGTACTTTCCCCGGCGTAAAGGATTACATGGAGAAGTCCAAGGAAATGGCACGTGAGAAAGGCTATGCCGAGACACTTTTCCACCGCCGCCGCTATCTGCCAGACATCACCAGTCGTAACGCAACAGTGCGTGGCTTTGCCGAGCGCAACGCCATCAATGCTCCTATCCAAGGCTCGGAAGCTGACATCATCAAGGTTGCCATGATCAATATCTACAACCGCTTCAAGGCTGAGAACATCAAGAGCAAGATGATTATCCAAGTACATGACGAACTCAACTTCTCGGTCTATCCAGAAGAAAAAGAGAAAGTAGAAAGGATTGTCGTAGAAGAAATGCAAAAAGCCTGCACACTCAGCGTACCATTGGTAGCTGACGCAGGATGGGGAAACAACTGGTTGGAGGCTCATTAAAGCGAGCCTTCAACCAGTTGCTCATTTATGCCTTGGCATATTTACTCATTCATCGTAACCACCTGACCAGCACCACGATAAAGTTTCAATGGTCCGTCAAGTTGTACGGCCACCACCGTTATCTCTGGGTCCAGTTCCTTTTCAGGTACATCAATATAGGCAATACCGGGAACCTCACTCCAAGACAACTTATTATAGATAGATACATTCAAAGGAGTGTTGTCGTAGCCTACTACCCATGCTTTCTCTATCTTGTTGACGATACCTTTCAGCTCCAATGGTCCATTAGGACGGTTGGGCAAGTAAAGATAGAGGATGTCACCTTTCTGGTTCAAGGCTGTATAGCCACCATAGAAATGCTCTCCGGGGATACCTGCACGAGTGCCATAAATAGCTTCCTTGTGCTTGGATGTCCATCTGCCGAAAGCCTTTAATATATCTACTTCTGGCTGTGGGATAGTGCCATCTGCCATAGGACCGATGTCCATCAACAGGTTACCGCCCTTGCTGATACAATCCACAAAAGTACGGAGCAACATCTGGGGAGTCTTGAAATTGGTATCTACGAACTGATAGCCCCATGAGTCGTTCATGGTATAGCATAGCTCCCAATACTTATCCTTAGGCTGCACCACTGGCACGCCTATCTCTGGAGTAGCATAGTCACCATAGCCTTGGATACGAGAGTTCACAATGCAGCCTGGGTTCTTGGAGCGAAGCAAGCTGATGATGCCCTTTGCATTCCAGTCTTCTGCTTTCTGCTCCCAGTCACCATCAAACCAATAGAGATCCGGGTGGAACTTCGTATTCAACTCATCAAGTTGGGCGAAATTAAAGTCAACGAAATGTTTCCATCTCTTAGGGTCTTTCTTGATGTCGTAGCGTGTCTCCGTCAAGGTCTTGTTAGGATAATCATCACGGCTCCAATCGAGCAAGGAGAAATAAAGACCTAAATGGAGGTCCTTTCTCTTTTTTACCTCATTGGCAAAAGGAGCTATCAAGTCACGCTTGGCTGGCGACTCCTTTACCGCATTGCTCTTGGTTGTCTTCGTGTCCCACAAACAGAAACCATCATGGTGCTTAGTTGTGATAACCGTATATTTAGCACCGCTCTGCTCTATCAAGTCTACCCATTCCTTAGGGTCATACTTGCTTGCCGTAAACCCTTTCTTCTGGTCCATATAGTCCTTGTAGGGGATGCGGTTGTTATGGAACGACCAACTTTCCGACACACCTTTCACGGCATAGATGCCCCAATGGATGAATATACCCAACTTGGCATTGCCAAACCACTCCATACGCTTGGCATAGTCACCTTTCGACTCCCCTGTGACACGATCTTGCGCACTCACCTGAATAGATGAAGCAAGAAGGCACAATAAGAGCACTGACAATTTAAATGTTCTCATATTATTTTCTTTTTAGTTATGATGTAAAAATCCTTGGTTTATATATTATATGTGCAAAGATAATAAAAATATGAAGAATAGAGTTCTGCAATCTTGACTATTTTTATTAAATAACATTAATATATTTACTTTTCATGCTGATTAATTCTTAATATTATATTTATTTTTATAACTTTACCAACAGTTTAGGAAACCTAATATCCAAGAAATTAAAAAGCGAAAAATTTACGAGCCTAATATCATTGGAAAACTCCTGCATGGGGTTACCTAGATTAAATAAAAACTCTTTTATATTAAACATTCATTGGCAGAATTTAAAAATAAACTATCATGAAAAAAACAGTCAAATTTTTCAGTCTGCTTCTTGCATTGACTGCATCTTTCACATGGGGAGGAATAAGTAGCAAAGCCCTGGCTGCCATTCCTTTAGTTACTAACCAACAACAGGCAAGCACTTGTTCGGGAACTGTTCGTGATGCCGCTGGTGAACCTATCATTGGAGCATCTATTCGGGTAAAAGGTTCCAAAACAGGAACAGTAACCGACATTGAGGGTAATTTTACATTAAGCAATGTAAAAAAAGGCACTAAACTAGAAATCTCTAGCATAGGCTTTATCTCAAAGACCGTTATATGGAATGGGAAACCATTAAATGTTACTTTAGAAGAAGACCAAACGACTTTAGGCGAAGTTGTTGTTACAGGTTATGGTGGCGTACAAAAAGCCAAGACCATGACAGCCTCAGCAGCCATAGTTAATGTGGGTACTCTTTCAAAACTTCCTATCATCACAATGGCGGAAGGTCTTGGAGGACGAGTTACTGGCGTATTTACCCAGCAACGTAGTGGTACTCCCGGTGAGAAGACCAAGATTTGGATACGAGGTGGTAGCAATATTCTTTATGTTATTGATGATGTCGTTCTTGACACCAGCGAAGGTGAAGATTTCTTCAGCCGTCTTCGTCCTGATGACATTGCTAATATGTCTGTACTAAAAGATGCCGCAGCAACAGCAGTCTATGGACCGCGTGCTGCCAACGGAGTAATCGTTATTCAAACGAAGCGTGGTTCTGATGGTGTCCCAAGAATTACATTAAGCCAAAAATTAAGTATCATGACTCCGACCTATCGCCCACATGGAATGAACAGCTACGACTATGTTAACGAGCGTAATGAAATTGCCTTGGCTAACTACGAAGAAACAAAACCTTTCAACGATACGGAGCTATCTAAGTTCTACATGGGATATTTAAATCAGCAAGGATATAGTCGCAATGACATCATGAAAATGGTCAACGAGAAGTATAATATGAAATACTCCATCAATGATATCAATGACCTTTTCGACCCATACAAGACACAAAATGGTGATATAGAGAACTATTATAGCACATACGATCCATGGAAAATGTTCAACCATACTCAACCTATGTACCAAACCAACATTAGCGTACGTGGTGGAAGTGACCGTATCAAGTATTATTCAAGTATAGGATATTTGAATCAGCGAGGTTTAAGCAAGACGTATGATTATAAGCAATATAATATTGTCATAAATACTGATGCCTATCTTTTAGAGAATAAGAGCCTGAAACTCACGTTCAATGCAAATGGTACCTCTAATCAAAAGAACGCACCTAGCGGAGGAAATAGTATATTCAATTCTGTCATGTTTGGTTATGAGAAACCTAACCGTCCTGCAAAATGGAGCACAGGATTAGCTCGTAAATGGTCTGCCGAATCTCTTTTAAACAATGGCTTTAATAATCTGACCAGTAAACGACTCCAAATAAACATGGCTTTGAAATGGTTTTTACCTTGGATTAAGGGACTTTCTGCAACAGCAAGTTTGAATTATACCACTTCTTATGATATGGCCAAGAACTTTTCCTATGATGAGGAGGGTGTATATGATACTCCATATTCAACAACTCAGTCGGCTTTCAATCCAGAAAATGCTCAACTCTATCAAGCATGGGCCGATTACCATCTGACTACTGGCATATTACAATTTGATTACTCAAAAACCATCGGCAAGCATAACTTCTCTGCAATGGTTAATTATCAAGGTCAAGTACGTAAACTAAATTGGAGTTCTCAAACAAAGAAAGGTTTTGCCACAACATTAGTTCCACAACTAGATTTTGGTGCTACAAAGGAAAAGAGCAGCGGTAGTGCCCAAGAATGGGGAGCTGCTTCCTGGATTGGACGCATTACTTATGATTACGACAATAAATACATGCTTCAATATAGCTGTAACTACAATGGTTCTTTAAGTTACACTCCAAACAAACGCTGGGGATTTTTCCAAGCTATCTCTTTCGGATGGAACATGGCAAAAGAAACTTGGTTTAAGAAGTTAATCCCTCGTACCATTGTCAACAGTTTTAAACTTCGTGGTGGTTTCGGTCTCGTTGGTAATGAAGTTGGCGGTCCATTTTCATACTTAACACAATATTCACAAAACGGAAGTAAATTATTACTCGACAAAACCATGACTTCAAACGTTAGCTGGTATATATCGAGTGTTGCCAATAACTTGCAATGGTCAAGCAGTAAGCAATATGGTGCAGGCTTGGACTTCATGATGTTCAACAATCGACTTTCTGGAACTCTTGACACCTATCTTTATGTTAACAAAGGTGATGTCATGGATATGACAAATGAAATGATTCGTACTGATATTCTTGGTATGCCCAATATTCCCAAAATCAATGCACCATTTACTACAAATAAGAAAGGAGGCTTCGAAATTGCTTTAAATTGGCAAGACAAGATCGGAGACTTCGGTTATAAAGTTGGTCTAACTTACTCTTTCTGGGATCAAGTTACCACTCGTCATAAAAACAAGAAAGAAGACTGGTATTTTAGTGCTTACGATTATGTAGGCAAACGTTCTGCATTCAGCGATGCAACTTATTGGACAGCCCTTAAAGCAGATGGCTTATTTGGTTCATGGCAAGAACTTTATAACTCAGTACTTAATTATAACAAAAACTTTACACTAGGAACCATCAAGATAAATGACTTCAATGGCAATGGCTTGACAGATGACGTGTATTTAACCAACAAACCAGGAAGTAGGCCCTTGACCCAATACGGCTTCACACTTGGTAGTTCTTATAAAGGTCTTGAATTAGAGCTTTTCTTCCAAGGAGCCACCAATGTTACTGGTACTATGCCTTCTCCATTCCGCAGCCAACAAGGGAGTATGCACACCTATGGACAATATGGTTTCCGCTATGCCTATACTCCAAGTCATCCAGACCTAAATGCAGCCTTACCTCTACCTATAACAAATACTAACAAAGGTTGGGGATATAGCTTTGTAGACTTTTGGCAATTTGATGCTTCTTACTTGAAGCTGAAAAACATTATCTTACGCTATGACCTTAAGCAAAAAGTCTTAAAGAATGCAAGATTCATACATGGCTGCGACTTGAGTTTCATCGTTACCAATGCGTTCACATGGACCAAGAGTTCTTTCCCATTAAAAGATCTTCAGGATCCTGAGTTTATTACAACAGGTGCATCTATCTATAGCAAGAATGGCACTCTTGGTGGCTATCCTACACAGCGTACCTATACATTCAACGTAGTATTAACATTATAAAAACAAAAATAATGAATAACAAACAACATATTACAAGATACTTGTGGGCAGGAATGTTTATAGTATTGCTCAGCAATACCATAACATCATGTGACCCTTTGGACATGGAGCCCACAACAAAAGTGGATGAAGCACGCTTTTGGCAGAATCCACAATTAGCACGTTCTTATGTAAACGACTTCTACTTCATTGGTTCTACTGGCTCTGGACAATACTTCCAAGCAGAACAGTGGTCAGACAACTGTCAAGGTAACTATGAACAAGACTGGGACACCTATCGCCAGTTAGCAATTAACAATCGACGATATGATGAAACTTCACCTTGGAGTGGTCCCTGGGTTGGCGCATATAAGAACATTTACAAAATTAATAATGGCATTGGCAAAATTAGTTCTTCAAAGATACTATCTGAGCTTTTAAGGAACCAACTTTTAGGCGAGTGTTATTTTTTCCGTGCATGGGTTTACTTTGATATGGAAAAATTCTGGGGAACTGTTCCATACGTAGATCGCACTCTTTCATTAGATGAAGACACTTATTTGCCACAAATCAAGCGTGAAGAACTGTTCAATAAAATTCTTGCCGACCTTGACAAGTCTATTGATTACTTGAAGAAGTATGGAGGTAACACTGAAATTGGTTTGATAAACATCCATGCTGTATATGCCTTCAAGTCTCGTGTTGCTCTTTATGCAGCCGATGCTGCAGCAGCTTCGGCAAAGGGACTTCACAAGACCAATGACGAGAAAGGGCTTTTCACTTTCGAGAAACCAGATACTCATTATTACCAGATTGCATACGATGCAGCCAAAGAAGTGATTGGAGCGGGTAAATATCGTTTGGCAACAAACTATGAAGATCTTTTTACATCTGAAAATGCTCACACCAGCCCAGAATCTATATGGCCTGTCATGTTTAAGGAAAATCAGCGTGGTGGCTTTAATCCTACTGGAATAAATGGTCCTGACGGATACTTCTACGGTAACAGTAAGTCTAAGACCTTATCTTGGTCTATGAGATCTGGCCTGTTCCCAACACAAGACTTGGTTGACTGCTATTTGCAGAAAGACGAAAAAGATGGTCAATGGAAGCAATGGTGGAAAACTGCGCAAGCTAAAAAATTGAATATCAAAACAAAAAACAAAGGTGAAGACTTTGAAGGCTCTGGCGATGACTACCGTGAAATCTACAAGAACCGTGACAAACGCTTCTACTCTACTATTACTTACGATGGATCTTACATGGGACCAGAGACTAACAGTATCTATCAGATTCAAACTTGGATTGATACTACGACTATGGCTTCAGAAAAGACATTGAAGTATAGTTCTCTCCATACTGGTTATCACTATATGGAGAATATAGAGTCTGCTCCTGTAAACCGTGCTTCTACACAGACCATTACAGGCTATTACTCTCGGAAGTATTCTCATTTTGATAAATTCAATGATGACGGTTCTTTTAACACGACACAGCGTACTACTTGTTATTTCAACATCCGTTATGCGGAAGTACTTCTCAACTGTGCCGAAGCTGCCATAAAGCTGAATAAGAAGAATGAGGCTGAAAGCTATATCAATAACATCCGTACTCGTGCTGGCGTTGCAAACTTCAATCAAGCGATAGAGGAACATGACCTTTGGGAGGAATTGAAAATCCAACGACGGTTGGAGTTCGCATTCGAGTGTCCCGCCTTTAGGTACTTTGACTTGCTCCGTTGGGGTGAGGCTGATGGTTTGTCTACCATCAAAGAACTGAACCAAGTGTCCAGAGGTATCCAAATCTTCCGCAAGGGTGTTCATAGTGAGATTGCAGGTGAGAATGGTGTACCACTGGAGAAAGGAGACCCTGAGTATGTTACACCTACTTTCAGGACTATTCCTATGGACTATGACTACTATCTACGTAAATTTGATAATGCACGTTACTACTTCACTCCATTTAATACGGCTATGCTTTTAACTTACAAACAGCTACAGCAGACCCCTGGATGGAAAGGATTTAGAATGGAAGAAAAATAACTTTACACATACAACTATGAAGAAGATTATTATAAATAAAATCAAAAATATCCATGTCGTTTTCTTGTCGTTGCTTATATGTTCTATGCTAACGACTAACTGCAATTCTGGGTTGGTATACGATGATGTTCCCGAGGAATATTATAAGGATGTGGATTTAACTATATGCAATATATCTTCTCGTTATTTATTCGAGAAGTGCATCTATGCAAAAAATTATAAGGAATACACGACTTACATCGCTCAAACGACATTCAAGTCAACATTAAAATGGATTAATAAAACAGGCTCAAACTATACACTGACAAATGATAGCGTTGTTAAACCTGGTGATACTATAACAATAAAAAACGGAGTAAACAACATTACTACAAGAAAGGATCCCAATGCTCCTGATGGTAAAGTTTATGTTGTTAACTATTACATCACTCCTGAGGTAACGTATTCTACTCCGAACAAAGGATTTCTATTTGACTCAGCCAAGATGCCTCAAGGATTTACACTCGTTGGTGAAACCGACGGCAAGGCAACAAAAGTCAAAACCAAAACAAATCTGAAACAACTCGTCGTGGCTATACAAGCAAGACAATCAACGGGTGATGCCTGTCTTTATGAGCCGCAGAAAGATGCACCAAGGTTAGGAATCCCCGGTGACTTCTCCAAACCACGTCAGTATATGGTTTACAACAATATGCGTAGACCAGACGGTGTTCCACAGGCTAAGAGATTATATGAGATTAATATCATCGTTTTGCCATAACAATGTTATATTATTATTAATGCTTCCAATGGGTGAAAGAACATTCTTTCACCCATTTCTTAAAATCCCTATTAGAACAAATCATCCATTGTTATGACTTGCTGAAAGTCTCCACTATATTCATTATATGAGAGTCCGTATGTCGTTATGAGTGTATTATGTATGGCTTTACGGCGTGGAAGAACCGAAGACAGCATATTTTGCCGATGTACCAATGTGGCATGATACGACTTATTGACACTGAATTCTTCATTGTAAAATTTCATCTCACACATATTGACTATATTATCTTTGCGATCTATCAACATATCTATTTGAGTACCATCAGACTCATTTCCTCCTTTCATAGACCATGCTGACTGTGTGGACGATACACCAGAAATTCCCAAGGCTTTTTTAATTTGTTCTATATGTCGAAAACATACTTCTTCAAAAGCAAATCCTCGCCAACTATTTACACCAGCCGAAGTAATGTTGTGCATCCAAAAGTCTTCATCCAAACCTATTCGTCCTTCCACATTCTTTTTATAAAACAAGCAGAAAGGATCTATCAAACGATAACGTTCATCTCGCTTTTTGGAACCAAAAGGAACATAACGCTCTATAAAATCACTGGCTATCAAACCTCCCAACATCTTAGTAAGGTTATTGCTGCTTGGAAGTTTTAGTTTCTCGGAAATCTCCATACGGGTATAACCAGTGTGACGTGTGGCAAGAAGATTTACTATTCGTTTCATTTCCTCTGGATTAGCAAAGACTGAAGCAAAGAGCCTATCATACTCTATCTTTAGCTTTGCATCCTTTGCAAAAAAAAGCTGGTCTACATTCTGGGCTAAGCTCAGACCTTTCTTCATATATCCCAAATAATATGGTATTCCACCAAGGATCATATAACTCTGTACAATATCATATCTGGAAATCTTTATGCCTTTTTGATGAAAATATTCTTCACACTCACCTAAGGAAAATGGAGCAAGTTTTATTTCATAAGTTGTTCTTCCATATAATCCACCATGGTTGTTTACCAAATTGTTAAGCATCCAAGAATTTGCGCTACCACAACATACTAACATTATGTTGTCTCGATGACAAGCCCAGGTATTCCAAAAGCCCTCGAATGCCGTGATAAAACCAGAGCGTGGAGTATCCAACCACGGCAATTCATCAAGAAAGACAATCTGCCTGTTACCATCATCTTTGCTCTCTAAAAATGTGGCAAGCATATAAAATGCTTCCATCCAAGTAGCTGGGCATTTGCTTTTTTTCATCCCTTGAAGTTGGAGTGAATAATAGAAATGCCTCAACTGGTCTTTCATACTATTTTTCTGATTATTCTCATCAACAGGTGACAAGCCTGCATGACGAAAGGTGATTCTCCCTTTCAGAGCTTCATCAACAAGAAAAGTCTTACCTACACGGCGACGACCATAAATAGCTATAAATTCCGACTTACCGCTATCATAAAGGTCTTGTAACTCTCTTATCTCTTTTTTCCTACCTATAATATTTGCCATAATCTTCTTTTATTTTTCCACAAATATACTAAAATATCTAATAGTGGAAAAATAAAAGCACTTTTTTAACATTTGCTAAGTATTCTCTGCATAGTGAACTTATAGCCATTATCTTCATTTTCTTCGTTCTATTGAATAAAAAACATACTTTTTTATTCAATACAAGCATTATTTTGAATAAAAAACAGTATATTTGCACAAAATATTCCAATAAACGATAAATATGAAGACAATCATAATCAATCAACGGAAAGAAAGGGACTTGCTCCTTTCCCACCCTTACCTCCATCGACATACTAAATACGGCAAGGACGAGCTATTGAACAGCAAACAAATAAAACTAATAACTGGTCCTCGGCGTGTTGGTAAGTCTACAGAAGCATTGCTTATGCTAAGAGGTAAGAACTTCGCTTACTTAAATTTTGACGATGGAAAGTTGCTTTCCGCATGGGATGAAGAACTTGTCATGGAAATGCTCAAACAAGTTTATCCCAATTATGACTATCTACTCCTTGACGAGGTACAGAACCTTGATGGTTGGGATCTATGGGTGTCAAAACTTTACCGTCTGGGAGTAAATATGGTGATTACAGGCAGTAACGCTAAGTTACTGAGCAGCGAAATGGCTACGCTGCTTACTGGGCGATATATACAGATAGAAATGCTGCCTTTCAGCTTAGAGGAACTCTTTGAGTGGAACAAGATGAACCTATATGCCATAAAAGAAGAACAGAAAACTGCAGCAAGAACCCTCATGGATGATTACTTGCACAATGGAGGCTATCCAGAGACGGTAGATTCCAGAGCTCTTACACGCAGTTATCTTTCAACGCTCTTTGATTCCATCATTTGGAAAGATGTTGCCAAACGCCATCATGTCCGCAACATTACAGACTTGAACGACCTTGCCATGTACCTTATTTCAAACTTCTGCAATCCACTTAGTGCCAATGAACTTACAGACGAGCTTGGCTTGTCCAGCGTTGCCACTACCAAGAAGTTCATGGACTATCTGAGAGAGCCATATTTGTTTTATTACTTGCCTCGCTATAACAACAAACTAAAGTTGATGAAGAAAGCCCCAAGGAAAGTTTATGTCGTAGACAACGGCTTTGTTACAGCCAAAGCCTTTAGCCTAAGTGAAAACCTCGGCAGGTTACTGGAGAACCAAGTGTTTGTAGAGCTTATTCGCCGAGGTTACGATACAGAGAAATCCATCTTTTATTATCGTTCTCGCAATGATAAGGAAACAGATTTTGTCACTCGCCGTGGCGTTCATATTGAATCGCTTATCCAAGTATGCTATGACCTTAATTCTGAAAGAACAGAAAAGCGAGAGGTAGACAGCATCATTGAGTGTGCGGAGGAACTGGGATGCAGCGACCTCACTATCGTTACTATGAACCAGGAAAAGACAATAGAAAAGAATGGTTTTCAGATAAAAGTCATGCCTATTTGTAAGTGGGAAGTTTGAGAGGTTAAAGGGAATTGGGGAATTCAAGAGAAGTTAAGGGAAGTTAGAGAGAAGTTAAGAAACATTAGTCTTGCGCCCTAAATGCTATAAACTATCAACTATAAACTATTAACTATTTAAATGCTATAAACTATTAACTATTTAAATGCTATAAACTATTAACTATAAACTATTAACTATAAAAACTCCCTCATAAAAGTGTAGGCATTGGGCAAAAAGTCCCTCATAAAAATGTATTGACGCTTGTTAAGTCGCTGAAAATTATTAACTTTGCACCAAACTAATAAAAACTGGAAGAAATTAAGTATGATGATACACGAAACTAATTCGATATATGAATCAATTCTTACTGCTAAGAATGTTGAAGATGAGTTCTTCTTGGCAATAGAAAATCGGGATACTGCCCTTATAATAAGTGAACAACAAAAAGCTAAGCTGAAAAACCAAGTGGCAGAACAAGAAGCCGTTATTCATTCTATGGTTCAAGGACTATTGAATAGCGGTATGTCCTTAGAACAGATTGCCCAAATTACAAATAAATCCGTTGATTATATACAAAAGATCTTAGATAAATAATAAATAGACACATTGCAATATTTTTCAAAGAAATCATATAAAAAAGCAATAATTAGCTCAAAAGTTCATGTAAATTATGTATCTTTGCACCAAACTAAATAAAATATAGGAGGAAACAAGTATGATGATACACGTAGCTAATCCGATATATGATTCAGTGTTCAAGTTTCTTGTAGAAGATGAACGCATAGCAAAGACATTGCTTTCTGCATTGCTAAAGAAAGAAGTTGTGGAAGTCCATGTCCGTCGCCATGAATATACAAATGGCAGCCGTGATAAGATTTCCATGTTTCGTATAGATTTCGGAGCCCAAGTAAAGGAGAGCGATGGCAGCCAACATCTGATATTGATAGAATTGCAGAAAACTTGGTTGGAAACAGAAACATTGCGTTTCCGTCAATATTTAGGTGCCCAATATTCCAATCCAGAGAACATCTTAAAAGAAGATAATCCTGATGGATATGCTATACCGATGGTAACAGTATATTTATTAGGACATAGAGTTGGCGACATAGACGAACCAGTTCTTTATGTGAACCATAAGTCATATAATTATGATGGCGTGGAGGTAACGAAAGGTATGCCTGATCCTTTTGTTGAAAGCCTTATCCATAATAGCATTATTGTTCAAATCCCTTTATTGCGTGGTCAAGTAAACAACCATTTGGAAAAAGTATTGAGCGTATTTGACCAAACGATGAAAGATAAGCATAATAGGCAAGTCCTTAATATCGATGACAAGAAGTATGAGGATGACGAGGATATGTTGTATATCTTGCGCCGTCTTACAATGGCGGCATCAGACACTAAGTTGCGCCAAGATATGAACGTTGAGGACGAGTTCTTTTCGGCAATAGAAAATCGGGATACTGCCCTTATGATAAGTGAACAGCAAAAGGCTAAGCTGAAAAAACAAGTGGCAGAACAAGAAGCTATTGTTCATTCTATTATTCAAGGACTATTGAATAGCGGTATGTCCTTAGAACAGATTGCCCAAATTACAAATAAATCCGTTGATTATATACAAAAGATCTTAGGAAAGCAACAATAATGAATGATAATAGCCCTATGTTTCAATGAAGCATGGGGCTTTGTTGCGTGTTTGGAAACAGCTATTTATAGTCAGTAAATACTTATTTCGTGACATGAAATAAGTATTTTATGGCAAGCAATCATGTCGTTATGCTATTTCTTGATGTAAGACAGATAGGAAGAAAAGGATTGTATGATAAGATTATAGATTAGCTTTGTAGGAAACAAAAAAAATCACTGGTATACTCTTTAACGAGATACCAGTGATTTTCTTTATATAATGCTTAAATTATCTTTCTGATACAATCTTGTAATAAACATCCTTTGCCCAGAACAAGTTGGTATAATAACCTGTAGACTCCTTGTAATATTTAGCGATTGCATCCTGGCAGTTCTTTGAATTGAAGTTCAACTCACTGCTTGGATAAGGCAAACGATTTGGAGGAGTTGGGTAGCTTGACATTTGTGCATCTTTAGCAAAGCTAACAACTGGATAACCTGTTCTACGTACAACATTCCAAGCCTCCAACATATTAGTCCAACCAAAGTTCAACCAAAGTTGAGTACAAATAGTTTCTTGAGTTGGCTTCCATATACTCTCAGCATAGGCAGCAACTTCCGCATCTGAAGGCTCTATTAAAGAACGCTTGCTTGCATAACTATCATTGCCACTCTTATAAAGAGAACTATTCTTTTTCTCTTTCCAATAGTACTCATTTGATAGCTTGACACCATTAATGAAGTTCTCCTTAGCCTTCGCCTCGTCCTTCGCAACGCCATAACCCATTAAGTAAGCCTCAGCTTTGCTCAAGCTAACTTCAGCAGCACCTAACCAAAGACCAAAGATATTGCTATTTCCCTCATACTCTTTATAACCAGCAATAGCTTGAGAATCAAGTACACAATAGTAATTTGCAGTACCTATTTTTCTCTCAATATACTCATTTCTTTTTGCTGTTGAGAGATTAGATATATCCGTGTTGGTCTTTGTTACATCATAAGCGATATATTCATTATCTGGGTTTGGATCGTAAACAGCTTGGATACGAGGGTCTGTATTACCATCTGCAATACCATTTGCAGGTACATTCATAGCATCTAAGACTGCCTGTGATGGAGTATAACCACCATGGAGTGCCTGTGAAACGCTCTTACCCCAGTTGAAATCATCTGTCTGTGTATCTGCAGTAACTCCCATATTCTCATCATTGTTATCAATAACAGGATATGTAGTAGGGTTCTCCAAGATTTCCTTTATTGTTGCATGAGCCTCACTTGTGCAATCACCGTTGGTTGAAAGATGAAGTGCAATACGCAAACGCAAAGAGTTTACATATTTCTGCCACAAACTACCACTTCCTGCTGCAACAGTATAGTCTTGACGCTTAAGAGTAGCAAGTGAACTTTCCGTTGCACCACCTGTTGCGAGGAAATCACTGGTTTCTTTCAAGTCAGCAAGGATTTGCTTATAAAGTTCAACGTCATTGTCATAAACATCTTTCTCTTTAGCACCACTGTAATCATTATGTCCCCACAAGGCATCTGAACATGCACCATTAAAAGGAACACTACCAAAAAGTGATAACATCTCATGAAGCTGTCCTTCAACCACTGCACGCCCTAAATACACGAAAACCTTATTCATTGGCTTCTCATTGTCAAGAAGTTCATTATAAGTTTTCTCTAAAAGACGATATTGGGTAAGCATATCGTAGAAATTCTGCCAACGTGTGTTATAATATCCCTCACTCGCACCTCTGAAACGACCTTTGCTATTGCTACTACCCATAATACCAGAAAAGATTCCAGAAGTTGAAGTCTGGGTATAATAACGATAGTACACAGGGTTCATCCAAGTATTGCCTTTATAGAGAACAGCAGTGAATGCTTGAGGAACACTTGATGTCTTTGTCTTTGATGGGTCTGGATACTTGTCATTGTAATCCGAATCAGAGCATGAGCCGAGAGAAACAAGTGCCAAGCCTGCCATCAATATGGAAAATATCTTCTTTTTCATATACGTTTCTTATTAATATGATTTACTTTCTTTTTATTACATTAGAAGCTTGCACGGATAGAGAAACCAAATGTACGGGCACTGGCTGTTGAACCACCTAAAATAGACTGATAAATCCAGTTAGTAGCATCTGCTGTCTCAGAATCGAAGAGCTTCAAGCTACGATAGAGATAGAATGGGTTACGTGCAAAAGCTGACACTGTAAGGTTTGTACAAGCAAATTTCTTTGTCAAAGAAGTTGGCAAAGTATAAGCCAAACTAATCTCACGGCATTTTACGTAAGTATTCTTTTGGATAGCATCTTGATAACTCTGTGTCGCACTTGTTCCCCAACCATACTGGCTGTCGTTGATCTCAAACTGTGTTACGACAACATCGTTAGGAGTTCCGTCCTCCTTTACACCTTTCTGGATGATACCGTTATCCCATACATAATGTCCATTAATCATAGTCTCTCCACGCTTATAATTGGTGATTTGGCTTGGATCCACTACATGGATAGAAGACTTGTTTGAAACAGATTCAACCAAGTTACCTTTTTCGTCTGCCACAGCATCACAGTAATAATAGATACCACCTGTCGCTGCATCACGAACACCAATGGCATCTGTAATGTTACCAGCATCCATCATATACTGCCATGGTTGGTTAAGTACATCACCACCAATACGGAAGTCAAATGACATATCAAGTGTCCAGTTCTTGTAACTCAAACTTGTACCGAAACCACCAGTTACCTTAGGCATTGCATTGCCTACCTTATGGCGTTCTGAGGTGTCTGTTATACGAAGTCCATCCTTACCAATGATATAGTTGCCGTTCTCATCGGTCTTCCAAGTATAAGTGTACCAATCACCCATAGCATCACCAACATGAGACTCTAAGCTTGCAGCACCATTATCTGCGGTAAAGTGTGAGAGGACATCAAGACCATCTGCCAATTTCTTAATCTTGTTCTTATTCCAAGCTGCATTTGCTCGAACATCCCAACGCCAGTCTTTATTTTGGATAGGAGTACCATATACGCTCAACTCAAAACCTCTATTGGTAAGCTCACCAACATTCATCAATATACTCTGACCACCCATAGAAGAAGCTGCCGTTGTATTCAAAATCTGATCCTTGATGTCATTGTAGTAGTAGCTGAACTCCATACCAAGACGGTTGTTAAGGAACTTGTTCTCAAGACCGATTTCAAACTCATGCTTTGTTTCTGGCTTTATATCCTCATTACCAAGTGAGGTTGGAACGCAAATATAAGAATAGTTTGAAGATCTGGTCAAAGAACCCGGAGTCAAAGCAGAATATGCCTTATAAATCTCAGGAGCATTACCTACAACACCATAAGAAGCACGGATCTTACCATAGTTCCACCACTTAGGGCACTTGTCTTTCAAAAGCTCTGTATAAAGAACACTGGCACTAACAGATGGATACCAGAAAGAGTTGTTGCCCTTTGCCAATGTAGAAGTCTTCTCCTGACGGATAGAACCCTCCAAATATGCCCAGTTGTCATAGCCATAGCTGGCAGTGAGGAACATACCTGTGCGGAGCAATTCTTGCTTTTGCATACTTGCTTTCTTTGTTCCTACAGAAGCATCCAAATAAAACCAATTCTCTTGCAATAAACCATTCTGGGTCTCTACCTTTGACAGATAATAAGTTTCCTTACGACCATTCCATCCCAAGTTTGCTGTGATATTATGCTTCTCTTTGAATGTCTTGTCAAACATCAACATAACATCACCATATACGATAGAATATTTACTATTTGTCAAACCATAACCATCACTGTACTGACCATTGGTTGAGAAGCTATGAGCATTCTCTGCATTGTTCTTATTCTCAATCTTATCTGTGGTAAGGTCTGTTGCAATACGAGCACTCAACTTCAAGCCTGGGATAATATCCCATGTTGGGTTGATAGAACCGATGAAACGAGTATGGTTTTCTTCCTGTACTTTACCGAAGATGTTCCAGAAATACTCTGACATCAATGAGGTAGAACCCATTGGACTATACAAGAATTGCTCATCTGGTGTCAATGAATCATCTGTTCCAATTTTTTCTTCGTTCTTTCTCATAATGCTGTTCATATAGCCAAGGCTTGTCACAGTATGCTCACGGATATACTTGACATCTGTAAAGCCACCGAACATACCACTATAGTTATTGGTCAAACGGCTGATACGATAAGGACGGTTCTTGATATACTGTGATGTGAATGTAGCAGCATAGTTCAACTTGATAGTCTTGGTTACATCAAATGTACCATTCAAGTTAAAGTTGTGCTTGTTGTTGTTAGAATTATACTGCATTGCCTGTACATCATTGTAGGTGTAAGAGAAACGCAAGCTGTTGCGCTCTGTGCTATTGGTCAATGCGAGGTTATAAGTCTGGTTCACACCTGTACGGAAAATATCATTCCACTGGTTGTGATCGATAGGAGTATATGAACGCTCCGTGCCATCAAAGTAAGTTACTTTCTTGCTACCATCATAACGAGCACCGTATGAATAATAAGTCTCACGGTTTGGAGTAACTATGCTATTACCATTACGATCCAACTTCGTTGTACGGAAACCAGTCAATGCTGTCTGGTCATTATCCTTACCTATTCCCCAGTTATCATAACCCGGACCAAACTCCTTTTGGATCTCAGGCATATAAGCAACCTTATCGAAGCTCAAGTTAGCACTGAAGTCTACGTGAGTACCTGTACCTTTCTGACCTTTCTTGGTAGTGATCATAACAACACCGTTGGCTGCCTCTGAACCATAAAGTGCAGAAGCGGCAGCACCTTTCAAGATAGAGATGTTCTCAATATCCTCTGGGTTGATGTCGACAAGACCATTTGACTCAATACGCTGGCTGCTCCAATAGTCACCATTGTTCGCATTACCATTATGGATTGGCACACCGTCAAGGATCAACAATGGCTGGGTGTTACCAGTAATAGAAGAAAGACCACGGACAGAGATTGATACGGCAGAAGTACCACCACCCGGAGCCGACTGGATACGTACACCAGTTGCCTTACCATAAAGACCAGCAGCCAAGTTAGCACCACCTGTCTTCGTCAACTCGTCAGCGTTGATAGAGCTGACTGCATAACCCAACTTCTTGGCATCTTTCTTGATACCAAGTGCGGTTACTACAACCTCGTCAAGAGCCTTTGAGTCGTCTTTCAATACGATGTTGAGGTCCTTGCCGTTGTACACCACTTCCTGTGGCTCATAACCAACATAAGAAATACGTAGAGTGGTACCTTTCTTCACTCCCTTGAGTGAGAAGTTACCGTCGATGTCCGTAACAGTACCGTTGTTCGTACCTTTGACAAG
>CAKQXI010000024.1 GCA_934281565.1 uncultured Prevotella sp.
AGCCCCAGCTGCTCTGTGAAGAACGGCTGGGGCATTTATTGTCTCGCAGATTGCGCAGATTACGCAAATCTTTTATTTCGCGGATTTATTCTGCTGTTTCTTTATCTCCCGCAGATTGCGCTGATTTCCGCAGATCTTTTATTTGGGCATAAAAAAGGAGATAAACACCAATGGACTGGCGTTTATCTCCTAATTGGTTGTCTCAGTGGGAGACAATAACTTATTTAATTAAATCTACACTGCGCTTCAAGAAAGCATCGAGTGCTGCACCTTTTAACATACCATTCTGGAGCAAGGCAAGGTCAATGAGCTGATGAACAATATTATTGTCCTTGGCGTAGTTGGAGATAATCTCATTACGCTTGTTCTTCTCATCGCTGATAGCTTTTTCTGTATTGTGTACATCGTCTTTCTCCTCTTGAGTAATCTCCTCGGGTTTCTTCTTGCTTTGTGTCTGGTGAAGAACAGCAAGGCGTGCTTCCTGTCCCTTGATTTCAGAGAGGATAGGTTTCAAAGCCTCTGTTGTGTTAGCCTCTGTATCGTCCAATACTTTCTTGACCAATGGATGGTCAGTGTTCAAGACGATAGCATAGCTATCAGGCATTTGACCATAGAAGTTCATACCAGCCTGGAACTGACTCATTTGTTTCATACGGCGCATGTATTCATTCTGTGTGATAAGCACAGGTTGATTATTCTCGCCCAAAGCCTGTACCTCTACCATGAACTCTGCTTTATCGAGCTTTGGCATCTGTGAACGGAATACTTCTGACAAGCTGTCAGATTGCTCTTGGCTAAGGTCTGTCTTCTTGGCATCCTCCTTGACGATAAGACGGTCTATGATGTCGGCATCAACACGTGTGAAACGGCTCTTTTCCAGTTTCTGCTCCAACATATTAATCATAGGAGTATCCAACTGACCATCCATCAGCAATACGGAGTAGCCCTTGTTCTTGGCAGCCTCGATGTAAGAATACTGTTCCTCTTTGTTGTTGGCATAGAGATAAACAAGGTTGCCATCCTTGTCAGTTTGGTTGTCCTTGATGAGTGTCTTGTATTCCTCGTATGTAAAGTATTTGCCTTCCACATCTTTCAAGAGAGCAAAGTCCTTTGCACGGTCATAGAAGTCTTCTTGTGAAAGCATACCATAGTTGATAAAGAGCTTGAGGTCATCCCATTTCTCCTCATATTCCTTGCGGTTCTCCTTGAAGATAGAGTTCAAGCGGTCGGCAACTTTCTTAGTGATATAGGTAGAAATCTTCTTGACATTGCTGTCGCTCTGGAGGTAGCTACGGCTTACGTTCAATGGAATGTCCGGAGAGTCGATGACACCATGGAGCAAAGTCAAGAACTCTGGTACGATGCCCTCTACTTGGTCAGTGACAAAGACTTGGTTGCAATACAACTGAATCTTGTTGCGTTGCATATCGATATTGTTCTTGATGCGAGGGAAGTAGAGGATGCCAGTCAAGTTGAATGGGAAGTCTACGTTAAGATGGATCCAGAACAAAGGATCGTCTTGCATAGGGTAGAGCGTATGATAGAACTTCTTGTAGTCCTCGTCTTTCAATGTGCTCGGAGCTTTGGTCCAAAGAGGCTCTACATTATTGATGATGTTGTCCTCGTCGGTCTCAACGTTCTTGCCGTCTTTCCACTCAGTCTTCTTACCGAAGGCAACAGGTACAGCCATGAACTTGCAGTACTTGTTCAAGAGTTCCTCAATCTTGTTCTTCTGGAGGAATTCCTTGCAATCGTCAGCGATATGGAGGATGATGTCAGAACCACGGTCAGCTTTCTCCGTGTCCTCAATCTCGAAAGCAGGCGAACCATCGCAAGACCACTTGACAGCCTTTGCACCCTCCTTATAACTCTTGGTGACAATCTCAACTTTGTTAGCTACCATGAAAGAAGAATAGAAACCAAGACCAAAGTGACCAATGATAGCATTGGCATTCTCCTTATACTTGTCAAGGAAATCGGTAACGCCAGAGAAAGCGATTTGGTTGATATACTTGTCTATTTCTTCCTCAGTCATACCGATGCCACGGTCGCTGATGGTCAATGTACCAGCTTTCTCGTCAAGGGATACACGAACAGTAGTATCTCCAATCTCGTCTTTGAAGTCGCCTTGGGCAGCAAGCGTTTTCAACTTCTGTGTAGCATCTACTGCGTTAGATACCATTTCACGTAAGAAGATGTCATGATCAGAATATAAGAACTTCTTGATGACAGGGAAAATGTTCTCTGTTGTAACTCCAATATTACCTTTCTGTGCCATAATCAATATTTTTTAATAATTTAATTTGTTTGCCGATGCTTTCGCAAAATGTATGCCAAAAAATAATTTATGTAAGATTTGTTTGGCTATGTCGTAGTTTTTTATTACTTTTGCAATAACGATAAACATGATAAAACCACGATCGTCATGGAACAGAATGAATCTAAGCGCAGCATCATCGCTGATTACTACATTTACCACTACGAAGATTTGAGGTCTTTCGTTGCATCTCGCTTGTTGTTTGCGGATGAGGCAGAGGATATTGTACAGAATGTCTTCGTCAGACTCTTGCAGATGGACAAGATGATTACGCCCATAACATTGCCATGCTTGGTATATACGATGGCAAAGAACCTCATCTTTGATTATTGGCGTCATAAGAAGAAGGTAGAGGAATATGAGCATGTACTTTCTAAATCGGATTGGCAGCCAAGGTATGCTGTGGATACGGAATCGGTTTATTCTGCACAAGAAATCCATGAGATATTGGAGCGTGGCATTGCTCGGTTGAGCGACAAGCAGAACAAGGTTTATCGGTTGAACATATATGAGGGTATGCAAGTGAAGGAGATTTCTTCTTGCCTGGACATTCACTATAAGAATGTGGAGAACCGACTGGGAACAGCACGGAAGTTGGTAAGAAGCTATGTGAAAAGGATGTTAGCCTCATAGCATAAAAAGAAAAGTGCGCTTGGTCAATAAGCGCACTTTATCAGTTTTCCTTGAAAGCAATGACACGGCTCAACGCCTTGTCCATATAGAATGTCTGGGTATATTCCTGTTGCTTCCCACTTTTGTCAGTCAACTTATAGGTTGCCCTTATATATAATAAGGTGTCAGGGAAAGCACCGTCGTTATAATTGATGCCTTTCTTTACGATGGGCAATGCTTCTATATCATGGCGCATTTGCCTTACTCTGTCGGCATCAATCATCGCTGTCTTAGAAATCTTGCTGAATTTCTTGAAGCTGCAGTCGTTTTCAATCAAGTTCTCATAGAGAAAGTCCTTGACCAAATTCTGGGCTTTGTGCTGCTCACCGCACGAAGCGAAAAGCAGCACTATGCCTATCAATAGTATAATTCTTATCTTACCTTTCATGCAAAAAACTCTATGGTATGAAAGTTTATTTCTGAGGAATATTCTTGAGGATTTCCAACATATGGTCCCAAACCATTTGGACAGTAGGGATATACAATCCTTCCTCTGGTGTATGGACATTGCGCAGGGTAGGACCGAAGCTAACCATGTCGAGGTTAGGATAACGTTCTGAGAAAAGTCCACATTCCAAGCCAGCGTGGATACCTAATACTTTAGGTTCCTTGTTGAATAGTTTCTCGTAGCTCTTGACAACCAATTGGGTAAGTTTGCTGTTTGCACGCATCTTCCAAGCTGGATATTTGTCACCAACGGTCAACTTGGCACCAGCCAACTGGAACGCAGCTTTTACTGTATTGGTCATGTTGTCAAGGTTACTCATCACATTACTACGTTGGGAAGCAACTATGTCAATGCTGTTTTCCTTGGTAGCAACACTTGCCACGTTACTTGAAGTCTCAACCATCCAAGCCAATGCCTCGTCTTGGCAGTTGGTCAATGGACCGTTGTCCACTGCCTGAAGCGCAAGGATAAACTTGTCGGCAACACTTTTCTCTATGACAGGAGTTGCATCGGCACTCTCCATGTTGAAGTTCATGCTTTGTTCCGTTACATGGAACTCGTCCTCAACTTCTGTGGCAAAGACATTCCAGTCGGCACGAACTTGTTCCTTTGCCTCGTTCTTCACAGCAAATACAACTTGACCGTCACGAGGAATGGCATTGTGCATCTTGCCACTGTTGAAACTAACCAAGCGCAGGTCACCGTTCAGCTTTTCCATTTCGATATAAAGGAAACGAGCTAAGATCTTGATGGCATTGGCGCGCTTCTTATTGATGTCATCACCAGAGTGACCACCGTTCAAGCCTTTCAATGCAAGTTTCAAGAAGAAGTAATCAGCAGGAGCTTCTTCACGCTTGAACTCGAAAGTGGCATGAGTGGTTTGACCACCAGCACATGATACAAAAATCAAGCCCTCATCTTCAGAGTCAAGATTAATGAGCATGTTGCCCGTCATGAAACCAGCTTTCATGCCATGTGCTCCAGTAAGTCCTGTTTCCTCATCACGAGTGAAGACACACTCAATGGGACCATGCTCAATATCGTTGCTATCCAATAAAGCCAACTCAATGGCGCAGCCGATACCGTCGTCGGCACCAAGGGTCGTACCTTTTGCTTTCATCCAGTCGCCGTCAATGTAAGTCTGGATGGCATCCTTGGAGAAGTCAATCTCCACATCCACCAACTTATCGCATACCATATCCATGTGGCTCTGGAGGATAACCGTCTCACAGTTCTCATAGCCAGGAGTGGCAGCCTTGCGTATCAATACATTGCCAGTCTCATCAACAATAGTCTCAAGATTATGGCTTTTGCCAAACTCTTTCAGATACTCAATCATCTGTTCCTCATGTTTGGAAGGACGAGGAATTTGATTGATTTTAGCAAACTGCTCAAAGACACGAGCAGGTTTTAAATCATTTTTATTCATTTATTTATGTTATTTTATTTTGAACTTTACACGAAAAATTGTACCTTTGCACAGAATTGTGCTACTAAGGCACTGCAAAGATAATAAAAATGATAAAGATAATGCTATTAAGCGTGTTAATAATTGCTATATCCATAGCATTATTATCCGTAAAGTTGATTTTTCGGAAGAATGGCAAGTTCTCCTCGCAGCACATCCATGATAACCCGGGATTGCGCAAGCAAGGCATCCATTGTGTGATGGACCAAGACCGTGAGGCTCGTATGGCGAACAAGGCATACTGACTTATGGTTGGAAGCGTGGTGTAGCAGCATAGTAAATGATAAAATTATAAAAAATAAGGAACAATGAAAAGAAACATTTTGAGTGGTGTGGCATTTGCCGCAATCGCAGCATTGTCACTCGTATCATGCAACAAATCACAGCCTCAGGTCGAGGCTAAGTCTGAAAGTAAGGCTCCTGCAGAGTTGAAGATAGCTTACGTAGAGGTTGATTCTATCATGACTCAGTATACTTTTGCCAAGGAATTCTCTGCTATTCTGGAAAAGAAAGGTCAGAATATCCAGGCTACAATCGCCCAGAAAGGACAGGCTCTTCAGGCAGCAGCAGCTAACTTCCAGCAGAAAGTTCAGCAAAATGCTTATACTCGTGAGCAAGCTGAGGCTATCCAGGCTGGTCTTCAGAAGCAGAACAATGACTTGCAGGGCTTGCAGCAGCGTTTGAGCAATGAGTTCGCAGCAGAGCAGGATAAGTATAACAAGGCTCTCCATGATAGCATCGCCAACTATTTGGCTCAATACAATAAGGACAAGAAATATAGCATCATCTTTTCTAAGAGTGGTGACAACCTTCTCTATGCCGACAAGGCTTATGACATCACCAAGGAAGTTATTGCTGGCTTGAACAAGGCTTACAAGAGTAAGGTGAAAGCAGAAGACACTTCTGCCACAAAGAAATAAAGGCTATGCTTCGTAACGAAAGATACGAGTATATATTGAACCATTTCAGAAACACGCTGCCTAACGTAACGACCGAGTTGCAGTTTGGTAGCGCGTTTCAGTTATTGGTGTCGACATTGCTGTCGGCACAATGTACTGACAAGCGTATTAATATGGTTACGCCTGCTCTCTTTGCTCGTTATCCTGATGCTCATGCCATGTCGAAAGCCAGTGAGGAAGAAGTTTATGAGCTGATACGCTCGGTGAGTTATCCGAATGCCAAGGCTCGTCATTTAGTGGAGATGTCGCGCCAACTTGTGCGTGATTTCAATGGTGAAGTACCAGAGGAAATGAATCAACTTACAACACTTGCAGGAGTGGGGCGCAAGACAGCCAATGTGCTTCGTTCCGTATGGTTTGGCAAGCCCACTATGGCGGTGGATACTCATGTATATCGTGTAAGCCATCGTATGGGATTGGTACCTCATACTGCCGACACGCCTCGAAAGGTAGAAGATTATCTGGTAAGCCATATCCCAGAGTCGGATATTCCTAATGCGCATCATTGGCTTTTGCTTCATGGTCGTTATGTATGCAAGAGTGCTAAGCCAGAATGTAGCAAATGTTTCTTTAATGACATCTGTCCCAAGCTGCTGAAAGATAGTAAATTGGAATAGTTACGTAAGTTTGAAACAATGTAAAAAGATGGATATAAAGAGAATCAATAAGTTTCTGACCGCTATTGCGGCGAACAATAATCGGGAATGGTTTTCGGAGCACAAGCCAGAGTATCAGGCTTGCAAAGAAGATTTCGAGGAAGGCATTGGGCAGGCAATCGCTTGCTATTCGGCTTTTGACGAGGAAATAGCTCACTTGCAAGTAAAGGATTGTACTTATCGTTTCTATCGTGATATTCGTTTCTCCAATGATAAGTCTCCTTACAAACGCCATTTTGGTGCTTATATCTGTGCCAAGGGCAAGAAGTCGCTCCGTGGAGGCTACTATATTCATGTCCAGCCTGGCCATTGTATCTTGGCTGTAGGTTCTTACTATCTTCCTACCAATATTCTTACTTCTTGCCGTAATGAGATTATGGGAAATATCGATGAATGGCGCAAGGCTGTGGAGAATGGTATGTTTATCAAGACATTTGGTTACCCGGGCAAGGGTGTATGGAAAGATGATGATGAGATTACTCCCAAGGGGTTTGGACTGAATATGTTGAAGAAAGCTCCGAAAGATTTTCCTCGTGACTATGAGTTTCTTGATTATCTCCGTATGAAAGACTATTGTGCATGGGTAAGAGTGCCTGATGAGTTTTTTGAAGGAGATGACTGGTTACAAAAATCGGCTCGGTTGTTCCAGATAGCTAAACCTATGATGGATATAATAAATTCTGTAATTGATGATTATGAATAAAAGATGAGGGCATGGAGATATTGGAATATTCCCCATGCCCTCATTCTTCTCTTATGTTTCTTATTGGTTGTATTCTTTAAAACAGGCTTGATATTTTATCAATGAGCTTTTCTATTGTGGAAGAATCCGTTGCCTCGTCTAATTTCTCATTGATCTTATCCTCTATTTTCTTGCTAACTTTGTCTGATATTTTATCAACAGCCTTGTTAGCTTTTTCTTCCAAACGTTTCTGGACATCGCTATTGTTGTTATCATTGCTTTCTGTGTCGTCGTCCATTGTTTCGTCAGAAGAAGATGTAGTCTCACTCTCCTTGATATTCAAGTTGTCATCGTTTTCCAAAGCCTTGATCATGTCATCGCTGTTCATCGTATATACCTTTCCAAGGATACCAAAGCTGACGGTATGGTCTTTGCCGTTTAGATTGACAGAACCTTTGGAGAACAACACGTAGTTGTGATATTCAAAGAGTTGGTCAAGGGCTGTATTGAGGAAATTGCCTGCCATCATCTTGGCGATGGAGCGAATGCCCTGTGTGAAGAAGTTGTTGTCTGTGGTCTCCGTAGCTTTCTCTATGGCTGCGCCAACTTCAGTGCTAACAGTCTCCTTGTGAGCTTCCTCATTAGGATTTGTGAATGCAAAGATAAGGAGAATGAATACGATTGCTCCTAAGAGAAGTTTCCAAACTAACTTGTTGTTCTTTTTGGGTTGTTGTTCTCTCTGTGGTTGGAAATTATTTTGCTGGTCTTGTTGTTGGGGAGCCTGATATGTTGGAGGAATGTTTCTTTTTAGTTCCTCGATTTTCCATGCAGGAGTCCAGTCTTCCATTCCTTGAGTCCAGACAAGTGTTTCAGGTGTGATACCCTTTTGGATAAGTTGTTCAAGACTAAAAGGACCAGCTTGTTGTCCATTTTCTATGATAAAATATTCCATTTTGTTTAAATGTTTTTATTTAATATGTGTAGCTTTCCACCATCCTGTCTTTTCTTTTCCATTAATGGCAACGGAGTGCGAACTTGGGTCGGAGATAGACAGACCAGAGTAATGCTTCACTTTGATATATCGAGTATTTCCAGTTAAAGTACTAATGACATTTTCAGTTGATTGTGCAGCCTTGACAGTAGCCTTAAGTTGAGTGGTGAATTGTGATTTGAGAGAACTACTGGGATACATACTGTCTACGTATGTCTCTAAATCATAGAATATATTCCGGTTTCGACCTGCAAGGTCAAAGCCATCCAGAGGTTGGATAGAGTCTAAATCAATCTCATCACTCAATTTGTATTGAGCATTGATGTCCTTCATAACGGCTGCAAGTTTGTCCATTTGTCGGCAGTCTATGGCTGCGAGATTAGCATAAGGAGAATTTGTTTTATTATAAAAATTGCAAAAGCCAGATACAATACTTGAGTATCCAGGCGTACTTGTGTTCAGATAGTTCCACAGGCTATAATATGGAACGCCTTTTGCTAATATTTCGCTGGAAGAAGCTATCATGTAATTTGTCACATCTTTCAACTCGTATGCGGTTTCTACATTTCCCATGTAGCAGGCATCAAAGAGGATATACTGCATCTTGATACCACTTTTTTTGATACTTTCCGCCAAGTCGGTGACATCCATCATGTTTCCTGTGGATGATACACTTCCAAAGAAACGAGTGAGTGGATGATTGGGATCATCACCAAAGGAAAAGGGTTGTGACATTGCGGTATTCTTACGCATGACATTCCCGCTCGTGATAGTCCTTGTCGGATAGCTTACCCATGAATCCTTGAAAGTCCATCCGCATCCGTGGGCACCTATTATCAGAGCATAGTTCAAGGCAGTAGCTCTGCTTTGTACCTCGTTGAGTATACTGGCGAAACCATCAGGCGTAGTATAAGATTTATCCGAATAAGTGTTGAGAACCACATGGTCAACACTCCTGTTGCTTCCGTTATATACTAAGTCGTAGAGGTTGGCTTCTGTTGCCGAATTGCCGAAGAACAGTAGTACTCGTGAGTTATTTAAGCCTTTGTTTCTAACGATGGCAGCGTCAATACTGTCAATGTTGGCTCTAAGATACGAAGTTAATCCACTGTTTCTTGCAGCATTTTCACCTCCAGTCCAAGGCATAAATATCAAGATGGTCTGCTTGTTGACACTATCAGTATCAAAAGCTTCATCCCCACAACTACAAAAAGTAGTTATGGAGACAATACCTATAATAAATAAGGTGAATAGCTTTTTCATTACTTTAATAATAATTTTATTTTGTAACAAGTTTATTTCTTGCGAAGTTCATCGATAGTAGCTTTGAGAGCTGTGATTTTCTCTATGGAGTCACTTTCTTTCTTGCGTTCCAATGCTACTACTTTCTCTGGAGCATGAGCAACAAAGTTCTCATTGCTCAACTTCTTGCGAACACCAGCAAGGAAACCTTCAAGGTGTTTAAGCTGAGCTTCCGCTTTCTCTATTTCAGCTTCTACGTCAATGAGGTCACCCAATGGAACTGCAAACTCATCAGTGCCAACCATGAAGCTGGAAGCATCCGCACTCTTTTCTGCGATAACCTCAATCTTGTCGAGGTTAGCCATCTTAACGATAACATCATTATATGCTTCAAAGTCGTTATGATCAATGGCTTGGAGAGTCAAGGCTTCTTTCTGGGCAATGTTCTTTTGGTTGCGAACCGTACGAACACCAGCAATGATAGCTTTTACGTTCTCGATGTCGGCTGTGAGCTTGAGATCTTCAGTAGTAGAAGCAGGGATTTCCAACTTCTCACGCATGATGCTTTCACCCTCTTTGCGATCGTAGATGTGCTGCCACAATTCCTCGGTGATGAAAGGCATGAATGGGTGCAACATCTTCAAGAGGGCATCGAAGAACTTCAAAGTAGCTTCATAACTCTGTTTGTCGATAGGCTGACCGTATGCAGGCTTTACCATCTCAAGATACCAAGAGGAGAACTCATCCCAGAACAACTTATAGACAGTCATCAAAGCCTCGGAGATACGATACTCCTTGAACTGTTTTTGCATTTCTTCATTCACCTCTTTCAACTTGGCGTCAAACCAAGCTACGGCAATCTTTGCGTTCTTAGGCTGCTCTATGTCGGCTGTTTCCCAACCCTTTACCAAGCGGAAAGCATTCCATATCTTATTGTTGAAGTTACGACCTTGCTCGCAAAGACTCTCATCAAAGAGGATGTCATTACCTGCTGGCGCAGAGAGCATCATACCCATACGTACACCATCGGCACCGAACTTGTCGATCAAATCTATTGGGTCTGGTGAGTTGCCAAGTGACTTACTCATCTTACGACCGAGCTTGTCACGGACAATGCCAGTGAAGTAAACGTGTTTGAAAGGCATCTTGCCACGATATTCGTAGCCAGCCATGATCATACGTGCTACCCAGAAGAAGATGATGTCTGGACCTGTTACCAAGTCACTGGTAGGATAGTAGTAATTGATTTCCTCATTGCCAGGGTGCTCAATGCCATCAAACAAAGAGATAGGCCACAGCCATGACGAGAACCATGTGTCAAGGCAGTCGCTTTCTTGTTCCAAGTCTTCAGCCTTGATATTGGCATTCTTGTCCTGCGCGAGCTTCAATGCTTCCTCGGCAGTTTCTGCTACAACATAGTCTTTCTTACCATTATTATCAAAATAGTAAGCAGGAATACGATGACCCCACCAAAGCTGACGGCTAATGCACCAGTCCTTGATATTCTCCAACCAGTGGCGATAGGTATTCTTATATTTCTTTGGATAGAACTCTATGTCATCGTCCATGACAGGAGCAAGGGCAATGTCAGCGAAGTGTTGCATCTTGAGGAACCATTGTGTAGAGAGCTTTGGCTCGATAGGCACATTGGTACGCTCAGAGAAACCTACTTTATTATTGTAGTCTTCAACTTTTTCCATGAGACCAGCAGCCTCTAAGTCAATGGCAATTTGCTTGCGTACATCCATTCGGTCTTGACCTACGTACATACCAGCAGCTTCACTGATGGTACCATTGTCATTGAATATGTCAATAGTTTGCAAGCCATGCTTCAAACCGAGGGCATGGTCATTGATGTCATGGGCTGGAGTTACTTTCAAGCATCCTGTACCGAACTCAATGTCAACGTATGAATCCTCGATAACAGGAATCTCACGGTTTACGAGAGGAACGATGACGTGTTTGCCTTTCAACCAAGTATTCTTCTTGTCTTCTGGGTTGATGCACATAGCAGAGTCACCCATGATTGTTTCAGGACGAGTGGTAGCAACAACGGCATAATAGCCTTTGTCATCCTTGTGCATCACGTTGCCTTCATCTACTTGCTTGCAGTCTTTTTCCACTACATAATACTTCAAGTAGTAGAGTTTGGAGTGCTCGTCCTTGTAGATAACTTCCTCGTCAGAAAGTGCAGTCTGTGCCTTTGGGTCCCAGTTGACCATACGAACACCACGATAGATCAATCCTTTCTTATAGAGGTCGCAGAAAACGTGTATGACAGCCTTGGAACGTGTCTCGTCCATGGTGAAAGAAGTGCGGTCCCAGTCACAGCTTGCACCGAGACGACGCAATTGCTTCAATATAATGCCACCATGCTCATGGGTCCAGTCCCATGCGTGTTTCAAGAACTCATCACGAGTTAAGTCAGTCTTTTTGATGCCTTGGGCAGCTAATTTATTCACAACTTTAGCTTCGGTAGCGATACTGGCGTGGTCGGTACCCGGTACCCAACAAGCATTCTTGCCTTCCATGCGAGCACGGCGAACCAGAATATCCTGAATAGTATTGTTGAGCATATGTCCCATGTGGAGTACACCAGTCACATTTGGTGGAGGGATGACCACTGTATAAGGTTCACGACCATCAGGCTTCGAACTGAATAGTTTGTTGTCGAGCCAGTATTGATACCATTTACTTTCCACGGCTTGTGGATCGTACTTACTTGCTAATTCCATGATGTTTATATATATTTTATTCTTTTTTCCTTAAATATTCGGTGCAAAGATACTACTTTTTGATGGAAAAACGTTATCTTTGCACAAAGATTTGCCTTTTGTGGGTAATATTAATATATAATTTTCACTTTTTAAATCTAAAAGCGTGCATACAAAAGAAGAAAAAATGGCGGCTTTCAGTCGATTGTTGGATGTACAAGATCGACTTCGTCTTTTGTGCCCATGGGATAAGAAACAGACTTTTGAGAGTCTTCGCCCTAATACCATAGAGGAGGCTTTTGAACTCTGTGATGCTCTCATGAAGCATGATTACAAGGATATCAAGAAAGAACTTGGCGATGTGTTGGAACATGTCATGTTTTATTCGATAATAGGTCGGGAAGATGGTCAGTTTGACATCTGTGATGTTTGCAACCAAGAGGCTGATAAGCTGATGTTCCGTCATCCTTTTATCAATTGGAGTGAGGATGGTGATTGGACAGTGTCGAATCCTGATATGTATATCAATGACGAGGGACAAGTGGTATATAAGGAAGTGAAGAGTGAAGAACGAAAAGTGAAGAATTCTTCACTCCCCACGTCCGCCAGTGCTGTTGAGAAAACTTGGGAACAAATCAAGCAACAAGAGAAAGATGGAAACGAGCGTGTCTTGAGTGGCGTGCCTGATGCTTTGCCATCTCTTATCAAGGCTTATCGCATTCAGGACAAGGCTCGCAATGTGGGCTTTGATTGGCAGAAGAAAGAAGATGTATGGGATAAAGTGTATGAGGAGATAGGGGAATTAAAAGCAGAGTTAGCCAAAGAGGATAAAGAAAACTCTACCAGGGAACTGGGTGATTTCCTTTTCTCAGTCATCAATGCAGCTCGCCTTTATAAGCTAAATCCAGACAATGCTCTGGAGAAGACAAACCAAAAGTTTATTCGTCGCTTCAATTATGTGGAAGATCATTCCTTGAAGCAAGGCAAGAACTTGAAAGACATGACTTTGGAAGAAATGGATGAACTCTGGGATGAGGCGAAGAAAATAGAGAAGAAAGATTCTTCGTATGATAAAAATAGTATCGGTTAATATATTAATATAAAAAGTAACACTTAAAATCTTCGTGCTTATGAAAAAGTTGTTTTATATAGTGATTGCACTCTTTGCTCTGTTTGTGGTGAACAGTTGCAAGGATAAGAAAAATTCTCCAGTGATTAGTGCCAATGATTCGACACAGGTGGAGGATGCTAATGATTCTACCATTTATGGTATTTGTGGCGAAGGAACTTCAATGCATTCGCTCGAGCTCTTTACCGATGGTGGTGATTCGCTGAATGTCATCATCAATGATGAGGAACCAGACATTGTACAAGGTGGCTTGCTTTCAGGCGACCGCATTGCCCTTATTGCCTCAAAGGATGCTAATGGTGAGTATGTGGCACAACATATCATCAACCTTACTTCTTTGTTAGGCAAATGGACAAGCCTCGACAAGAACTTTGAAATCCTTGAGGGCGGAGAGGTGAAGAACAATGTAAAGGCTGAGACTAATCCTTGGACTTCATGGAAGATACTTAATGGTAAACTTTTGCTCAATACGGATACTTTCGATGTCAATAAGCTGGGACCAGACAGCTTGTCTTTGGAAAATAAAGTAGGTATCTTCATCTTTAAGCGACAAGAATAGAATCAGGGAAAATAAAGAAATGGAACCATTTCGTGTACACATTTTAGGGTGTGGCAGTGCTCTGCCCACCCTTCATCATAATGCATCGTCACAAGTGGTGGAGATACGGGGCAAGTTCTTCATGGTGGATTGTGGTGAGGGTACTCAGATGCAGTTACGCCGCACCCATATTCATTTTGCCAAGATAAATGCTGTTTTTATCTCGCACTTGCATGGCGATCATTGTTTTGGGTTATTGGGCTTGCTTTCTACCTTTGGGATGCTTGGCAGAACGGCAAAGCTAAGGGTTTATGCTCCTGCTGATTATGAAGTGCTGTTCAAGCAACAGGTCGAGTTCTTCATGACAGGTATGGAGTATAAGGTGGAGTTTGTACCCGTAGATACAGAGAAATCGCAGATTGTGTATGAAGATCGGTCTGTTATGGTAGAAACAATACCTTTGCAACATCGTGTTCCTTGTTGTGGTTATCTCTTTCGAGAGAAACCTACGTTGCCTCATATCCGTCGTGACATGATAGATTACTATGGTATTTCAACGAGTCAAATCAACAACATCAAGAATGGTGCGGACTGGGTCAATGAGGAGGGAGAAGTGATACCAAATGCAAGACTGGTAGAGCCAGCCGATGCCCCTCGTTGCTATGCTTATTGTAGCGATACTCGATATATGCCAGAGTTATATAAAAAGGTGAAAGGTGTTACGATGCTTTATCATGAGAGTACCTATACGACAGAGAACGAAGATCGTGCCAAACTTTATTATCATAGTACAGCTCGTCAAGCTGCTATTGTTGCCAAAAAGGCAGGAGTGGGCAAGTTGTTGTTGGGACATTATAGTGCTCGGTATAATGACGAAGCAGTCTTGTTAGAAGAAGCACAGGCTGTCTTTCCGAAAAGCTATCTCAGCAATGAAGGGAAAGTGTTTGATATATAAATATAATAACCTTGCATCAGAAAACTTACTTTTTGGTGCAAGGTTTTTTGTTTTTTCCGTTTAATAGATAAATAGCATTAGAAATTGGTATCAGAGAAAGAACTCTTGAACGACATCAAGAAAGGTAAACGACAAGCAATGCAGACATTGTATAGTCGCTATGCAGGGTATGCCATGGCTGTAGGGCTGAGGTATGTCCCAAGTCGTGCTGATGCTGAGGATGTAGTACAAGATAGTTTCGTCAAGATACTTTCTTCTATCCAACATTTTGAGTACCGAGGTGAAGGCTCGCTTAAGGGATGGGTGTTGAGAATAGTTGCAAATGAAGCTATTTCGTTTGTTAAACAAAAAGGAAAGTTTACTTATTTTGATGAAATTCCTGATGAGCCAGATGTGAGTGAGCCAGATGTAGAACGAGTGCCACCAGATGTGCTGACACGAATGATAGGTGAATTGCCAGATGGTTATCGACTGGTGCTTAACCTTTATGTTTTTGAACAACGGAGTCATAAGGAAATAGCCCAGCAGTTAGGAATCACGGAGAGTACTTCTGCCTCCCAATATTTGAGGGCTAAGAGATATTTGGCAAGAAAAATTAATGATTATCTAAATAATAAAAGAAATGAATAAGAACGATTGGACAAACAAACTCAGAGAACGGTTAGCAGACTATCAAGAGCCTGTCAAGCATGATTTGTGGGTGAATATTGAACAATCGCTCAACAAAAAGCCTGCTGTGTATACAGTTCACTTCCGTCGTATCTCTATTGCTGCGGCGTTGGCGGCACTGGTGGTTGGCGGTACTTATCTATATTTTAATCCGTCAGAACAAGAGGCTACTTTTGCTCCTATTAAAAGATATTCCGTACAGGCTCCAACAATGGAATCTCAAGAGAACCCACAGGCTGCACAGGTCTTGGCCTCAGCGATAAAGGCAGTCTTCCACGATGGAACTAATAAGAAGGAAGAAACAGAAAGAATGCTGGATTGTGAACTTGCTTTAGCTTCTATTCCAGAAGTTACCAATACTTCTGTGAAAGAATCCCAGGATGAGCAAGCAATTTCTAAAGAAGAACCTATTTCTCATAGTACAAGAACAATATATGATGCATCTCCTTATAGTTATAAAGAGAAATCCCATGATAGCAAGTGGAGTGTCAAAGTATATGGGGAAAATGGCTTTATACATAATAGCGTTTCTTCCAATAATGCTTCATATCCTATGTATAGTAGTGTTCCAGCTCCTTTTGATGGTTCTGTTACTACTACTGATTTGATGGAAGTTAAGAAGTTCTTCGTTCTTGCTGGTAAAGAAACAAAGAAAACGGCAAAGCATCATCAACCGTTGTCAATGGGAGTGCAAGTTGGATTTCGTTTAAAGTCTAACTTGACACTTGCTACCGGTGTGGTTTATACAAGGGCTAACTCTGAATTCTATGAAGAAGATGGTGGGGGACAGTCTACTACATTCCAGACTCTTCATTACATAGGCATTCCGCTTAATGTTATCTATGATGTATGGGGTACTCAGAGATTTCATACTTATGTAACCGTTGGAGGTGAGGGAGATGTCAATGTGAAAATTCATACGGAAAAAGATGGAATGAAAATAGAGGGAAAGAATGATCGTATGCAATGGTCTGCCAATACTTCTGTTGGTGTTCAGTATGATATATTGCCTCAGTTGGGTATATATGTTGAGCCTGGTGTTAAGTATTATTTCAACAATGGCAGTATCGTGGAAAATACGTTTAAAGATAAGAAATTAAATTTCAATTTCCAGTTTGGTTTGCGTTGGAATGTTGGGAAAGAGTAATTCTTTTTATCAAAGGAAGTCTGGTTGGGCTATGCTGGTATAGGAATATTATAAACAAAAAATCGAGAAACTCTATCATTAAAGTTTCTCGATTTAGAGGTGTCTAGCGGAGTCGAACCGCTCTACACGGTTTTGCAGACCGTTACCTAACCGCTCGGTTAAGACACCAACTTTGTGCTTTCATTTCTGAATTGCGGTTGCAAAGGTACTACTTTTATTTGATTTCACCAAATTTTTTCGTAACTTTTTTCTGATTATTTTTGCATTTGTCATAAAAAGCACAACCAGAGCATCTATAATCAGTGCAAATCTTGTTTTTTTTGATGGTTTGGTAAATGTGAAAGGCGACATACGCTATGCATGTCGCCAATATGAAACCTATTATAATATACTGGATAGTCAACTCTTTATGTGAAGTTTGTTTATCCGTATTATCCTACGGCATTGTAACCGTTGGTGGAGTTCTTACGCATGATGTCACGGATATTCATTTCCTTGAAGCCATCGGCACGATGCTCGTTCTCCAACAATTCTTCCTCTTCCACATCTTTCTCAGAACGAGTAAAGGTGAAAGCCTTGTACTTAAATTCAGCGATAGCCCAACCTATGATTGCTACCACAAATAATGCGATAAATCCAATTAATGCGTTCATATCTATTTATTTTAATATTCATCGTCTTCGGCTACATCCTCTGCATCGTCAAGACCAAGGTTCTCAGGGTCTTCAAATGTAGTGCGGTAGCTTTCTTCTGTTAACTTATCGTCATCGAATGCATCGTCATCTTCGTCAGGGTCATTGTAATGATCCTCAATCTCTGGTGCATCTTCATCGTCGTCTTCCTCCTCATTGTCACGAAGTTCGTCCTCACGGTCAAGCTCATCCTCGTCATTGAAGCGCATACGAACTTTTTCTACTTCTGGTTTTTCCTTGGCGAAAATAGCTTCTATCCATGTACCCTTAGGAATTTCCAAGACCTCGAAGCCATCGTCTACTTTCTTCTCATACAAGCCACCTGGTTTGTGGAGACGGTCTTTAGGAAGAGTAGTGGTACTAATGTCAAAACCACTCTCGATAATATCTTGGATGCTCTGAGGAAGACTTTCCCAACCGCCACCAAAGTTACGGTCAAGAACCTCTATAAGTTTAGTTGCACTAATGTGGTGAATATTTTCGTAAGTAAGGTCGGTAACACGCATGATAGGACGCTTCTTGATAGCATATTTGACATTGGCATCCTCAATGCGTAGAATTCCCACTTTGAAACCACGCATAACATATTTTTCAATAACCTCAGGCTTATCTATTTTAATTTCTTCGATTTCGAAGGCACTTCGAATAATGTCGAGGTAACGGCGTTGGTTGTCTTTTAAGTCAGCATCTTTTTCCGCAGCTTCCCAAAGACGAAAAATGTCATTCTCTTGTATGTCCCAGACACTGCTCTTGGTCAATGTCTTGAGGTTTAAAGTCTTTTCTTTTTTCATCATAGTTTTATTTTCGCTTGCAAAAGTAAATACTTAATTTTAAATATCCAAATTTTCCGTATGATTTTTATAAAAATGTATTCTTTTTATTGGGGTTTCATTTTTTTTGATTACCTTTGCACATACTATGAGTGAACCTTTAGCTGAAAGAATGAGACCTCGCACGCTTGCTGACTATGTTGGTCAGAAGCATTTAGTGGGTGAGGGTGCCGTGCTGCGCAAAATGATTGATGCAGGGCGTATATCCTCTTTTATACTCTGGGGACCTCCTGGAGTAGGTAAGACTACGCTTGCACAGATTGTGGCGCAGACCTTGCAGGTGCCTTTCTTTACCTTGAGTGCCGTGACAAGTGGTGTCAAGGATGTTCGGGAAGTTATAGAGCGTGCCAAGAATGGACGCTTTTTCAATACGACTTCACCTATTTTATTTATAGATGAGATACATCGTTTCTCAAAAAGTCAACAAGATTCCTTGTTAGGTGCTGTTGAGAAAGGCATTGTGACATTGATAGGTGCTACAACCGAGAACCCTTCGTTTGAGGTAATTCGTCCACTACTTTCTCGTTGCCAACTATATGTACTGAAGTCGCTTGGTAAGGAAGACTTGGAAGAATTGCTCCATCGTGCCATCACACAAGACTTGGAGTTGCGGGAAAAGCATATCGAACTGAAAGAAACAGGTGCCATGATGCGCTTCAGTGGTGGAGATGCACGTAAGTTACTGAATATATTGGAACTGGTGGTGGAATCTTCCAACTCTGATGATATTGTTATTACGGATACGATGGTGGAAGAACAGTTGCAACAGAACCCTTTGGCTTACGATAAACAAGGGGATATGCACTATGACATCATCTCAGCTTTCATTAAAAGTATTCGTGGCAGTGATCCTGATGCTGCACTTTATTGGATGGCTCGTATGATTGAGGGAGGTGAGGACCCTCAGTTTATTGCCCGCCGTTTGGTAATCAGTGCCAGTGAGGATATAGGATTAGCCAATCCTAATGCCCTGTTGCTTGCCAATGCTGCTTTTGATACGGTGATGAAGATAGGTTGGCCTGAGGCTCGCATAGCTTTGGCTGAGGCTGTGGTATACCTTGCCACAAGCCCGAAAAGCAACAGTGCTTATCTTGGTATAGATGCTGCATTGGCTGCTGTTCGTAAGACAGGTAATTTGCCTGTTCCCTTGCATATTCGAAATGCACCTACCAAGTTGATGGCAGAGTTAGGATACCACGATGGTTATAAGTATCCGCATGACTATCCTGGGCATTTTACGGAGCAACAGTATTTGCCTGATGATCTTAGGGATGCTCGTTTCTGGCATGCACAACATTCACCTTCTGAGGAAAGACTATATAGCTGGATGGTGAACTGCTGGGGCAATCGTTTCAAAGAGTAGGCAAGTCCTTTTCACAATATTATATTTAACGTTCAAACTAACTATAGAAAATGATTTATTATGACCATGATCCAGAATTCGTGATAACGCTTCAGCGTGTGATAGAGTTTATAGGTACCTTTGCCTTTGCCATATCGGGTATTCGTTTGGCAGCTTCGAAGCATTACGACTGGTTTGGCGGTTTTGTGTGTGGCATCGCTGTGGCGATAGGTGGTGGTACCATTCGTGATGTTATGTTAGGCGTTCGTCCATTCTGGATGCTTAGCCCCATTTACTTGATTTGTACATTCATGGCACAAGCGGTGGTTATTGTCTGTCATAACTATTTGAAGCGATTGGACAATACTTGGTTCTTGTTTGATACTTTAGGGTTGGCTTTGTTTAATATCGCAGGTATCCAGAAGACATTGGATTGTGGTTTCCCATTTTGGGTAGCTATCATCATGGGCTGTATCACGGGTGCCGCAGGTGGTGTTATTCGTGATGTATTGCTCAATGTGGAGCCAGTCATTTTCCGAAAGGAGATTTATGCGATGGCTTGTGTCGTCGGTGGATTGGCTTATTGGGGATTGTCGTCGCTGGGTGTCAGCTTATATATTACAGTCGTAGTGGCATTCCTTATGGTGTGCGTCATTCGCTTCTTGGCGGTGAAATACCACATATCATTACCTAAATTGAGGGATGAGGATTAGGAAGCATTTATATATGATATAATACTTAGCAGTGTAGAATAAATTATAGAAGAGAATATGAAAAGACAACTACTCATCTTTTGCTTTGCCTTGTTGACTGTGTTTTCGATACAGGCACAGAACAAGCGCGAGTTTCGTGGCGCATGGATACAGTGCGTGAACAGGCAGTTTGTCGGTAAGAGTACGAAACAGATACAGACGATGCTTACCCAGCAATTGGATGAACTGCAAAAGGATGGCGTCAATGCCATCATCTTTCAGGTACGTGCAGAATGTGATGCCTTGTATGAAAGTAAGCTGGAACCATGGAGCAAGTTCTTGACAGGTGTGCAAGGAAAGGCACCTTCACCTTATTGGGATCCTCTCCAATGGATGGTTGAAGAGTGTCATAAACGTGGTATGGAACTCCATGCTTGGATTAATCCTTATCGTGTTAAGCATGGTACTACACAGGTTTCAGATTTGGCTCTGAATCATGTTGCTATTAAGCGTCCTGAACTTTGTTTTGCTTATGACAATCTCATTGTCATGAATCCGGGTATTCAACAGTCTGCCGACTATATTTGCAAGATTGCTACCGATATAGTCAGTCGTTATGATATTGATGGTTTTCATATTGACGATTACTTTTATCCTTATCCTGTTCCAGGCAAGGAAATTCCTGATCAGGAGCTTTTTCAACTACAATCCAGAGGCTTTCAAAATATAGGTGATTGGCGTCGTAACAATGTGAACCGTTTTATCAAGCAATTAGGCGAAACCATTCATCGAGTCAAACCTTGGGTGAAGTTTGGCGTTTCACCTTTTGGTATTTATCGTAACAAGCGAAGTGACCTAAGTGGTTCTGATACAAACGGCTTGCAGAATTATGATGATCTCTATGCCGATGTCCTGCTTTGGGTGAATAGTGGATGGATAGACTACTGTGTGCCTCAACTTTATTGGGAGATAGGCAACCGCGCTGCCGATTACAAGACTTTGATAACTTGGTGGAATAGAAATGCAGTCTATCGTCCTTTATATATAGGTGAAGACGTAGAGCGTACTGCCAAGCATCCAGACCCAAACAATCCACGTAGTAACCAGTTGCCTGCCAAGCATCATTTGCATCAGCAGTGTGCCAATGTAAAAGGAACAGTGCTATGGTATGCCCAGACGGCTGCTGAAAATGTTGGGAATATAGGACACACGCTTCGTGATTATTATTGGAAATATCCAGCACTTCCTCCTTTGATGCCATTTTTGGATAATAAAAATCCAAAGCCAGTGAAAAGCTTGAAGTTTAGGTGGACAGAGATAGGACCAATACTTTTTTGGAAAGCTCCCCGTGGGAAGAAATGGGGTGACAAGACCAATCGCTATGTAATTTATCGTTTCGATGAGGGAGAGGCGATTGATCTGAATGATGTTTCCAAGATATTAAAAATAAGTTGCGATACTTTTATCAAATTGCCATACGTAAGAGGTCAGAAGTTTACCTATGTAGTTACTGCACTTGACAGAGTAGGTAACGAGAGTAAGGGACAAAAGAAAACCGTTGAGCTATAAAAGCTCAACGGTATTATTTTAACAAATCATCGAGAAAGTTATCTAAATCATGGTCAAGACCTTCCATTAGGTCACCTCCTACGATGATAGTATCGTCATCAGCAAGATAAAGCTCACCTAAGTTTTCCTTGTCGTCATCTTCCAAGACAAAGCTATATGGCTTTAGGATATTGAGATTGTCGGCAATGTGAGTGTTTTTGCGTAATGTGTCACGGAGAAGTTTCGCCACCTCATTATAAAAGTTCTCATCCTTGTTCTCAATCCATTGTTCCACTACGCATCGGGTTATTTCTTGGTCTTCATCATCGAAAGCAAGGAGTTCACCGCTGTCTTGCGAAACACGTACATGGATATCGGTCAGCATAGAGGTTTCTTCTTCTGATGCTGGAAATTTCTGGGCGACCTTTTTGAGGAAACGCTCAATCTGTTGGATGGTTTGTTCTTTAATCTCCATTTCTTCAGTATTAAGGGGGAATGAAGCCGACTGACTTCTTCCTTGATTTTGTCGCAAAGGTATATATTTTTTTTGTTTCTAACAAGAAAATCCCTAAAAAATCTTCGTTTTATTGGTCGTTTATGAATAATATATTATCTTTGCAAGGAAAATTTAGGTTAGCGACATGAGTAATAAGATAAAACATTCGGGTATTGTCGACTCCGTGGAGAAAGATTGTGTATGTGTTCGCATCGTCCAGTCTTCTGCTTGCAGTGCGTGTAAGGTAGCTGCTCATTGCAATGCCTCTGAAACTAAGGAGAAGTTGGTTTTTGTGTATGTCGACAATGCTTTTGACTATCATGTGGGGGATACCGTGGTAGTTGCCACAGATACATCTATAGGATTTTGGGCAAGTTTCTATGGTTATCTATTACCGTTAATCCTTATGGTGGCAACATTAATTATCGTGATGCTGGTAACTAAATCAGAGGGAATGGCTGCCCTTTCTGCCATAGGGATACTTATACCTTATTATATAGGGCTTTATTTGTTGAGGAACCGAATGAGCCAAAAACTTCGGTTTGAATTGATGTAATGATATAAAAGCGAACTAATAATGTTTAATATACAAAGATTATGAATTTTATTTTGATTGCAGTCTTGGTGCTTGGAGCGATTGCGCTTGTGGCGGCATTGGTGCTTTTTGGAGTATCCAAGAAGTTTGCCGTCAATGAAGATCCTCGACTGGGACAGGTAGCAGAAGTGCTGCCGGGTGCCAACTGTGGTGGTTGTGGTTTTGCTGGATGCTCTGGTATGGCTGCGGCACTGGTCAAGGGAGCCGACAAAGGTTCCATTGAGGGACTGATGTGTCCTGTGGGAGGTGCGGATGTGATGAACAAAGTCGCTTGTTTGTTAGGCATGACAGTAGCCGATACGGATCCCATGGTGGCTGTTGTTCGATGTAATGGTTCTTGTGAGCATCGACCTCGCATTGCTGAGTATGATGGTTTGCATACTTGTGCAGCCATGAATTCTTGTGGTGCAGGAGAGACTGGTTGTGGATACGGCTGTTTGGGCTGTGGTGATTGTGTTTTTGCTTGTCAGTTTGATGCTATCGTCATCAATTCAGAGACGGGGCTTCCTGAGGTCGATGAGGAGAAGTGTACGGGTTGTGGTGCTTGCTCCAAAGCCTGTCCTCGTCACATCATCGAACTTCGCAAGAAAGGTCCTAACGGTCGCCGTGTTTATGTTCAATGTGTCAATAAAGATAAGGGCGCAGTGGCTAAGAAGGCTTGTGAAGTTGCTTGCATTGGCTGTGGCAAGTGCCAGAAAGTTTGTAAGTTTGAGGCTATCACTGTTGAGGACAATGTCAGCTATATCGATTTCAATAAGTGCCGTATGTGTACCAAGTGTGTTGACGAATGTCCTACTGGTGCTATCGTCAAGGTTAATTTCCCAATAAAGAAAGCTAAACCTATTGCAGAGGTTTCTGTCGAGGAAAAAAAGGAGGAACAAGCATGAACTTAAAAACATTTAGAATAGGTGGAGTACACCCAGATGAGAACAAGATTACTGCCGAGATGGCAACTCAAGTTGCAGCTTTGCCAAAGCAGGCTATTTTCCCACTTGGTCAGCATATCGGTGCCCCTGCTAAGCCTGTTGTTGTCAAGGGCGATAGAGTGAAAGTGGGTACGTTGATAGCTGAGGCTGGTGGTTTTGTGAGTGCTCCCATTTATAGTTCCGTTTCGGGAACAGTGTTCAAGGTAGATACATCTATTGATGCTACCGGTTATCGTAAACCTTGCATCATAATCAATGTAGATGGCGATGAATGGGAGGAAAGCATTGAC
>CAKQXI010000025.1 GCA_934281565.1 uncultured Prevotella sp.
TTAATTATTTATACTGGTTAATATCAATTGCCTTTGGCTTCTGAGCCTCATGCTTGTGCTCTGTGCCATCGTAAATATAGAGGTTGTCCATCAAAGAACGACCGAGAGGACCCTTTGGCAGCATACCCTTGACAGCGTGACGAAGGATCTTGTCCATTCCATCTGGACGCTTGCGCAACTCAGCCGGGGTATTGAAACGCTGACCACCAGGATAGCCAGTATAACGTGTGTAAACCTTATCTGTCTCTTTCTTACCAGAGAAAACAACCTTAGCGGCGTTGATAATGATTACGTTGTCTCCACAGTCTACGTGAGGTGTGAAGTTTGGTTTGTACTTTCCGCGGAGCAACTTAGCTACCTTAGAGCAGAGACGACCTACAACCTGATCTGTTGCGTCGATTACAACCCACTCTTTCTTAGCGGTTTCCTTGTTAGCGGAAACAGTCTTGAAACTTAATGTGTCCATTTTAAATTTTTAATTTTACTACTAAAAAACGTTTTTAATCTCACTTCTTTGGATAGGTGATTCTCTAACCACGACTCCCGGCCACAAGAGCCACTATTAACACACCATATCCTTGGGGACTCTAAGTGTATCCCCGAAATAATCGGACTGCAAAATTACACATTTTATTTATATTATGTGTAATGTACAGTCTTGCAGTCCATGCTTTTTATATATTATTAACTATATTTACATCTTTCATGCTCGAATAACCTCATGCAAGCTGTCTACAAGTTCTCTCATCTTCACCGCCTTATCGCCAAAGATGCTCACCAATGGGAAACCATTGAAAGGTTCTTCGCGAAAGACCTCATAGCTAATATCTCCATTCTCACAGACATAGCTTATCAACTGCCGCAATACATCCTCTTGCTCTGGGTTCAAGTTTTCTATCTTAAGCAAAGCTCCCAACTTTTCCATCCCTTCTTGTATATCAATGCCTATGACACTTCGGATAAAGGCAGCTACATTGCTCCCATAAATCCGATGCCCAACCAATTCCTCATAATCTTCCTTTGAGCCCAGTTCTAACCACAAGAGTTTTTCCAATTTACGAATATCATACTTTGACAACTGCTGGAGATACCTTATTTTATGAAATACTTCATTGTTATCTTTGTTCTTCATCAGATAGTCTGACACTCGATTTTTATAAACCATAAGACTTGGCATTGGAGCCACATCCACGCCATCCCTTGTCACATCCTCGATGTCTACCATAAAGGAACTGTCTTGTCCACTCAACAACACAGACATCAAGTCACGGAGTTCCAATCGAACACGTTCCAATTTCCTTAGTGATAGCTTTTCCCAGAACACTGGCAAGGTTACTTCTTTGATTGCTTCCCATTTTTCCTTGACTTGTGGCACTGAAACCTTTTGAACGAGTGCATTGACCATTTCCATCACTTTTCTTTGTGCTTTGTTGGCATTGTATTGGTTGTTGACAACAGACAACTCTAATTGCAACATCAGAAAGTCGAATAGCTTTGCAGCATGGCTATTCAACGATTGTGGCAGTATTGGAGCTATCTTTTTCTTTAAGTTGGATACATCCTTTGCCGATAGCCTCATCCAAGTATCTTTCTTCTTAAAATAGAGCACAGAACTGATTTGTTTTCTCACGACCATCAGCTTTAGGCTCAATGCCACCATCTTACCATATAGTTCACCTTTGAGATTGTCATACATCTGTTTAGTGAATTCATCTTTCTGAGACAGAACAGACTGCAACTCATATACCAAGTCTACCTTGCTGCAAAAGAGCAGTTCTTCCAGATTCTTTTGTGGTTTTGCCACATAACCTTTGGCTTTCTTATGGAAGTATTCAAAATTACCTCCCCAATCAAATACCAAGAACTTTTCCTTGTCCTTACCAGGACCAAAGATGCCTTCTGAAAGACGAGTGCCACGCCCTATCATCTGGTCAAAACTTATCTTCGACCTTACTTGCTTAAAGAATACGAGGTTTAGGATGTCAGGTACATCAACCCCTGTATCAAGCATATCCACAGACACCGCTATTTGTGGAAGTCTTTCACGAGCCTCGAAATCCATGATGACATTTTCCGTAAACCTTACCGAATAACCTATCAGTCTGCAATAGTCTGCGCCAAGTTCAGGATAGAGCTTTCTAAATCGCCGCACAATAAGTTTGGCATAGTGATGATCGGCAGCAAAGATAATGGTCTTGCCTATCTTGTCACCGTCTTCCACCCTCAATCCTTCATCCATCAAGAATTGCAACATTCTGTCTATGGTTCCAACACTATATACATAATGTGCCCAAGTATTCTCAAACACCTCATAAGGACAGAGATACTTATCTTTCACTGCCATGTCATATTCATAAGAAGAAGTAGGCTTCCCGTTTTCTTCATCAAATAACTCGTATGTACTCTGCTCTATTTCTTCGCGAGGAGTAGTGGTAAGACCTATCAGCAACGAGTCGAAATAATTGAAGATAGTGCCATACTTGCCAAATATGGAACGATGAGCCTCGTCTATGATGATCAAGTCGAAGCGACCAATGGAAAAATCTTTCTTATCACTGTCGATATAGTGAATCATCGTCTGGTAAGTGGAAAACATGATGCGAGCATTCATATCGGGTTCCTTGTTATCGCTCAGCACCGTGGTTGTATGCGAGGGCAACAACTTGGTATAGTTCCTATGGGCTTGGCTTACCAACAAGATGCGGTCAGCAAGGAAAAGGATATGCTCTACCCAATTGTTACGAAGCAAGATGTCAGAGATTGCGATGGAGACACGAGTCATTCCTGTACCTGTCGCCATCACCAAGAGTCCACGGCGTTGTTTTCGATTGAGTCTCTCACAAATAGCTTTCACTGCTTGTTCCTGATAATATCTCCCTGCGATGCCTTTGTCCACTCTCATATCCTTGATTTCGCCACGAGCTTGCCGTTGCCGTAACATCTGAAGGTCTTTTAGACTATGGAAACCATTGATCTTCCTGACAGGATAACCTAATCTGTCAATGACTTCCACCGTGGAACCATCCGTACAATAAATAACAGGCTTCACATTATATTTTCGTTCCAGACAATCAGCATAGAACTGTGCTTGTCGCCTGCCTCTCTCTGGGTCTGTCGCGGTAAGCCAAGTTTCTATCACGGCAAGTGGTTTGCCGTCTTCGTCATATAGCACATAATCGACATATCCCCTGCCTGTGCCGTCAGGCATATCATCCACCTTTATTCCGACACAAGCTCTACTTGGTACTATTAGCCCTTTCTTTTCCACAACCTGCCATCCAGCCTCCTTCAGCAACTGCTCTACAACCAAGTTGCCGAAATTCCTATTACCTATGCTATACACTAAAGGATTACATTAATATTTTTGGCAAAGTTACGAAATATTATCATAACTTACAAGCATTTCAACTGAATTTTAGCCGAAATACTTATCCTCTGTAGCGGCAAGAAGTTCTTGTGTTTCTGTCATGGATACAGCCACCTTGTCCTTTATCTTCTCTATCTCCAAGATACGGGAGGCGAACTGCTGTTGAAGCGACAGAGGAGGGACAGGTATCTTCAAGCTGCCTAACTTCTTTAGATTGATGTTCTTTTGTCCTACGGCTGGCGCTTCTTCTTCCAAGATTTTTTGTAAACAAGAGAAGATGAAATACATATATACATTATTGCACAGTTGGTCATTGCTGATAAAACCAGCTACACTATCTGGGAAACAAGCCTTGAATGTCAGGATAGCGCACTTGCCAATGTTTGCAGCGACCGTTATACACAATGTTCCCTTTTCCCAAACCCTGCTCTGTGCTATTCCCAACGCTGAATAGGTTGAGTTATATGTCTTCAGATACATACCAGCATTGGCTACATCACTCGTCTGGATAAGTGGCATTGTTCCCCCTAACAACTCTGGTGCGTTTCTGGGGCGATGGGTAGACACGCCACGAGCCAGTATTCCCAGTTTCTCCAACTTTTCCACTCGCCATTCCTTGGTATTCTCCACTGGGTCGCCAAACATATCATAGAAGATAGATTGACCGAGCTTGTCCAGATCTTCCAGTTGCATCCGCTTCTTTTCTATAATAGTATTCAGCAAATCCAGCTCTTTCACTATGGTCTGTTGTGCGGAGAGCGGAGGAAATGGGATCTCAATTGTATTGAAATAGCTCTTTTTGATATGTTTCATGGTGGCTCCATGGGCAAAGCGCACCATTTCCTCCAGCTTCGAGGCAACGGCATATTTGAAGAAGAACTTATTGATCTTTTTCTTGTCAAAGACTACCTTGAATATATGTTGGTTTAAAAGAGCCTTTCCTCTTTTCCATTCATAAATACCTATGCTTGCAGACCAAGAAACCAAGATGTCTCCACGGTGTATGACATATCGATCGTCCACCGTACCAGCATAATAATTATAAGGAGCTGACTCTTTGTTTAGGTTCTGAATTCTGACTATTGGCAACCCTACTTCTCCCCATTGATTCGGTTTAAATGCAAATCCGTTTACATAAGTTGCTATCTCGCCCAGCTTTTTATACTTCCAATCTTCCTTCATTGCTTGTCTGTCTATAAGAACTTTTTCTTGTATTGTCTCACCAGTTTCACAATATCTTCTTCCTGCTGCTCGATGCGAGAAAAGATAATATCTGGAGCCTCATGCTCTACGTGCTCTCGCTCCATCTCACGATATTTGTTGAACGAAAGGTCATAACCATTCTCCCTAATCTCTTTCACTGGTACAAAGAAACTCTGTGACTTGCGAGAACGTGAAGTCTCATTCCTTAAGTTTTCCCATCGGTACAAGACATCGGGTATGTCGTTTTCCTTGCACTCCGTCCGCTTTTGGTCGAGTGTATAACCATCAGACTTCATCTTATAGAACCATACATTGTCCGTTCCTCCCGTATTGGTCTTGGTGAAGACAAGCACTGCCGTACATACTCCTGAATAAGGCTGGAACACGCCCGATGGCAAAGAGATGACTGCACGCAAACATTGGTGGTCTACGATTTCCTTGCGGATAGCTAAATGTCCTTTTGTTGAACCAAAGAGCACGCCGTCAGGCACAATGGAAGCACAACGCCCACCTATCTCCAACGTGCGAACAAAGAGAGCAAGGAATAGCAATTCCGTCTTATTTGTATTTGCGGTGGCAAGAAGGCTTTTGCTGATTGTTTCCTTGTCGATGCTACCTGTAAAAGGAGGGTTAGCCATGATGACCGAATAACAACCACTGTCTTTGTTATCTTGGGAAACAGAATCCTGCTTTTGGATATGTGGATTGGTGATACCGTGCAAGAGCATATTCATCGCTCCGATGCGAAGCATGGTCTCGTCGGTGTCGTAGCCTGTGAACATGGTGGAGTCATAACGCTTCTTGAACTCCACGTTGAGAAGTTCTTTCTTGTAATGCTCTTTCACATAACGCGCTGCCGCCATCAGAAAACCAGCGGAACCCATCGCTGGGTCGCAGATTACATCATTTGGTGTAGGTTTCACTAAGTTCACAATCAAGTTGATGATATGGCGAGGTGTACGAAACTGACCGTTGTTTCCACTTGCCGCCATCTTTCTAAGTACATATTCATATACATCGCCCATGGCATCACGGTTGTTCATGTCCAGCGCATTGATGCCATCCACTATTTTCTGCAACTTGCGAGCATCGTTCACCAAGAATATCGCATTCTTCATGTATTTGCCGTATGCCGACTCTCGCATACCTCCTATGTTCTTGATGAAGACAAAGACATTTTGGCTTATCATACGATACATATTGTCCGAACTGGTATGCAGGAACACGTTCCAACGCATACTCTGATAAGGCACGTCCTCGTTTGTCTCTGGATTATGCCACATACCTGCCGGGAACACAGGGTCCTTGACCTCGTATCCCAACAACGCTGCGTTTCCTTCCTCCTGTCGCTGCTTGTCATCAAGCATCTTCATGAAGAAAAGATAAGTCATTTGTTCCAACACTGTGATAGGATTGGTCACGCCTACCGTCCAGAATGTGTCCCATATCTGGTCTATCTTGTTTTTGATCTCACCTGTTACCATTTCATATTGATTAGAATGTACGATAGTTGCAAATATACTACTTTTATACGAAAGCAGCAAACTTTCGTTCTATTATTTATACAAAAAGCCCAGCCTTTCTTTCACAAGAAAAACTGGGCAAAAGTATTTAGATCCCAAAAAATTATCTGATAAATAGCAACTCACGATACTTTGGCAATGTCCAAAGTTCATCAGCTACCAGCAATTCGAGCTTGTCTATCTGATAACGGATTTCCTCCATCTTTGGAGCAACGGTATCATGATAAGCAATGGCTTTCTCACGCTCGTTCTCTATCTTGTTGGCTACCTTACGAGCATTGACCAAGGTCTCCACGCCACGCTCGATAGTCTCTGTACGCTCTGCGATTTCCTTGATGATCTTCACATTGCGAGCTGTCAATGCCTTGCCTTCCTCACCACCGAAGATGTTTATCATACCCTCCACGTTCTTAGCCAAACGACTCTGGTAATGAGTAGCTACAGGAATGATATGGTTCATGGAAAGGTCGCCCATCACACGAGCCTCGATTTGTATCTTCTTGGTATAAGTTTCCCATTTCACTTCATTGCGAGCTCTCAACTCGCTCTCAGACATCACATTGGTCTTATCAAACATCTTGATGCTGTCTTCGTCCAAGTAACGGTCGAAGACCACAGGGCAAGAAGCCTCGCAATCCAAGCCTCGTTTCGCTGCTTCTTCTTTCCAGTCATCACTATACCCATTGCCGTCAAAGCGGATAGGCTTGCAAGTCTTGATGTCCTCACGTACTACATCTATGATAGCGGAAGTCTGGTCTTCTCCTTTCTCTATAAGAGCATCCACACGCTCCTTGAAGTTCTCCAATGCTTCTGCAACAGCAGCATTCAATACTATCAAAGAAGAAGCACAGTTTGCCTCCGAGCCTACGGCACGGAACTCGAAGCGATTACCCGTAAAGGCAAAAGGAGAAGTACGGTTGCGGTCGGTGTTGTCTATCATTAGCTCTGGTATCTCCGGGATGTCCAGTTCCATACCTTTCTTTCCTGCAAGGGCAAAGAGTTCTTCCTTATCTGCCTTTTCTATATGGTCGAGCAAGTCAGTGAGCTGCTTTCCCAAGAATGAGGAAATGATGGCTGGTGGAGCTTCGTTTGCACCAAGACGATGGGCGTTGGTCGCACTCATGATGGATGCTTTCAACAATCCATTGTGTTTATAGACTCCCATCAAGGTTTCTACGATAAATACAACGAAACGGAGGTTGTCCTCTGGGGTCTTGCCTGCTGCATGGAGCAAGATGCCACTATCGGTGGTAAGGCTCCAGTTGTTATGCTTGCCCGATCCATTCACACCTGCAAATGGTTTCTCATGGAGCAATACACGGAAACTATGCTTATGGGCTACTCGTTTCATCAAGCTCATCAAGAGCATATTATGGTCTACGGCAAGATTGCATTCCTCATAAATAGGTGCTAACTCAAACTGGTTTGGAGCTACCTCGTTATGACGAGTCTTGCAAGGAATTCCAAGTTCGAGAGCCTGTATCTCCAAGTCTTTCATAAATGCCTGTACACGCTCTGGGATGGTACCAAAGTAATGGTCATCCATCTGCTGGTTCTTGGCACTGTCATGTCCCATCAGGGTTCTTCCTGTCAGCATCAAGTCTGGACGGGCAGAGTAAAGACTTTCATCTACAAGGAAATATTCTTGTTCCCAACCAAGGTTGGTTTGTACTTTCTTGACATCTGGATAGAAGTAATGGCACACCTCGGTGGCTGCCTCGCTCAATGTATGGAGCGAACGAAGCAAAGGAGCCTTGTAATCCAAGGCTTCACCTGTATAAGAGATAAAGATTGTAGGGATGCAAAGTGTATCATCGATGATGAACACTGGTGATGTTGGATCCCATGCTGAATAGCCACGAGCCTCAAAGGTGTTGCGGATACCACCGTTAGGGAAAGAGCTGGCATCTGGTTCCTGCTGTACGAGCAACTTACCTGAGAATTCCTCTATCATACCGCCCTTGCCATCGTGTTCTACAAAAGCATCATGCTTCTCGGCAGTACCCTCAGTAAGAGGCTGGAACCAGTGGGTATAGTGAGTTACGCCATTTTCTTCCGCCCACAGTTTCATACCAGCAGCCACGGCATCGGCAATGGAACGATCCAGACGAGTACCGTTGTCTATCACATCTATCAGTTTCTCGTAAACATCGGATGGAAGATACTTGTACATCTTCTGACGGTTGAATACGTACTTGGCAAAATACTCCGATGGTCTTACTTTTGGAGTATCCACCTCTACAGGTCTTTTCTTGAAAGCCTCAGCTACAACCTCAAATCTTAAATTAGCCATTCTTTTATCGTTATTAATTAAGTTTGCGAGTGCAAAGATACAGCAAAATGACAGAAGAACAAAACAAAAAAGGGAAAAATACGCTTTTTCTTGCAAGATTAAAATCTTTTTGTTACTTTTGCTAATCTTGTCACTTACCTTTAGTGGACATAAGTCAATAATTTATTCATACTTGCCTCTATATCATTCACTGATGGAATATCTTTATATGCAAGTTCTGGCAATTCTCGAGAATAGACATTACTCAACGATGACCATACCGTATGTAAATCTGTGATGATTGGAGAATCCTTAATCTCTTTATTTTGCCACCCTTCTGGTTTGTCAAATCTCTGTTGGTCTTGCGTGAACAAGCTTGTGAAATCTGCCTTGAAAGTATCACTTTCCAAGTATTCTTTTGTTTCTTTATCATTCAGGAGAAAATGCAAATCATAGAAATGGCGTATCTTCGCTGTCAGTTCAGGAATGTAATTGTCTGCTAAAGAACAACGAAGCAAAGACACTAATTTCTCTGTCAATGTTCTACGCCTATCAAGAACATTAACCTCAAATGGTTGCATGTCATATTCTTCTATCAAATCTTCATTGCCTGTCTTTTGCAAGAACTCTGTCAGGAAACTCTGTAACTTACATTTTTGAAAAGGATATGGATTGGCGAAAGAATTGATTTCTACAAGCAGTTGTCCTGCTTTTATAGCACCGACTTGTAATGAGTCGATAGCCCTTGGATACGAATAATAGGCTTTATGATAATGTGACCCCTTACTGGTAAAACCTGGAATATCCATTTCATCAAGACCTGCAGTCATATTTTTCGCAGTTCTCTTTATCAACATCTTCAATTGGTTACCACTAAGCGTCCATGCTTCCGATATAGCGACATCAATGTCTTCTGAAAAACGGCTACCAATACCGTATGCTTTCGTTAGACTTGTTCCACCTTTAAATATGGCACGATTATCCTTGTCATTAGCTGCCATCAATGATAAGGAACGACAAATCCAATAGTCTTTCTCTATGAATATACTTTTAATGCCCAAACCACCTTCTCCTATTGGTCGAGAAGCAGCTTGCATTGCATCTGAGAATAGTTCCCTGTTTTCATGTAGCCTCATACGATATTCCAGTTTTTCTTGTTCGGTAATATTGCATTGGTGACTGGCAACTTGTAGTTGGTCACTCCATTTAATGTCTGACTGATTTTTTCGGTATCCAAGCCTAAATTCTCATATATAGCTCCAAGCAAAGCCCTAACGTATGGCGTATATCGCAAGGATAGCTCCGCCAATTCGCCTTGTTTTTCACTTGGCAGTTCCTTTATCTTATTACATATATTAGCAATACATTCATCAGGCGAAGTTGCTGGTATTTTTTTAATCAGTCGCAAGGCATCCAACATTCTTAATAATGGGATGTTCTCTGGAGTAATGGAGTTTTCCTGTAGCAAAAAAGAAATCTTCACTCCATTTCTTGCAATGGGTCTTCGATATTTATTGCAACCAACAAGGATTGAGGAACTTATCTGTGTGGTAAGCCCCATAGAGGCAAAAGCTGCTGTACCCGTTATATAACCGACAATCTTTCCCTCTTGCTCCAAAAAGTCCTTTACTAATTCAGAGTCAGCAGGTTTTAGTGTACCAAAAATAGTTTTCTTCGGAATATAGTATTTCCCCTTGGAAATCTTCTGCAATCCCCCTTGTAGTACAAGACGACTTAAAGCTTTGACGAGAGCAGGCTGATACCGCACTTCTACGCCAAAGTCTCTCGTTGTCAAAACAACACCAGTAGGAGTTGATGACAACACTTCCTGTATTTGACTTGTTATTACCATAGTGTCTTTTGAGTGCAAAGATAGTGAAAGTCATGTTTTTTACGTAAAAAACATGACTTTTATATAGTTATTTAACATTAGCAGCACTTGTATACAAGTGCTGCTTAGATGGCGTAAATTCATTGTTAAACATTTACAAGTACCGCTTTTTATTTAAAAGTACGTAATTTTCAGTGAATTAGGAACAAATCAAACCATAAAATTCGTCAGTTCAAACTGACGAATTTAGATGACTTCCCCATAGTAGCTTTTATGAGTATCAGTTTCACACATCACCTAACTATTCTCACATGTTCAAAAGATTATCATGAACGACTATTTTATACCGAGTATTATGCCAGCATCAATCTGGAGGTAGAAACATTAGAACGTATTATCGAAAACAGAATTGTTTGCCATTTTAATGTCGTTAAATTTGGTTATATCAACATTATTTTATACATTTGCAACGTGTAATACATGGATGATTAATCATCATGCTTTTTATGTGGTGATTGAGGTGAGTTACATTAAGAACAAGAAGATATGGAAATAAAAGTCGTCGTCAGATCAAACAAACGGAAAAACAAGAAAGCACCAAAGGGTGCAATAGGGTTCACTGGCGCAATGTCAGTGTTGTTCTTCATATTGTCTTATTTTAACCAACAATTATTTTATAATGGAAACCACTCCCATGGGGTAGTCTTGATGATTGCGATATTTGCTGGTTTGTCAGGCATCTTCCTCTTATTGTTCCTCGGTCTCTTAATGAGTAGGTTTGTCAACGATTAAAAACAGCTCCTTTTTTCGTCTTTCAATACCTTGCCATAATGTGCTTCAACATTGGCAAGCAAGGAAAGGCGATGCTACGACTGCGAGACAAGCAAGGGAAAACTTCGGGTAAGTTCCAATCATGGGAAGAATGAAAAACAAGAAAGCATAAGAGTAGGCAGATACCTCGCCAAGAAGTATGTACCAACAACAGGTCGGGTAGAACCACGGTAAGGTATATTCTTTATTCCGTCAATGACATTCATGAATAAAAAAAAGAACCTCGGGCGATCTAATAGCTTAGTACGCTGGCGACCATTCCCTCGGTTCTTCACCACAAAGATACAATAAACATTTTAAACCTACAAGAATATATGGAATAAAATGCAAACAATATCCTTCTCTGGTCTGAGTAACGAAGCGCAAAAAATAAAAAAGAAAAGTAGGAACAATGGTATAAGACCACAGAAATGACAGTAGAGAAAGAGAAAAGAGGGCGAAAAGATAAAAGAGGGCATAAGAAAAGAGTAGTTTCCATGGCAATGATCTGTAACTACAAATACAGGACCGCCATAAAACCTACTCTCACGCCACAAAAATACAACAAACATTTTAAACTTGCAAGAAAATGAGAAAGAAATCGCAATAATGACCGCATTTTAGCCCCTACTACCGTCTAAGCCTCGTCGCTACTACCGACCAAGCCCCATCACTACTACCGATTGAGCCTCGTTCCTAGTACCGTCGAAACCATTAAGGACACCAAGACCCAAAGCCGGCAACACCTCCGTACAGTAGGATGACACACTTTTGCTTATTTTTGTGTCATCATATAATACCTCACGCTGTAGGTATCAATGCTCTCCAGTATATCTTCGTGATTATGGTTGATATCTGTTGCGGCGAGATGCTGAATTGCTCGCTATCAACTGTCATGCTATCTGGCAGAACTCCCCGAACACGGCAGGTCTGTGTAGAGTCATAAACATGGTGCACCCAGACTTTGGTCATCATACGCCCGAGCACTTGGAGAGTATATAACAACTATAAAGGTTAAAAGAAAAAGATAATGGAATTATTCGTCTTTTATTTCTTCCCAATCAATCAGCCCTTTGCCCATGTCATCTAACTCTATGGCAAGAGCAATAACCTTATGCTTATCAGCCTTGAATGGCTCAATATAACGATTATCTTTAATCTGTTGGGCAGCAGCTTTCATCCCACCATTTTTAGTCAGTTTCAACTCCATGACATAAATATATTTCGGAGTGGTACAAAGGATGTCAATCCTGCCAGTTGACAGCATCCGTTCTACTTCCACCCGGAAACCTATGGCATTGAGTATCGTGCTGATGATAAGTCGATAACGCTCCTCCATATCCATAGACTCCAACTTCTTGTTACTATAAGGCACATCGGCAATGAGCGACCTTAAAACATTCTTGGCTTGCGACAAATCCCCTCTTTCCATATATAGATAGAGGAACGCTTGCAACGACTGAATATCACTACCGTTTCTTTTCATCGTCAAAGTTGGCAAAACAGTCTCATAAAGGGCTTGCTTCACTTCCTCATTTGGGAAACCAAGATGATATACCATCCCCTCTGTAGACTTGATGGTCAAATAGCCAGACTGATATAGAAACAATTCTGCACCTCCGCCTGTAACATCAGAAGCCTCTATGATATTACGCAAGATGACACAATCCTCAAAGTTGCTCAAGCGGATCTCCATGTCATCCACAAACTTCGGAAGCAAGGATGTTGCGCCTGATGCCGCCCAGAAGTTTCGTATCTTGGATTGTGACAAAGCATTGATAAGACTAAAAGGATTGTAGATGCCCACCATATTGTCTTCACTGAAATGATAACCATCATAGTATTCCTTTAGATGCCCATGCGTTTCCTCTATGGTCCAATTATTCTTGCTTGCCATCTTCTCTACTTCTGGCACAAGTGTTTCAGAAATCTCTTGTTCCGTGATGCCACAGATGTCTGCATACTCTGGCAAGAAACTGATATTAGTCAAGTTGTTCAATACGGAGAACAAAGAGATTTGAGTAAACTTGGTAATACCCGTAATGAAAACAAATTTCTCGTATTCATCATTCATTTTCAATACAGCGAAAACGGAGCGATAGACCTCAGTACAACTCTCGTGTTCGGGAGTTCTCCAAGAATGTTGGAGCGGAGCATCATATTCATCGACAAGAATACAAACTTGCAGCCCCGTCATTCTATAAGCTGCTTCTATGATGCTACTGAAACGAACTGCAAGCGAGTCTTCTGGAGAAACCTCAACATCATACTTCTTCTCATAAACCTTGAACGTTTTATTCAAGTAAGAGACAATGGATTCTGCATCAGCTCCTGCACCGCTCATGTCAAGTCGAATAACAGGATAACTTAGCCAATCTTTCTCCAGCTCCATCATCTTCAATCCCTCGAAAAGTTCTTTCTTTCCTTCCAGATAGGCTTGCAAAGTATCGACAAGCACAGACTTGCCGAATCGACGAGGACGACTCAGGTAATTGTATTTGTTGCCACTATTCACCAAATTATATATAACCTCCGTCTTATCGACATATATATAATCCTTTTCTCTGATTTCCTTAAAAGACTGTATGCCTACTGGCAACTTTCTGCTTTTGTTTCCTGCCATAATTTCTTTTTCTTCTAAGAGTTTCGTATGGATGTTGAGCTATCCATTTGGCTGCAAATATACAAAAAATACCATTTAGAGCCAAATGAATGATAAATAAATTGGCTTTACCGCATCAATCTGGAGGTAGAAACATTAGAACGTATTATCGAAAACAGAATTGCTTGCCATTTTAATATCGTTAAATTTGGTTATATCAACATTATTTTATATATTTGCAACATATAATAAACTGAACCTGCAATTATGAGAAAATACAACGAAAAAGAAGAAAAGTGGCGTTTGAGGATGCAAGATTGGGAGGTTATCACTGCTTGCACTTTCCTTATGGGTATCGCCCTCTCTTACGTCGTATTTGACAATAATCTCATCAATGCTCCCATTTTCTGGGTGGCGTTCTTCTGGGTAGCCTCCCCACTATCCTTGTGCTACCTATTGTATATTGGCGGCGAGGGAACATTGAGGGGTTATCATAAGGAAGATAATGAAGATAACATCTAACTCATCCCTGCTTCTTTTCGCCTCCCAATACCTTTCCATGATGCATCTCGTTCCAACTACATCTTCTCCGACATCAAGACCTTTCATAAATAGACTCAGAGCCCACACATCGATTCACAATACGACTTTAAGGCCCCCAAGCCTATCCGTTCCAAATATACAACAAACATTTTAAACTTGCAAGAAAATGGGAAAGAAATCGCAATAAAGATCGCATTTTAGCCCCTACTACCGCCTAAGCCTCGTCGCTACTACCGACCAAGCCCCGTCCCTAGTACCGATTGAGCCTCGTCCCTAGTAGGGATAAAGCGGCGGCAAAGTTATAAGCCTGTGCGAACGGCATTGGAACACCGTCCGAACAGCATTGGAACAAGACATAACGGCGCAAGCCCAATTCTTAATTATTAATTATCCCAGGCTCGCCTAATTCTTAATTATTAATTAAACACAAGATAGTAAATTACAGTATCGCAATGATGGGCAACCCAGCGAAGCCTGAGGAGCCAAAGAAAGCCTACGGTATGGCACTGTACACCGAGAAGATGAGCTTGGAGCAGTTTGCCAAGCACACGCAAAAAGGGACTGCACCTCGCTCGGTGCAGCCCCTTTTCTTGTTATTTATTTATTCGATATACATTATCATTACTTTTACTACCTTGGGTATTGCCAACCTCTTTCATGATTTGCTTCGTCTTGTTATGGGTTGACCTGTCCGAGGTCTCTCCCATGAAGTAAAGTTTCCATAACTCTATCTCCTATGTTCTATTGCAAACTTGGCTGCAAAAATACAAAAAATATCCGAATATCCAAACTTTCACGGCTCTTTCTTGCCATGGAAACTGCATTTTTGCTCATTTCCTAATATGCTTTCCTATCAATCTTCCCATTGAAAGTCCTCTTGATGGCTTTCACTTGCTCATATTGCATAGGGACCTTATAAGGTTCCAGCTTATCTTTTAGAGCTAAGGCGATTTGGCGCTTATCAAGAGAACAACCATCGGGGAGGACGACAAGGAGCTTTAAGACAGTGCCCAAGACACGATGCTCGGATGGGATGCAGATGCAATCTTTAATGGATGGGATAGACAAGGCTACATCCTCCACTTCCGTAGGGATAACCTTATAGCCACCAACATTGATAACATCTCCATCCCTACCTTTCAATCGCAAACGACCTTTCTCGTCTATCTCCCCTAAATCCGCCGTATATAACGTACCCTCTCTCAAGATAGTACTTGTCAAAGCCTCATCACCTAAATACCCTGTCATCAGCGTATCACCTTGGCAAGCGATATGTCCCTCATTGGTAACAAAGAACTTGGAGTGCAACATGGGCTTGCCCAAGCAACCAGCCAAACATTCTCCGTCATTATAATCATAGGTAGCGATGATACCTGTCTCCGTCGAGGCATAGGTATTATACAACCTACTCTTTGGCAATGTATCACACAGCCTTTGCATATCAGCAAGGGCTATCGGGGCTGCACCAGTCTCAATAAACTCTATCTTGTCTTGATAGGATGCCAGACGATTGGCAGAGAAAGCCAACAGCATCCTGATGCTTGCTGGGACAAGGAATGTCGCCACTCTCGAACCAGCCTCGTCCATTGCCCGATAGAATGTATTCAAGTCTTTCATGCCATCGATGATATGTATGGTTCCTCCTAAAAGAATGATGGGATAGACCTTGGAAAGGCTTCCTATATGATTAAGAGGACCATTGACAAGGAACGTGAGATCATGATGATAATGCTGGCTATCTATCAAGTTCTCGGCATTTGCCAAGATAGTGGCATGGCTAATCATGACACCTTTCGACTTGCCCGTCGTGCCTGTTGTGTACAGTACATCGGCAGTTCCTGACGGAACGTTAGCATCAAGGAACCGACACTTATATTCCTCGAACAATTCATCGGGCAAGTCTTTTTCCAATGGAACAGCTATGCCCCCTGCCAAATGAATGGAAAAGTAGGTTACGAGGAAGTCGATACTCTGGGAGGAACGGAAAGGAACCAACTTGCCTGCCACGGACAAGGCAGCGGCACGTGCGCTTACTTCCTCCGCCAACCAGCGGTAAGTATATGCCTTTCCACCACAGACCACGGCAACCTTATCTGGGTATAGGCTTCCATTCCTTATCAAATAATCTTCCAACATCATTTCTCAGCCAACTTCTTTTCAACGAGAGCCACGATGCTATCCAAGGAACGGAAGTTCTTTGGAGTTACGTCAGAAGACTCCAAGCTAATCTTATACTCATCGGACAGCAACATCAGGATTGTCGTGATGCCCAAGGAATCAAGTTCATTGAACAAGAAATCAGAATTCAAATCTACCAAAGGAAGTGCTTCTTCCAATATCTGTCTTATTTTTTCTTTCATATTTCTTCGTTATTATGTTATTTTATCTTAGCTTGCCATCTTGATGAGAGCAAGTGGAATTCTCGGACTCAGTACGGAGAGGGGGTAAACCTGATACGGAGATTGGAGACGATACCCTCCGCACAAAATCTCAAGAGCTCCCTTTTCTCCGCATCCTCCTCTACCGCCAAAACTTCCTTGTCTGGATGGACCAAGGCATAGAGCAAGGCTTTCTCACCATAGCCAGCAGGTTGCACGATGATTTGCTTGCTCTCTTGTGGTACATCTATCCACTCGGCATAATCATCATATTTCCTTAAGTTTTTCTTTACCGCATTGAATATTTCCGTGCCTTTATAGCGATAACGGTCCAAGACAAGTCCATGATAATAATGGGCATCCTCTATCTGCGAAGCCATCTTGGCATACGTTTCCTTATAATGATGGATAGCATCGGAGGCTTTCATCCTGCAACCTACACGAACCGTCAACCGTCCCTGATAAACTGCCTTTCCATTCCTTGGCACAACCATGTCGAAACCGTGGAAGAATACTGGCACGACTTCCAAATCCATTTGGTCTTCCAAAGATACGCTTGTCAAGATCCGTGACTTCGGACTCAATGCCTTAAGTATATCCTTTTCCATTCTCGTCTGTTGGTCGCCGAATATCATGATTGGTTCCTCAAACGTTCCATCCATTGAATTCTCCATGTGATATTCTACGCCAGGGATATGGCGGAAGTAGTTTCTATAGAAACATCTTGCTACCATTACCCATGCCATCCTCAACATCGGAACCAAGGACAATGGGCGAACTCGATACTCTCCATGTATCTGTATCAGGAACTTGAAGATGAGCGGTGGGAAAATATATGCCATCAATACCACGGAGAACATACCTGCGATGGTTACTTCCGCCAAAGAGTGGAGTGCTGGATGGCGGGCGATAATCAAGGTTCCGATACCGATGAACATAATCAATGCCGAGATGATGATGGAGTGCTTATAGGAAGCAAGCATCTTGCGACGATAAGCATACTCATACATAGCTCCCTCGGTCATGAATATCGTATAGTCGTCACCCTGTCCGAAGATGAAAGTGGCAAGGATGACATTGACGATATTGAACTGCATCCCGAACAGTGTCATGATGCCCAATATCCACAACCAGCTCACCGCCATCGGGATAAACGACAATATTGCTAACTCGATACTGCCTAATGACAACCAAAGGAAGAAGAACACGATGAAGCCACAGGCAAAGCCGATGTAGTTGAAATCATTCGACAGGTGATTGGCGATGGCACTGTTCATGCTTACTATGTCAAAGCTATAACAATCCAGTGAGCCCAAGGCTTCCTCCACTTTCTTCACATCTTTGTCCTTTACCGACAAGACATTGATGACACTATATCGCTTGTCGATGCTGTCATTGCTGATATGGGAAGCAAAGAGTGATTTCACCAAAGGACTGAAATAGCCTATCTCCTGTGGCTGACAGTGCTTGTCCAACAAGGCATAGAAGTCATCAAAAGAACCCTCGGCAAAGCCCTCCACCCTCATATTGGCTTGCAAAGCAGCCTTCATCTTCTCCTTGTTGCGTTTCACGAAGTCTTGCCACAGTTGCAGACGATGCCGTTGCTCTGCCTTGGAGACAATGAACTGATTGCAAGTTGTATATCCATGAATGTCTCCCTGCGCCGTCATCCTTTTCAGAGATGGTTGCAACCTTTGGCTCTTGTCAAGTGCTCCGTCCATCGTTGAGTCTGAGGATATGGCATATACTTTCTGATATTCACCACCCTGTGTCATGGTACGCTGGAAGTACTCCATGTCGGCTTTTTGCTCATCGGTCATATAGTTGATGTGTCCCATGTTGGTGTCAAACTGGGTTTGGAAACTGAAATAGCCGAATACAAGAGTCAAGACTACGACCACCGCAACGAAGACAGGCTTGTTCTCTAAAGACACATCGCTCAACTTATCCAAGAACGTATGCTTTACCTCCTTTGTCGCTTTTGACAAATGAGGGAGATAAATCAACACAAACAGTATGGTGCCTATGAGCAAGAACGAGCTGAACAAGCCCAAGTCTCGCAAAGCCACCGACTGCAAGGGAACCAGAGCAAGGAAAGCACCTACGGTCGTGATATTGCCCACCAAGAGTGGCATCACAATCTCACGCAAAGCCTTTCGCTTGTTGGGGGTATGGGATAGGTGGGCTATGAAATGCAAGGGATAATTGACTGCTATGCCCAAGATGACGGAAGATATACCGATGACTATCACGGAGACCTTGTCATGGCACAAAGCCAAGCCTCCCATGGCAAAGAGCCATCCCCAAGCGATAGAGACTACTATCAGGAGAAGATTGCGGAAATTGCGGAAAGAGAAGAACAGCAATGCCAATATCAAGGTCACGGCGATAGCCACGGAAAAGATGCTATCCGACTTGATCTGATGGGCATTGGTCACGGCGATGACAGGACCACCGATGATATGAATATCTATGTTCGCCTGCTTTCCTGTCACCTTGTCGGCGCAAGTCTTCAACATCGTTATCAAGCGAGCGTTGTTCTCCGTCTCACTGGCTCCGTATGGTGAATCCATCATGACGATGCCTTTCTGCATATCGGATGAAAAGATATGGCCATCATACATCTCATACTTCAGTCCTGTATCCGAATGTTGAAGTCTTTCTACTACTGGCGTGAAGAAATTAAGAGGGTCACGCTGGATATTGTCCGACAGGATACCTCCTGCAGGGAACATCAGCATCTGCTTGTCTTGCTTCAACTGGTTGGCGATATAGTTTGGCTGGGCAAGCGCACTGTCCATCCTCGCATAATCTTTCTCTGACAGGAAATAGGGGATATTGTTATATACGAAGTCTGTCACTTCCGTCATCTGCTCCAAGTCTACCTGTGACATGACATTCATGATGACATGAGCCGTATCTGCCTCCTTGACTTCTTCCACAAATGTATCGACGCTACTCACCATGGCATCTGGGTCTGTCTTTGTCGTGTCACGATACTGGAAGATGGCAAAGACCTTGTTGGCTCCCGATATGTCCTGGTATACTTTCAGGGCATGATGATGCTCACTGTCTATCGGCAAGAAGTCAACGATGTCTTCCTTGTAACCAAGTCGCGACACCGACAACACCAACAACAGGGTGAATGCGACAAAAGAGAAAATGCAAGCCATGCGATGCATCTTCATATAGCCATATACTTTCAGAATAAATTCCGTCATTCCGATTTCTCTATTTTATGTTTAAACTTACATCTTATTTCCTCAAACCTCTCAACCAATCAAGGAACTCTTTCTTCCATTGGCGACATTCAGCAGTGCCTTTATCATCGGTTGCGCCAAATCCATGTCCTCCTGTCTTATACTGGATATAACGATGAGTAACATGATGAGCGGTAAGGGCTGAATCCAACAACTCAGAGTTGTGGTATTTCACGATAGGGTCGTCCTTGCAATTAACCAAGAATACTGGTGGACAGTCATCTGGCACATGACATTCCAACGACAATGAATCGCGCAACTTTTTGTTGTTCTTCCTGCTATCTCCTAACAATGCTCTCCTTGACCTCTTATGGACACACTTCTGTGTCATGGTTACAACTGGATAGATGGGAGCTATAAAGGCTGGTCGCTCTTGTGGTTCCAGCAATTCACCTGCCGACATGACCAAATGTCCACCAGCAGAAAATCCCATGGCACCAATGCTATCCACATGAACGCCATACTCCTTGGCATGATGCTTTACATAAGTCATCGCCTGATGCAAGTCATCCAAGGCATCAGGATAACGATTGCCCCTGAACAAATAACGGTAATGGGTGAAGAAAGCCATGAAACCAGCGGTACGATAACGAAGAACAAATGCCGAGATACCATTTTGACGTAACCATTCCCCTACCTTGGCACCCTCCGCATCCATGTCATGCCAGAAATAGCTGCCACCGGGACATACAATTACCGTAACGTTGTTCTGACCTGATGCTATATATGGAACCATTTCCACTCGTTTCTTGCAATCAGTACCTTGCCAGATATTCACCTTGTCCTGTGCCTTCCCTACCAAAAAGCACCAAACGGCGATTGCACATAATATTGTTTTCTTGACCATTTATCCTAACCTCTCTATTTTATCCAACATATAGTTCCTGCCCAAGATAGCTTCCGCCGTATTGATAGCCGTCAACGGTACGCCACAGAAACCATGCAAGTTGTTGTTCTGACCTGTCAGCAACAAGTTATCTACCTTGGTCACGACAGGCACCTGTGAAAAAACTAAGTTCTTATAGTCCTTGCTATACCCGCTCAACGCTCCATCTTTCACTCCATAGAAGTCACGGATGGTTAGAGGTGAAGAAGCATTTATCTTGTCGATGCAAGCCTTGAAACCCGGATGTATTTCTTCTATGCACGCTAAAAGTCGCTGGGTTCTATCTTCTTTCCAAGCCTCATAATCAGCTCCACGATGCCCCACGGTCGTATCAGCCCATTTTTCCACCTCATCAAAGAGCATGGGTGCCGTCACCAATGCCTTGTTGCTATACTCTCCTTGGTTATCCTCTGGTGGAGTCATGAACAGAAAGCCCAAAGGCCAACCTGCCCCATGATGCTCACCAAAGTTCCATATATCAGCATACTTTGTCATATAGTATTCCGAATGATTGATATACTTGAAAATATTTGGCTTGAGCTTGATGTAAACCGAAAAGGCTGAATAAGAATTAGGTATCTCATTCAATCGGTCACGGTAAGCCTTAGGAAAAGCTTTCTCTGGCATCAGTCTCAACATCGTACAAGGATGGATAGCGGAAATATAATAATCACCTTGATACTGTTTGCCTTGACGGGTTCTGACATAATCGACATGACGCTGATTGACTTCTATCCATTCTACCCCATCGTTTGTGACAACAGTACCGCCCGCCTCCGTTATCACGGAAGCTAATAAATTGGCAAACCTATCACTTCCACCTACGAAACGACTGGCACCATTGATATAAAGAGCAGTGATGATCGCATGGATGAACGCTGGCGTCTCATCATGCCTGCCCCCATACAATGGATTCATATAGGCAACGACACTCCTTAGCTTGGGGTCGTGTATATACTTGGCGATAAAAGCATCTGCCGACATCAAGAATTCTTCCGAATGTACCACCAGCTCACTGGATGAAGGGCGGAGATTGAACAAGTCTACGTTGTCTGTAATCGCAAAGATAGCCCCAACATACGCTTTCAAGTTCTCCTTTTCTTCTGGGAAATAAGCAGACAAAGAATTCACAAAGCCCTCCTTGCCTTTCTGTATATGATAGGTAGCTTTGTCTTCCGCGAAATACAAGCTATCCGTACAATCATCATCGACTGGCATCAACTGCACTTTGTCCATGATGCCTAAGTACTGGCAAATGCGATAGATATTGCCACCCTGCTGCATTCCTCCGATAACGTGCATCCCAGTATCAAATGTTTCCCCAAACCGTTTGAAAGTCTGAAGCCCACCACCTATGCTGGCATTTTTTTCAAGCACCGTCACCCGAAAGCCTTCCTTTGACAAGATTGCCCCAGTGAACAGTCCACCAAGTCCACCACCTATGATTATCGCCGTTTTCATTCGTTAGCCTCCTTTATTTGTTCATAAATCGTCTTTGCCGTCAAGAACTCACTGCAAGTTACGATGGTGCCGACGAGGACACCCAACATACCATGCGAATTGATATTCTGACCTGTCTGGTAAACATTAGGGACTTTTGTCCTTTGTGGAACTCTGCAAGCTGCACCCAAGCGTATATCCTTGGCATTGCCATACATAGAGCCACTCTCCGTACCAGTATAATCAAGATAAGTCAAGGGGGTAGATGTATAATATTGCGAGATATGATTGCGAATGCCGGGGAAATGCTGTTCCAAGACTTCTAACAATCGTTCTGCCTTTCTGGTCTTAAACTCCTCATAATCTTGTCCTCGCTTACCGATGGTTGTATCTTTCCACCTTTCTACATCTTCCATGTGCATATACGACAATATCACGCCTGTAGAAGCAAACCGTGGATGCGGTTCTTGACAGAAGTGCATATATAAGAAACCTTTCGGCCAAGTATCTTCTGTATATTTCTCACAGTTCCAAGGCGTATCTCCTTGATAACCATAATAGTTGTAATTCTGGTAAGGAACCTTGTCTTTCTTAAAATGCAGATAGACGGAGAAAGCCCCTACCGTTTGTGGAATATGATTGATTCGATTTCTGAAAGCTGGACGAATTAACTTAGTATCAAGCAACTCTAAGGTGCGCATGGGATGGGCATCTGAGATAACATAGTCACAAGCTATCTGCTCCTGCCCGTTTACTTCCACGGCAACGGCATGGGTAGCGTCACAAACAATCTTGGTTACTTTCTTACGAGTGAACACCTCACCGCCGTATCTTTCCAAGGTATGCACCAAGGATGTTGCCACCATGTCACTTCCTCCTTGAAAGCGAAAGGCACTCTTGTTGTAGAAGTCCATGATAAAGGCATGGGTAGAAAAAGGTGTCTTGTCTTTCTCCGCAGCATAAAGTGGAAGATTACCCACCAATACTTTCGCCAACAAAGGGTCGGTGATAACTTCTGCCAAGACATCATTGATGGAACGCAACTGATATTCTGTATTGATAGCTGTATCTGTCTCTGCATTCTTCAAGGAATGTAAGGATGAAGCATTGGCTATTTTCTCCACCAAGTCATAATATCTCACGAGATTATCATGCTGATGGGGAAAATATTCGCTCATCTGTCGAATAAAAGCCTCTCTACCATTGGCAAACTTATATAGCTTACCATTCAAGGCTACGACATCATAGCCAGCAGCATCCAATGGGGAAAGACTGACCTCCTTGTCTATCTCCAAGTATTTCATCAATCGGTCCAATGTCTGCCCCTTAGCTGCACTACCAATGAAGTGCATCCCTGTCTCAAACTTAGCACCGTGACGAGAGAAACATTGCAAGCATCCCCCCACTTGGTTGGACTGCTCCAATACGGTGACATGATAACCATTCTTTGCCAATATCACGCCACACGACAAGCCTCCCAATCCACTGCCTATGATTACTATCTTCTTTTGCTCAGACATATTGTTCATCCTCTTTCATCTCTATTTTGGATGCAAAAATACATCTTTTCTCTCTATTTCACAAATTTTGCTCTAAGTTTGCAGAAACGAACGTTAAATAATCAAGGTAAAACTATGATAGTCAAAGACAGTTTCGTACCTTTGTTGTAAAAAGGTAGAAT
>CAKQXI010000026.1 GCA_934281565.1 uncultured Prevotella sp.
CTGGTGAACTATCACCTGAACAAATGAGTAATCTTGAGGCAGCAAAGAGGGTGTTCATGATAATGTCTGATGGCTTTTCTTTTGATAGGATAGACCATGAGACAAACGATATTGTATTGAATTCACCAACAGGCAAAATCGTTTTCGAACAGTTGTCTTCTGGCTTTATCTCTTTTGCTATCATTCTTTTGGGATTGATTAAAGATATCGAATATCGATTTAAGGACCCACATGTCAAAGTAGAAGACTTCGATGGAATTTTGATAATTGATGAAATGGATGTTCATCTCCATCCAGAGTTGCAAGCCAAAATATATTATGCACTTGATCAGTTGTTCCCAAAGGCACAGATATTTACTTCTACCCATAGTCCTCATGTCATTCAGGTTGCTAAACCAGATGAGATTATACCATTGGTGAAACATAAAGATGGTTCGTTGGTTGTAAATCCTATAGTCAATAAAGAATATGGTTGCCAAGGTTGGACCATCGAAGAAATCCTGAATGATGTTATGGGAATGCATGATACAAAGTCAAACCAATACAAGGAGGAACTTAATAAATTTAGTCAGGCGTTGGATGCAGATGATGCAGCAAAGGCACATGAAGCATATAATGTATTATGTAAGATGCTCCATCCTGATAATTATTTGCGCAAGGTCTTGGAAATTCAAATGGTAGGATAGGAATAGCGTATGATACATATTGATAGAGGTGATGCTCCTAGCGAGCTGACAGAAGATGTCGTTCATTCAAAGACCGCAGCTTTTAAGGCAGGCCCCAAGAAAGTCGTATGGCGTGATAAATATATAGTTGATGCATTGATGAATATGTCTCATGATAAGTGCGCCTATTGTGAGTGTAAGCTGGGAGAAGAAAGTAAATATATGGAAGTGGAGCATTTTCATGACAAAAATGACTTTCCTGATGAAGTAGTGTTATGGAATAATCTGCTGCCAAGTTGTAAGAAATGCAATACAAGTAAAGGTGAACATAATACGGTCAAGGAACCAATTATCAATCCTTCAGTTGATATACCTCAACAGCATATGATTCTTTTTAGAGGCGTGCGCTTTAGAGGAATTGATGATTTGGGAAGAATGACTATAGTCGTATTGAACTTGAATGACCAAGAGCATCATTGCAAGGTAAGATATGCTATAGGGCAAGTTATCACTGAAGAGCTAGAGAAACTTCTGGCTGATTCTACAGAGTTTATGGATGGAACTCGTAATCAGACACCACAAGGTTTGGGTAGGCTGCGTAATTCTACTACTGCGCTTTTATCTAAAGGAACAAAGGATAAAGAATATTCGGCAGTTGTAGCTACAGCCCTGCTGAGTGATGATTTGTATGCATCTTTAAAGGAAAACTTACAGCAACTGGGTATTTGGACAAATGAAATGAATGGTCTTGAAGCTGAATTGCAAACAATTCGATATAAAGAAGCATAATTTTTTTAGTCGTTTGAATGGTGAGCAAGAATGCAATGATTAAATATCAATATACAACATTCCTTATGTCGATTATCAGTTCTCAAGATAGTCCTACTGTAAAATTACAAAAGTATATAGACTATTTGATAAATATTGCTCCTTTGATTTAGAAGTGGATATTATTCTTTTGATACACTTAAAAGTTAGTTTGTTTAATTTATTATGATTCATAATATAGCTAGCGATACCATTTCCTTAAGAGACTCTATATCTTGTGTTTGTTCACAAAATACTGAACCTTTGTCTAATTGGTATGATTGGGTCTCTCTTATCGCTTCTGTAGTTACATTGATATGCTTTATTATTACTTGCATTCAAATCTATCAGGTTAAGAGTGTCAGCAAGCAGGTAAGAGAAGCGGTGAATGATAATAATAAGCAGATAAGAGATAGCATTTCTCTTTCTACGGTTACAGATGCTCTTAGGCTGACCGAGATGATACTTACCTATGTAAGAAAAGGACATTATGAATTGGCGGCAATGAAGTTACAAGAACTCAATAATATGGCAATAGAGATTGCTGCTAATCATAAGGAACTCAAAGCGTACCAGTTGGCATTGGTATCAGAGGTGGATCATCTTGATGATATGGCAACCAATGATAAAACGATGTATAGTCCAAGCTATACGAAGTCCACAATAATGCAATTTAATAATGCATTGAAAGAAATAGATATCAAAGTTAAAAGTCAGATAATTAAAATTGATAGAACATGAACAGATATATTGATAGTATAACCCCATTTATCGAAAAAATCATTCAGATGACGGAATCAAAACAGATGAAATGGGAAAAAGCAGGTAACAAAGCATATCGTTGTGTTGATGTTAAGGACTCCCTTAGTCTGGAACTTTCTAAGGGGAGTGGATTTAAACATGCTAATATTGGCATAAAACTATATTCTGAAAATAAATTGGAATTCAATTATGAACCAGGATTAATACCTGATTTTCCGGATTTCGAAGCTCTATTAGCAAAGTTATATGATATTGTGGAAGAAGATGATTTGAAAAGAGTGACAAGTAATTTTGTAAAAATAATGTCAGCTTTTAGTAAAGAAGAAAAATGATGTATCTATGAAAGGAATTATACTTGCAGGGGATTCTGGAGATAAACTTTATCCGTTATCTTTGGGTATTTTCTTTTGGAGCAGTTTGCATGGTATTGGCAATTGCATTCAATATTATATCAGCTATGGTGACCTATTGCTTCAATACCTTATGTTGTTGAGATTGCAAGAAAATTGACAGTAGGTTCGTATGGTGTGCAAAAAATGAGCATAAAAGAGTCTCATCAAAGGCTTTGTTGAAAAGTCGATAAAAATCCTTCTGACTTTAAGAATCAGATGAAAGCTTTAGTCGATTCAACTTATAAGCAAGATGATGATTTTATCAGCTTGTGCCAAGATTTGAAAATTGTGGGTAAAAAGAAATAGTATATGACATATCTGCGTATAGCTGCGGAGAACGTGAAATGTAGAAACATGCAGCCCCGGATGTCTATCTTTGTGCCATCTGCATGCAGAGGTGAAGCTGAAATGTAGGATAAATGTGAGATAAATAAAAATTATTATAGTTTATAGATATGAACATAATCAAAACGGATATAGGGGCGTGCTCATCATTGCATAAATCTCCCTTGTCAAATAAGACAAGGGAGATTTTTTATTTTTATTCATTCTCTCGTTTATTATGAATTATTGTTGTATCTTTGCACCCAGTTTTTCATAACAGCAAGACGATGATAGTAACGAGAGAATGGATGGAGGTATGGTTCGAGAGGTTTAACAACGAGTATTTCGGGGGCAAGTTGCCTATGCCAGAGCTGGGACTTACTCGTGCCCGCACTCGATTGGGACAGATGTCCTTTAAGCGTGCCACTCGTTGGGGGCGCACCAAGCTCTATGATTTCAAGATCTCCTTGACAACCTATTATGACATGACGGAGCGACAGGCGCAGAATGTCTTGCTCCATGAAATGATACATTATATCATTGGCTATACGGGGTTGAAAGACACATCTTCGCATGGTATCGTCTTTCGGGGACTGATGGATAAACTGAATAGCAAGTATGGCTGGGACATCCGTGTCATGACCACCACCAAAGGGTGGAAAGTGAGTGAGCAGGTAAGGCAAAAGAAAGAGATCGTTTTTTAGACCTTATATAAATTAGTGTCATCTGTGGGCGACATAAAAGCATCTCCCTTGTCCAAACATCCGTTGAACAAGGGAGATGACGAAAGACTTTATTTCTTTGTAGCCCTGATGAAATAACTAATCAGAAGCACGTAGGCAATGAGGGAACAAAGTTCGGAAAGAGGATTTGTCCACCATGAATCGGCAATGGAAAGTTCTATGCCGCCAAATTTCAACAAGGCACTGACAACGCCCATCAAGGCACCGCCAGCAATGAAACCACTGGCAATCAATGTTCCTTTTTCGCCACGTTCCTTATTGGCAGTAGCATCCTTGGAACGAGAGGTGACATACCAGTTGATGGCACCACCGACAACGAGCGGAACGTTCAACTCCAAGGGGATGAACATACCCAAGGCAAATGCTAATGCTGGTATCTTGAAATAGGTGAGGACGATGGCTATCAAAGCTCCGATGCCATAAAGAGCCCAAGGAGCACCCACACCGTTCATCAAAGGGTCAATGACCGCTGCCATCGCATTGGCTTGAGGGGCTGCCAATGAACCAGAAGCGAAACCGTAAGTCTCGTTCAACAGCATCATGACACCACCAACAGTCGCTGCGCTAACTAAAGTTCCAAGGAACTTCCAGCCCTCTTGTTTCTTAGGAGTAGTACCAAGCCAGTAACCAATCTTGAGGTCGGTGATGAAAGAACCAGCGACCGACAAAGCGGTACAAACCACGCCACCCATTATCAACGCTGCAAGCATACCGCCAGGACCTTTCAGTCCTACGGCAACCATCACCACGGAGGCGAAAATCAATGTCATCAAGGTCATGCCCGAAACAGGATTGGAGCCAACAATGGCTATGGCATTGGCTGCAACCGTGGTAAAGAGAAAGGCAATGGCTGCCACAAGCAAGATGGCGATGACAGCAAACAACAGGTTGCCATCCATTACACCAAACCAGAAGAAAAGAAATGTGACGAGGATGCAGACAATGGAACCAATGGCGATGATCTTGAACGAGATGTCTCGCTGAGTGCGCTTCACGTTCTCGGAAACATCACTCTTGCCCTTCAACTCTTTCGCTGCCAAACCTACGGCACTCTTGATGATACCCCAGCTCTTGACAATACCGATGATGCCAGCCATGGCGATGCCACCGATGCCGATGCTACGAGCATACGCCTTGAAGATTTCTTCTGGCGACATAGAACCCACGGTAGCAGTGATGCTTGGGTCCCATGCGTTGAGCACTTGGTCGTGGAAGATGATGCCCATGCCCGGTACAATCAACCACCATACTGCCAATGAGCCAAAGCAGATATAGAGGGCATACTTTAACCCAATGATATATCCCAAGCCGAGGACAGCAGCACCTGTATTAACCTTGAATACCAACTTGGTCTTGTCTGCGAGGGCAACACCCCAATCCATGACACGAGAAGTAAAGTTCTCGTTCCACCATCCAAAGCTCGCCACGATGAAGTCGTAGAGACCGCCTACCAATCCTGCGATAAGCAAAGGTTTGGCTTGGTCGCCACCCTTGGCACCAGAAACAAGTACCTGGGTGGTGGCAGTGGCCTCTGGGAAAGGATACTTACCGTGCATATCACTGACGAAATACTTACGGAACGGTATCAAGAAAAGGATGCCGAGGATGCCACCCAATGCCGATGCCATGAATATTTTCATGAACGACGTCGTCATTTCTGGGTACTTAGCCTGCAAGATATAGATGGCAGGCAACGTAAAGATAGCACCCGCTACCACGGCACCCGAGCAAGCACCGATGCTCTGGATGATGACATTCTCGCCCAAAGCCTTGTTGCGCTTGGTGGCAGTACTCACGCCAACAGCGATGATGGCGATAGGGATGGCAGCCTCAAATACTTGACCCACTTTCAGACCAAGGTAAGCTGCGGCTGCGGAAAATATGATTGCCATTACGATACCCCATGTTACCGACCATCCGTTAACCTCTGGATATACCTTGTCAGGACTCATGATAGGTTCGTACTTCTCTTTCTCTCTTAGCTCACGAAACGCATTTTCTGGGAGCTTCAAGTTTTCTTTTTCTTCCATTAATGATTGAAATATGTAAACGATTAGTTATTAATTCTGATGATGTATTCACTCATGAAGCTGGCACCGGGTTGCAAGCTGTTCATCAAGTAACGGTCATTGATGTTACCCTCGTACTCAGCCCAGTCTGGTACGCCATACCAAGGCTCTATGCAGATGAAAGGAGCGTGCTTGCCTGTTGGAGTCCAGATACCAACGGCTGGTGTCTTGAAGCAAACGGTAACGTATGGCTCTCCCTTTTCGTCGAGGATGCCAATTTCCTTTACTTGACTCTTATCGAAGATAACGGCATCTTCGGCGAAAGTATCTTCTGTAACATTCCAGATACCGTTGTCAGTCTTCACAGTATCACGACGGCTTCTGTCCAAGCATCCCTCTACGGTAGCATAAAGTCGCTCAGGAGCAGCATTGTCCAATTTCAGGGCAGCTTTCAGAGGCTCGCCTTTCTTGCATCCAGGGATAAAAAAGGCAGGATGACCGCCAATCTGGAAGAATATGCGCTTGTCGTCAGTGTTTTCTACGTGCCAGATGACATGAATCTCATTGCCCTCCAAGCGGTAAGACACAGCAAGGTTGAAGTGATAAGGATAAAGTTTCAAGGTTTCCTCATTGTCGGTATAGGCAAAGGTAAGTCGGTCGGCAGTCTTGCCAACTAACTTGAACTCAGCGTCACGGCAGAAACCATGCTTTGGCATGTGCTGTTCCTTGCCATCGATGCGATAAGTACCTTTCCACAGTCCGCAAGTGATAGGAAAGAGGATAGGAGAGCGACGTCCCCAGTAATCTTTGTCCCCATCCCATAGGTATTCGTGTCCCTTGGCATCCTTGATGCTCTGCAACTCTGCTCCCTTGGAAGCAATCTCAATAGTTAGTTGATCATTTTTGATTAGTTCCATAGCTATAATATTATTGATGTTAGTTGTGGCAAAGGTACAATTAATTTTCGTAAAACCCATGAATATAGTTGTTTTTATTTTGTTCTTCCCTTAAATTGGAGTACCTTTGCATCCCGAAAAGAGAAAATATATTTCTCAAGTTTGAGAATTTGATAGAAGTTAAAGAAGTTATAGAAGTTAAAGAAGTTAAAGCCAAATGCTTTATAGCTTAAAACAAGGAAATGAAATAAGCAGGATAGGGTAATAGAAAAATAAGTTAAAATGATGACAACCAGTAATAAAGTTAAAGGTTTCGCGGCAGGCATTGTAGCAGCCGTATGTTATGGTACCAATCCGCTGGGTACGCTCCAGCTTTATGCCGATGGGTATAATTCGGGTACGGTTCTCGTCTATCGTTATGCTTTGGCGGTGTTGATGTTCGCCTTGGTGATGCTTTTCCGCAAGGAAAGTTTCAAGATAAAGTGGGGGCATACCATTCGCTTTGCTTTTCTTGGTGCATTCTTCGCCATGTCCTCCACCACCCTTTATTTGAGCTTTCATTATATGGAGGCAGGCATTGCGAGTACCTTGCTTTTCGTCTATCCTATCATGACGGCTGTGTTGATGACGGCATTCTTTCATGAAAGAGTAACGTGGAGCACATCGTTGGCAATACTCTTGGCTGTGGCAGGGGTAGGATTGTTATACAAGGGTGACGGTGATGCGAAGTTGAGTACGGCAGGTTTCTCGCTTGTCATGGTCTCATCGTTGCTTTATGCGATATATATCATCTCGGTGAACCAGTGGCAGAACGATATGTCGAACATCAAGTTCACGTTTTGGATCCTTTTCTTTTGTTTACTGACCATTCTCGTATATTCATGGATGGCAGGTGATGATATACAACTCTTGCAGACACCGAAGCAATGGGCTTGTGGCATCCAACTGGCGTTGTTGCCAACGGTGTTGTCTCTTTTCTTCATGACCATCTCCATCAATCTCATAGGCAGTACACCATCTGCCATCATGGGAGCCTTGGAGCCTGTGACGGCGGTTTGTATAGGTGTCTTTGTCTATGGAGAAACATTCTCACTCCGATTGGCAAGTGGTATCGTACTTATCTTGGCTGGAGTAGTATTGATAATCCTAAAAAAGTAAACGGCTTAAAGATAAAATGGGCAACTTCCATATCATCAGAAGCTGCCCTTTGAAATAAACCTGTGTAGAACTGTGGAAGTTTCTTATTTAATTTCTACTTCATGTAAGTCAACAAACTCACCATTCTTTCTTTTTCTTTCTACAAGTGCATTGTAGAGTTTCCTCTTGCGGTCTCCCTCGATAAAGCGACGGAAGAAGATGTTAGGGATAGCCACACCTAATGCAATGCAAAGAATGGCAAGCGAAGCCTTGATAGCATTGTTCATGCCAACGGTAACCTCACCCACGACACCGTGCATATCAATGAATGCAAAGAGAGCACGATACATCAATACTCCGGGAACCATAGGAATGACACTTGGAATGGTGATACATTGGTGAGGGGTATGGAACCAATGGCGAGCCTTGATGACAATGATGCTAATCAATGCAGAGCCAGCCAAGGAACCGATGCTCAATCCCATGTCAAGACCAATATTGCCATTGCTTGGACCTAAGTTTACGAAATTACGGAAGCAAACGGCAATGATACCACCCACGGCGACCACTGGCAACAATCTTCTTGGAATACTGAAGATAGTAGAGAAGCCCATAGCTGATACAGCTGCTGCAATAGCATATTCCCAGTAAGCATGGTGAGGGGTCATCGTAAGGTCAGTAACGAAGTTGTTGATACCGCATATCTGGATAGCCATAGCGATACCAAATGCCATGGACAAGACCATCAGCAATGTATTGACGGCACGGGTGATACCCACTTCTATATAGCCATCGAGCATATCGCTCACGAAATTAATCAATGGTACTCCCGGTACGATGAACAGGGCGCAAGCCATCAATGGATGCCAAGGTGTGGAAGAAAGCATGAACGATGGCAATACATCTGCAATATTCGGGTTGAGTGAAAGGAAAGAGGTTGCCCATGCTATCAGTGTTGCCACGAATGCGGCGATGCCAATAGCTACATAGTTGTTGCAGCCCTTGGTTGGCAAGAACATACGGAGACGGAAACCAAGTATCGCTGCCAGTGAGCAATAGAAGAATGCAGGCCAGTCGCAACCGAACTGGATACAGAAGCCTCCACAGGCAAAGCCACCACCGATGGCTACTTGCCAAGGAGAGAAACTACGCTTGGTTGCCATAATGTCTTTGAGGGCTTGCTCATATTGATCAAATGAATAGTTCTCGCTGATGGCACGCCATGTCAGTTTGCTCACCTGTGAGATAGAAGTAAGGTTGATGCCATGTTTCTCACAACGCTGAAACTTAGTGAAAGAATGTTCTTCGTCGCTATAATTCACCATCAGTACATTATAGTTGACGAATAAATGGAGGTATCGCTCATCAAGTCCTAAGTAGGCAGCGGCACGCTTCATCGTACGTATGATACGAGAAGTGTCAGCAGCACTTTCTACCAAGATCCTACCAGTGCGAAGCAAGAGGTCTAACTTATGGAGTAGTTCCGACTTGGATACTTCTTGGCACTTGCAATTGCTTTTGTCTTGGCATTTGCAAGTCTTGTTTTCTTCATTGTTGGCTAACATAGCCTCTAATTCAGTCTCCTTTTTCATGAATGTCTTTTGTTTTTTTTGTAAGTTGATTGTATTCGGGAATTTAAGAGAAGTTAAGGGAAGTTATCACTCCCTACGGTCGTTCGGGAAGTTAAGGGACAACGGCTTTATTAGTGAAGAGTGAAGAACGAAGAGTGAAGAATGAGTGAGGACAGTCCTTAAAGGCTATTGTCCCTTAACTTCTCTCTAACTTCTCTCTAACTTCTCTCTAACTTCTCTCTAACTTCTCTCTAACTTCTCTCTAACTTCTCTCTAACTTCTTTTAAATTCCATCTATCTTATCCGAAAACGAAAATGATAATCTGGATTGTCACGATGCGTAGGAACATGGCAAATGGATAGACATTGGCATAACCTACGGTTGGGGCATCGGCACTGGTCTGTTCCCTTACGTATGCCAAGGCAGATGGGTTGGTGTTGGCACCAGCCAATACACCTAATAGGGTGTAGTAATTGATGTGGAACACAAAACGACCAATGATGCCACCCAAGATGATAGGTAGCATGGTGATGACGATGCCATAGATAATCCATATCAAACCAGATTCTGTTGCTACGGTCTCGATAAACTGTTCACCTGTACCTAAGCCAACGCAAGCCAAGAACATACAGATACCAATCTCTCGTATCATGAGGTTAGCGGAAATGGTGTTGTAAGTAACAAGGTTATGCTTAGGACCGAAGTAACCGATGAGAATAGCCACAATCAATGGTCCACCAGTCAATCCAAGGCGCAAGCTCTCTGAGATACCCGGGATGAAGAATGGGATGTTAGCCACGATACAACCGAGTACGATACCCAAGAAAATAGGAATAAGGTTAGGGTAGTTGAGGCGTTTCATCTGGTTACCCAATACTTTCTCTGTATGACTGATGGCAAGTTCCGTACCCACGACGGTTACACGGTCGCCCATCTGTAGTTTCAAGTCTGGTGTAGCAATCAAATCAACGCCAGCACGGTTTACACGAGTGATGTTAGTGCCGAGGTTGGAACGGATTTGCATCTGTGAAATAGTCTTGCCGTTGATGCCAGGCTTAGTGACAAGGATACGGCGAGTAATGAGTTCGTTTCCAAATTCTTCCCAAGTCATGTCCACTTTCTCGCCAAGCAAGGCAATGAGAGGTTCTTGTACGGATGGGTGTGCTACAACATATACTATATCGTTCTCGTTAAGGACAGTCTGTCCATTTACCATCTCCTTGTTGGTACTGTTGTCTGCTCGGTGGATCTGGGAGATCATGAAGTCACGTTTCAGCAAGTGGCGGATTTCCTTTACCGTATCGCCAAATATCATCTTGTTGGTCACCTTGATGGAGAAAGTATTGAGGGTCATGGCTTCCAAGTGACCAAAGCCACGCTTAGCCTGTGCTTCTTCCTCGTTTGTATTGATGCGGAGTGCATATCTCAAGATGATGAACGAGAGGATGACACCGAGCACACCCATAGGATAGGCGATGGCATAACCTGCGGCAATGGAAGGGGCATCGATATGGCGCAAGTCACTGAATGCTTGTTGGGCTGCACCTAAGCCCGGAGTGTTGGTTACTGCACCAGAGAGGATACCAGCCATGGAGGTAATCGAAGTGCCTGAGGCATAGAAGATGCCAAGGGTCGTCATGATACTGATGGCAATGACGATGATACTGAGTAAATTGAGACTCTTGCCTCCGTTCTTGAACGAAGAAAAGAAACTTGGTCCTACTTCCAAGCCTATGGAGTAAACGAAAAGGATTAAGCCAAACTCCTTGAGGAAATGGAGCAAGTGCTCGTCGAGATTGAGCGAGAAATGTCCAAAGATAAGTCCAATGAAAAGAATCCATGCCAATCCTAAGGAAACACCTTTCACCCTAATTTTGCCTAAACACAAGCCCAAGGTGATGACCAACGCTAATATCATCACAGAATGGGCAACGCCGCCTCCCCAAAGGTCCGGGAAGCCGTAAAAAAGGTTTTTTATGATATCCATACTACTGTGTAATTGAAATTTCGAGTGCAAAGTTACTACTTTTTTCTCATTTATGATTGTGTATCGGGCTTTTTTTGTAATTTTGCACCAATATAAAGTATAAAAAGTATGGATATTGATGAGATAAAGAATAAGCGAATAGCAGTGCTGCTTTCGGGTGGCGTGGATAGTTCGGTAGTGGTATGGGAGTTCGCTCGATTGGGCTTGCATCCCGACTGCTTCTATATCAAGATAGGTCCTGAGGAAAAGGAGGAATGGGACTGTTCTTCCGAGGAGGACTTGGAGATGGCTACTGCTGTGGCTGCTAAGTATGGTTGCCAGTTGCAAGTCATTGATTGCCATAAGGAATACTGGAATGAGGTCACTCGATATACAATGGAGAAAGTTAAGGCTGGATATACGCCTAATCCCGATGTGATGTGCAATCGACTAATTAAGTTTGGTGCCTTTGACGAGAAAATGGGGCATAACTACGACCTCATTGCCACAGGGCATTATGCACAGACTGAGATTGATGAGAATGGTGACAAGTGGCTTGTAACCAGTCCTGACCCTGTGAAAGACCAAACTGATTTCTTGGCACAAATCTATTCATGGCAGTTGAAAAAGGCTGTGTTTCCCATCGGGCATCATGTTAAGGATGAAGTGCGTGAGATAGCAGAAAGAGAGCACTTGGTGAATGCCAAGCGCAAGGATAGCCAAGGCATCTGTTTCTTGGGACAAATCAATTATAATGATTATATCCGTCGTTATCTTGGTGACAATCCGGGTGATGTTATCGAACTGGAGACAGGCAAGCGTATAGGTGAGCATCGTGGCTTGTGGTATCATACCATTGGTCAGCGCAAGGGCTTAGGCTTTGGTGGTGGACCGTGGTTTGTTGTCAAGAAAGATGTTCCTGATAATATCTTGTATGTAAGTCATGGTTATGACCCTCAGACGGCTTATAAGAAAGACTTCCCTGTGCATGACTTCCATTTCCTTACTAAAGAGATAGAAATGAACAGGGTTACGTTCAAGATTCGCCATACGCCAGAATATCATCCTGCCACTATTGAGCATCTTGGCGATGGTAGACTGATGGTTCATGCCGAGGAAGCCATCCATGGTGTTGCGCCTGGTCAATTCTGCGTGGTGTATGACGAGCATCATCATCGTTGCTATGGATCGGGAGAGATAACGGTATAGGTTCTTGTTGCTGTTAAATGCAGAAACTGAGGACGATAAAAAAGAAGCGTGCAAGCATTTTGAGATACTTGCACGCTTCTTTTTATTTCTAAAAACGTAATTACTTTCTCTTGAAAGAAGTCATGTCCTTATGCACAACCATAGCAACCACGACCTCTTGATAAAGCCTCACCATAAAGAGCCATGGTGTTCATGTAGCTTTCAACGAAAGACTTTACGACATTTTTGATGTTTTCTATCATTCTTTTCATAATAGTTATCCTTTCTCTTTTTTCATTAATACTATGGGCTTTTCAAGCCCAAAATCTCTCTTTACCTTTAGATGGATAGGGTTATTTACCCATTTCCATCTTCTTGTTTACTGCGACAGCCTGTGCTATCATAGCACCAACAACTGCCAAAATCATTACTGTTGTCATCATAATTTTACATTCTTTTGTGGAGTCGCCATTCGACTCCTGTTTAACATTATCCTTTTAACCAATCTTACCTTTTCGTTTGCAAAGGTAATGCCTATTTTTTGAATTTCAGCCATAATGGCATGACAAAATGATGAATATTCGTTATTTTTTGATACAAGTCAAGTGACAGATGTATTTTTTATATATTCTTGACCAATGTATCAAAGTCATGACAGAACTCTGTCATCTTATGGTAGAGTAGGTTGCTGCCCTCATTGGATAAGACTGAGTCGGGGAGAGGACCACTATTGATAGCTACGGTGAAGATATTGGCTGCAACACCAGCTTTTACACCTAAAGGAGCATTCTCTACAACGATACCTTCCCATGGTTGGAGATTGTTGGCTTTTTGTAATCCCATTAAGTAAGGGTCGGGATTAGGTTTGCCACGCTTTACATCGTATGCAGTAACAATGTGGTTTTCATCCAGATAATCACCAAAGTCATTGAGTAGTCGTTGTATTAGGGGGCGTTGACCACTGCCTGTCACTACACCAATCTGCATACCGGCATCCTTAATCTTTTGCATGATTTCTATGACACCAGGAAATATCTTGGCAATAGGCATGGTGTGGAAGATTTCTGTCTTCACATCATACATCTTCTGGGCTTCCTCAAGTGTAATGTCTTTATCTTGTTGCTCTTTAACAAACATACGGATGGTATCGATACCTCTTGCTCCCTCTGTGGCATAAGCGTCGGCAGCAGTCATGTGGATACCAAATTGCTTCATGGACTCTTGCCAAGCTACGGCATGATTGGGCATACTGTCATATAGTACACCATCCATGTCAAAAAGAACGGCTTTAGGGTTGAATTCCCCAAAGCCGTGGCCTTTTAAGTATTTTGAAATAATTTCTTTCATCAATTATTTTTTTAATGTTAAATGTTAAGTGTTAAATGTTAAATGAGGCATTCGCCCTTAATACCGTTAGGCAACTTAACATTTAACATTCAGCATTTAACATTATTGATTTATTTTTCGTTAGCGAGTCTCTCTTGGATAGCCTTGCTCTCTGCCTCATAGCCAGGCTTGTTGAGCAATGCGAACATATTCTTCTTGTATGCCTCAACACCAGGCTGGTTGAATGGATTAACTTCTTCTAAGAGACCACTGATACCACAAGCCTTCTCGAAGAAGTAGATCAACTGACCGAGATAATAAGCGTTCAACTCTGGTACGTTAACCAAGATGTTTGGTACACCACCGTCAACGTGAGCCAAGCGAGTACCAAGCTCTGCCATCTTGTTAACCTCATCAACACGCTTGCCCTCCAAGAAGTTCAAGCCATCAAGGTTCTCGTCATCATGAGGGAACAACAACTTCTCGTTAGGAGTCTCTACGCTGATAACAGTCTCGAAGATAGAACGCTCGCCTTGCTGGATCCACTGACCCATGGAGTGAAGGTCGGTAGTGAAGTCGCAAGCTGCAGGGAAGATACCTTTCAAGTCCTTGCCCTCACTCTCACCATAGAGCTGCTTCCACCATTCAGCGAAGTAATGAAGTTTTGGTTGGAAGTTGCAAACAATCTCTATCTTCTTGCCAGCTTGTGTATAGAGAGCCTGGCGTGTAGCAGCATAGATAGCTGCAGGGTTCTCGTCGAAAGCAACATCCTTACCACAAGCTTTCTCCATTTCAACAGCACCAGCAACGAGCTGCTTTACATCAAAGCCTGCAACTGCGATTGGCAACAAACCTACTGGAGTCAATACAGAGAAACGACCACCTACATTGTCTGGAATGATGAAGCTCTTGTAGCCCTCTTTGTCAGCGCAAGTACGGGCAGCACCTTTCTTTGCATCTGTTACTGCTACGATTACATCCTTGGCTTCTTCCTTGCCACGTTGGTCCTCGCATTGCTTCTTCAAGAGGCGGAAAGCCAGGGCAGTCTCGGTAGTGGTACCAGACTTAGAGATATTGATGACACCGAATTTCTTGTCTTTCAAGTATGATGTCAATTCATAGAGATAATCCTCACCGATGTTGTTACCAGCAAAGAGGATAGTTGGGTTCTTCTTGTCATTGACGAGCCAAGCGAAAGAGTTGCCGAGACCTTCGATAACGGCACGAGCACCGAGGTAGCTACCACCGATACCTGCTACAACAACAACCTCACACTTCTCACGCAGAGTGTTGGCAACAGTCTCAATCTCACCCAAGAACTCTGGGGTGATAGAAGATGGCAAATGCAACCATCCTAAGAAGTCGTTACCCTCACAAGTGCCGTTCTCAAGAGCCTCTTGAGCAGCCTTTACCTTTGGCTCGTAAGCCTTTACTGCACCCTCAGCGAGGAAGGAAGCAGCCTTTGTAATGTTTAAGCTAATACTTTTCATTTTTCTTTTTATCTAAATGAATCTGTTAATAGTTTTATTTCTATTTGCGGACTGATGCGCTCGTACAATATATTATATACTGCATCGAGGATAGGCATATTCACGTGCATATGTCGGTTGATTTCTTTCATGCACTTCGTTCCGAAATATCCCTCTGCAATCATTTCCATTTCTATCTGGGCACTTTTCACGCTATACCCCTTTCCAATCATGGTGCCAAAAGTACGGTTGCGTGAGAAGTTGCTATAACCAGTCACCAAGAGGTCACCGAGATAGACCGAGTCATACATACTTCGTTCTATCGGATGTACGGCTGTCAAGAAACGTGACATTTCCTGTACGGCATTCGACATGAGTACAGCTTGGAAGTTGTCGCCATACTTCAGTCCACCACAGATACCAGCGGCAATGGCATACACATTCTTCAGTACAGAGGAATATTCTATACCGATTACATCGCTGGAAGTCTTGGTCTTGATAAACTCACTCATCAAGGCTTCTTCGGCAAAAGCTCTGGCTTTTTCAATGTCGCTGCATCCCACGGTGAGATAACTCAAGCGCTCCAGTGCCACTTCCTCAGCATGAGAAGGACCACCGATGCAAGCTAAGTTCTCGTATGGCACGTCGTAAACCTGATGGAAATATTCAGAGCAAACCAAGTTCTCATCAGGTACAATACCCTTGATAGCTGTGATGATAAACTTGTCGCTGATACGTGTCTTTAGTTTCTTGAGGTGGTTCTTTAAGTATGGCGATGGTGTAACGAACACGAGCGTATCATAGTTCTCTATGATTTTATTAATATCTGATGAGAAGAATATCTCATCGACATTAAACCGTGCACTCATCAGATAAGCTGGGTTATGCCCCATGCGCTTGAAGTCCTCGATGCGGTCATCGCGACGCATATACCAACCAATGTGATGGGTATGTCCCACCACAATCTTGGCTATTGCCGTAGCCCAGCTACCGCCACCGATTATCGCTATTTTACCGCAAGTATACATATCTTATATTAAAAGTGAAGAGTGAAGAACGAAGAGTGAAGAATTCTCTTGCTATTGAATTCTTTGTTCTTCACTCTTAAAATTCTTCACTATTTATTAGCTGCATCAATCCAAGATTGGATGGCATCAACAGAAGGTTTCTCGTATCCGAGTTTGTACTTCTTGTTGATTTCACCAATCTTCTGCTGCAATCCTTGTGCCTTCTCGTCCTTGATGTCTGAGATAAGGTTGAAACCAGCTTTGCGGAGAACATATACCCAGTTCTCTGGTACACCAATCTCAGCCCACTCCTTGATAGAACTTTGAGGCATCTTCTTCTCTGGTTTCATCTGAGGGAAGAACAAAACTTCCTGGATGAAAGTCTTTCCTGTCATCAACATAACCAAACGGTCAATGCCGATACCAATACCAGATGTAGGAGGCATACCATATTGCAATGCACGGAGGAAGTCTTGGTCGATGATCATCGCCTCGTCGTCACCCTTGTCAGCAAGTTTCATTTGGTCAATGAAACGCTCTTCTTGGTCGATAGGGTCGTTAAGCTCTGAGTAAGCGTTAGCCAATTCCTTACCGTTTACCATTAACTCGAAACGCTCAGTCAAGCCTGGCTTAGAACGGTGCATCTTAGTCAATGGAGACATTTCAACAGGATAGTCGGTAATGAAAGTAGGTTGGATGAAAGTACCCTCACAGAACTCACCGAATAGCTCATCAATCAACTTACCCTTGCCCATTGTCTCGTCTACATCCATGCCTTTTTCTTTGCAGAACGCACGGATTTCTTCCTCGCTCTTGCCATTGCAATCAAAGCCAGTCTTTTCCTTGATAGCATCGAGGATAGGAAGGCGGCGGTATGGAGCCTTGAAGCTGACGATGTTGCCATCAATCTCACGCTCTGGCTTGCCATTGACAGCGATACAGATAGTTTCCAACAACTTCTCCGTGAATGACATCATCCAGTTGTAATCCTTGTATTGGACATATAACTCCATGCAAGTGAACTCTGGGTTATGGTTACGGTCCATACCCTCGTTGCGGAAGTTCTTGCCAATCTCATATACACCCTCGAAACCACCAACGATGAGACGCTTCAAGTAAAGCTCAGTGGCGATACGCATATACATATCTTGGTCGAGTGCATTGAAGTGGGTGATGAATGGACGAGCGGAAGCACCACCTGCGATACTTTGCAATGTTGGTGTCTCCACCTCTGTATAACCAGCTTCGTCAAGTACGTTGCGTAGGGTGCGGAGAACAGTAGCACGTTGTAAGAAAGTGTCCTTTACTCCATCATTGACGATAAGGTCTACATAACGCTGACGATAGCGCAACTCAGGGTCGTCAAACTTATCGTATGCGACACCATCCTTGTATTTCACGATAGGCAGTGGCTTCAAGCTCTTGGAGAGCAAGCACAACTCCTTGGCGTGAACAGAAATCTCGCCAGTCTGTGTACGGAATACGAAACCTTTCACACCGATGAAGTCACCGATGTCAAGGAGTTTCTTAAAAACAGTATTGTAAAGGTCCTTGTTCTCGTCAGGGCAAATATCGTCACGAGAAACATACACCTGAATTCTTCCCTTTGAGTCTTGCAGTTCAGCGAAACTTGCCTTGCCCATGACACGGCGACCCATCATACGGCCAGCGATAACTACCTGGCGTGGCTCATCGTCATCCTTGAATTCAGCTTTGATATCTGTGCTGAATGCATTGGTTGGAAACTCTGCTGCTGGGTATGGGTCGATGCCCATCTCGCGCAATGTCTGAAGACTCTGTCTGCGAACAATCTCCTGTTCGCTTAACTCTAAAATGTTCATACTATATTCAGATATATCTTTTTATTATTTTGGTGCAAAAATACGAATAATATTTGAACTAACGTAGCATTTTAAGTTTTTTATTATTAATGAGGGGTGAATTATATGCAATATTGCACGATAAGGATATAAAATGTGTGAATTGTTTTGTTTTGTCTGTAGAAAGTCTTACCTTTGCGGTAAAATTGTGAGATTGATTATATAAATTATGAACATAGAACAAGTAATCAAGAGAATTAGCAAGACCGATGGTTTGTCCAAGACTCTCGGCATGAATTTTATCTCGACACCTGAGCCCGATACCTTACAGGCTACGATGAAAGTAGATGAGCGCAATCGCCAGCCATTTGGCTTCTTGAGTGGTGGTGCCTCGTTGGCACTTGCCGAGAATTTGGCTGGTATTGGTTCGCTGGCACTTTGCCCAGGACAGATTGCCGTTGGCATCAATGTAAGTGGCAGCCATGTGCTTGCCGTCTCTGAAGGTGACACTGTCACGGCATACGGTAAGCTGGTGCATAAGGGCAGGACTCTCCATACTTGGCAAGTGGAGATTAAGAATGGTGCTGGTGAGTTGATTTGCACCGTGCAGGTAACCAACTATGTGTTTACCCCTAAACAAAAATAGTAGACGAATGGCGGCTTTTGCAATGTATCGTTTGCCCAATGAGCTTCATGCTACTTGTGTGATGCAGTGTAAGGGAGAAGCGGAAGTGATACCTTCCGTGTCTGGGTTGAATGGCAAGGAGGGTTTTGTCATCGCTCCTTTTTCTTCTTCCGACGAATGCCCCATTTTGTTGATGCACCCAGATAGCATCAAGCAACTGGCTATACCAGATATAAAAAGCATTTCATCAGAAGTGGCGGTAAGTCCAGAGAATGAGAAAGAACTTTATGCGTACGATTTCGATGACTTCCATCAGCAGTTGGAACAGGGCATCTTCCAGAAGATTGTGTTGGCAAGATGTGCCCATGTCAAGGCCCCCATTGCTTCTGCCGAAGATCTCTTTATGAAGGCTTGTCGCCTTTATCCTCGCTTGTTCGTGGCTTTGGTATCTACGCCACAGTCGGGTACATGGCTGATGGCTACGCCCGAAATCTTGTTGAGTGGCAAGGAAAATACATTCTTTACGATGGCTCTGGCAGGAACCCAGAGAACGACAGTGTGGTCAGGGAAGAACAGGGAGGAACAACAGTGTGTTGCCGATTATATAGAGGATTGCATCAAGGAGTTCGCCGATGACTATTCTCTTGATGGTCCTTATACCACGATGGCAGCGCAACTTTATCATCTACGTACAGATTTCCGTTTCCATTTACAAGATGGAAATAGGTTGGGTGATGTGCTTGACAAACTGTTTCCTACGCCAGCGGTCTGTGGCATTCCCAAGGACTTGGCACGCCAGTTTATCCTTTCCCATGAACATCAATCGCGTAAGTATTACAGTGGTTTCGTAGGACCGTTGTCTTTCCATGGCGACACCCATCTCTATGTATCGCTTCGCTGCATGAATATTCTTGGCAATGGTATGTATGACCTCTATGCAGGTGGTGGACTCCTTGTAGGGAGCGAGATGCAAAAAGAATGGGAGGAGACCGAGGCAAAGTTACAGACAATGAAAGTAATTCTATATAATCATTAAAAATAAAAGAAAAGTGTATTGTGATAAAAAAAGCGTAAATATTTTGATTTCAGTGTTGCGAAACCATGGTGTGCATCGTGCCATCGTATGTCCTGGTAGTCGTAACGCTCCTATTGTCCATGACTTGTACGAGTCTGGGGTTGGTTGTGTTCCTGTAACCGATGAGCGCAGTGCTGGTTTTCAGGCATTGGGTGCTTCCATCTCCTTGGGATATATCCCTGTGGCAGTGTGCGTGACATCAGGTTCGGCTTTGCTCAATCTCTATCCTGCTGTGGCTGAGGCTTATTACCAGCATGTGCCATTGGTTGTCATTGCTGCTGATAGGCCAGCTCAATGGATAGGTCAGCTTGATGGTCAGACTCTCCCTCAATCAGATGCCTTTGGACGAATGGTATTGAAAAGTGTTACCTTGCCTGAGGTAGTCGAGGGTGAACAGGAAGAAGAAATGCACTGGTATTGCAATCGACTGGTCAATGAGGCTTTGGTGACAGCCATGGGAAGAACGAAAGGACCAGTCTTGATCAATGTCCCCATTTCAGGGCCTCTCTATTCTTTTACGGTTCCTGATTTGCCAGTAGAAAGAGTTTTTCGGGCTGTTGAATTGAATACCAGTTGGAGTGAGTTCCCTCAAGATCTACTTGAGGCGTTTGAGTTCTCAAAGCGTCCCCTCGTTGTGCTGGGACAGTTGGACAACACGGTAGATTATGCAAGGTTGTTCACAGATTTAAGGGCTTGCGCCATTGTATGTGAGCCATTGGCTTTGCAGCATCTGTTCCAGACAGGCGATTCGTTGGGTGACATGGAGTTGGAGTGCTTGGTCAAAGGAGTCTTTTATCATAGCAGGTTTGAGAATATTCTCGCCAAGGCTGAGAGAAACAAATACTTCCGTCCAGACTTGGTTATCTATATAGGTGGTCATATCGTCAGCAAACGATTGAAGCAATATCTTCGTACGTTGAGGGATGTGGAACAGATACGTGTCACCACCGACAATGATATGGCTGATACCTTTATGAACCTTACCAAGGTGGTCAATGCTACGCCAATGGAGTTCCTTGCCGTTGTAAGAAAAGCATCGTTTGGCAAGTACATGGACCATGATGAGGCAAGTTGGACGAGGTATTGCAAACGGTGGTTTGAGGCGCAAATGAAAGCAGGCAATTTGATTCAGAAGACCAAGCTGAAGTTCAGCAGTGCAGCTGCGGTCAAGTGCTTCCATGAGGTGTTGGCTAAGCATGAGCCTATCGATTTCTGGGGGCAAGATATCTTTGATGATGGTATGCCTGTGGACTTCATGGGCTTCCTGCCTTGGTTTACGAGTGCCGTATGCTATGGTAATAGTTCTGCCGTTCGTCTGGGATGCTTTTTCGCAGATAGGCATATTTATTGCAATCGGGGCGTGAATGGCATCGAAGGATCTTTGTCCACTGCCGTCGGTATGGCTGATGTATGGGATTATGAGGTTCATGAAGACACCCATGTGTATTGTATCTTGGGTGACTTGAGCTTCTTCTACGACCAGAATGCCCTGTGGAACCAGAACCTTAATGGCGTTCTTCGCATTATGGTGCTCAATAACGGTGGTGGTGCCATCTTCGGCAAGTTCGAGGGCTTGCAAAAGGGTGATGTACGTGACAAGATGGTCATGGCGAAACATAATACTTCCGCCAAGAGCATTTGTGAGGCAAACAACATCACTTACCTTTCCGCCCGTGATATGGATGCACTGCAAAGTGGCATGGAGCAGTTGATAACGGCTAAGTCTGACCGCCCTATACTCTTGGAGGTTTTCACCGATATAGATGTAGACAATCAGATGATGGAAAAGTTAAGCAAATCAATTTAATAAATAAGACTGGAAATGCGTGAATGGAAGAAAATAGACGGTTTTGATTTCAAGGAGATCATTTTCGAGGAATTCAATCACATTGCGAAGATAACGATTAACCGTGAGCGTTATCGCAATGCCTTTACACCTCTTACCACATGGGAAATGTCACAGGCGTTCAGCTATTGCCGTGAGGCGCAGGACATCCGTGTAGTGATATTGACTGGTGCTGGTGACAAGGCTTTCTGTTCTGGTGGCGATATGCACGTGAAAGGTCGTGGTGGTTATGTAGGCACCGATGGTGTCCCACGCCTTAATGTTTTAGATGTGCAGATGCAGATACGGCGTTTGCCCAAACCTGTTATCGCTATGGTGAATGGTTATGCCATTGGTGGCGGTCATGTTCTTCATGTGATGTGTGACTTGACTATTGCTTCAGAGAATGCCATCTTTGGACAGACGGGTCCTAAGGTTGGTAGTTTTGATGCAGGCTTCGGTGCTTCTTATCTGGCTCGAATGGTAGGACAGAAGAAAGCTCGTGAGATATGGTTCCTTTGCAAGCAATATACGGCAAAGGAAGCGGAGGAAATGGGAATGGTCAACAAGGTAGTGCCTTTTGACCAATTGGAAGATACTTGCGTGGAATGGGCAGAGATAATGATGGAACGTTCTCCTTTGGCTCTCCGTATGATCAAGGCAGGTCTGAATGCAGAGCTTGATGGACAGGCTGGTATTCAAGAGCTTGCTGGTGATGCTACCATGTTGTATTATACAATGGATGAGGCGCAAGAGGGTGGTAAGGCTTTCTTGGAAAAGCGCAAGCCCGACTTTGATAAATATCCTCAGTTCCCTTGATGGTCTGGTAGAAGTGACACGGCACTGCATACTGGTAATAACCATGCAACCTATATAGAATAGGTTTAATATTGATGGCAAGAATGAAGAATATTTTTCAAATTCTTGCCAGTTCAAAAACTTTTTGTTACTTTTGCACTGTCATTTCATGGATTGCCAACAATGAGTTGTTGGTGTTAATCCGTGGTTTGGCTCTATTTATAAAGAATGGCGTTTTGCTAACGTTTGCTTCTGATGATGTATTGGAAATTAGGAACTTTCATATGGATTTCAGAGGAAGATGGTAGTGGATGTCTACATAACGTGTATATATTGCACGGCACAAGTGTACCCTTTCGTAAGGAAGGGTGTACTTTGTGCTATATACATATATACCTCGTTGGCGTAGGTGTTTCCTCTTGCTTCTTATCCTTGAATCCATGGGTTTCCTAATACCTCAATACACAAGGATGACAAAAGAAGTAAAGAACCCTACGCCAATATCTTTTGAATGGAGTTAGCCTATATTAATTAACATCTGCTTTAGGGGTTCGGCGGAACTAATAGCTATCAAGCAATGATATACATTAAAAGGCAAAGTACAAGTTTATTGTTGGCATTAGCATCATTATCAGTAGTATCATCATCCCTAATGTCATGTTCTGAAAGTGAGGGATTATCTGGTGTTACTCTCTCTGACAAGAAGATTTCCTTTACTGCAACAGAAGTAAATGGTTGGACACCAAACTCTGGCAGCAGTAGTAATGATGAAAGTTCTCGTGCAGTTGGTTCTTATCATCCATTAATCGTAAAGAGCGACTTAGGGAAACCTCTTTATCTTCATCCTGTGGAACAAGCAGGCACCTATTTTTATAATGATAAGGATGAGCTGGTTACT